>CP053031.1:2774485-3098106 GCA_021496505.1 Thermoleophilia bacterium SCSIO 60948 | reverse complement strand
GATCCCCTCGGCGCGCAGCGCGTTGGCGGCCTGATTCGAGAGCCGCTGGAGCTCGCCCCAATTCACCTCGCGGCGCTCGCCGTCGAAGCGCTCCCAGATCATCGCCTGCTTGCCCGGATCGTGGGCGTCGCAGACCGCGGTGGCGATGTTGAAGCGCTCCGGGACGTCCCACGTGTGCCCCTCGACCGCCTCCTCGTAGGAGCCGAACCCGCTCTCGGCCTCGACAGTCATCGTCTCTCCTCTCGTCGCCCCATCGAGGAGGTACCGCGTGCCCCGTCCGCGAAACGGGCGCGCGGGTCAGTCGGCCGGGACCACGAGCACCGGGCGCTCGGAGAGATGCAGGAGCTTGTGCGGCGTCGAGCCGAGGATCGCCCCCTTCAGCGGTCGCTCGCCGTAGCCGCCGATGACGATCGCGCGGGCGTCGTGCGCGGCGGCCGTCTCGAGCAGCGCCTCGACCGGCCGCTTCGCAACCAGCGCGAGCTCCGCGTCGACGTTTCTCTCACGCGCCTTCGCCATCGCCTTCTCGGTGACCTCGGCCCCGAGCTTTCGCACCGCCTCGCGATGGGCGGCGTGCTCCTCGCCGTAGTTCGAGGGCTCGTAGCCGAAGGTGATCACGATCCGGTCGCCGAGCTCGGAGGCGATCTCGATCGCGTGATCGAGCGCCGCATCGGCGCAGTCGGAGCCGTCGAAGCCGACGACGAGCGTTCTGTTCATCCCGGCACCTCGTCCTCCGAGGCGCCGATCGCCTCGACCCGTCGTCTGCCTTCGGCCACGTCCCGCGGCACCGCCTGGAACGGCCGCCGCGAGAAGTACTCGGGCCGCGCGAACACCCGCCAGAGGATCATCAGCACGAGCCCGCTCACGAAGAAGAAGAGGGCGATGAACAGCGGCACGCCGATCCCGAACACCGACTGCCCCGTGTAGGAGTTCGCCGGGTCACCGACCTCGATCGCCGACGCCCCGAGCAGGTAGGCGAGCAGCAGCGCCCCGATCAACGGCGCGAGGCCGATGAAGAGGAAGTTCTTGACCGATCGCAGCAGCTCGCGGCGCCAGTAGATCGCACAGGCGATGCCGGTCAGCGCGTAGTAGAAGGCGATCAGGAGCGAGAGCGCCGACAGCGAGTCGAACAGGAAGTTGTCGGAGACGAGGCTCGCGCCGACGTACCAGACCGCGGCGAGGACGCCGATCGTGATCGTCCCGAAGTCCGGCGTTAGGAAGCGCGGATGGATCTGCGCGAACTTCTTCGGCAGCGCGCCCGCGGCGGCCATCGAGAGCGAGGTGCGAGATCCGGGCAGGATCGTGGTCTGCGCCGAGGAGATGCCGGAGACGATGATCGCGACGACGACGAGGAAGGCGAGCGGGCCGAGGACGTCCTGCGCGACGGCGCCGAGCACCCCGGCGTTGTCGTCGAAGCGCTCGATCTTCTCGAGGCCCGCCGTCGCGATCAGCGCGATCGCCACCGCGACGTAGGTGCCGAGCAGGATCAGCGTCGACATCAGGCCCGCCACGCCGGCGCCGGTCTCGTTGTCGGACTCCTCGGCGAGGTTGACCGCGCTCTCCCAGCCCCAGTAGATGAAGACGCCCAGCAGCAGTCCGCTGAGCAGCGAGGAGTATTCGACGCCCTCGCCGAACGGCGATATCCAGCTGAGCTCGGGGGTGATCGCGCGCTCCGGCGCGTCGCCGATCGCGAGCCGGACGAAGGCGACGAGGGCGAACAGCAGCATGATCCCGACCTGTCCCAGCGTCAGCACGCGCTGCAGCCGTGCCGACGCCTCGGTGCCGATCACGCAGATCGCGGTCATCACGCCCATGATCAGGAGCGCGAGGCCCACGATCGCGAAGCGCTCGCGCTTGAGCTCGTCGAAGCCGAGCAGGTCGAAGATGTAAAAGGCCGAGACGTCGGCGAGCGATCCGATCACGAGGATCCCGGTCACGGATATCGCCCAGCCGCCCATCCAACCGAGGTACGGGCCGAGCGCGCGCGTGACCCACGAGAACGTGGTTCCGCAGTCCGGATCGACGCGGTTCATGTAGAGGAAGGCCGTCGCGATGAAGAACATCGGGACGAACGAGAGCAGCAGCGTTCCCGGCGCATGGACGCCGGTCAGGACGACGATCGAGCCGATGACCGCGGCGAGCGAGTAGGCGGGCGCGGTCGACGCGAGCCCGATCGACAGCTGGTCGACGAAGCCGACCGACCCCTTCTTGAGGCCCTTGTCGACGTGGTCCTCCCCAGTCGCAGGCGAGGCTGCGATCGACGCGCTCTCCATCGTCCGGCCGCTCCTCTCCTCGCGGCCGAGCGGGGGTCGCGCGACCGGCGCCCAACCTACCCGAGCGAGCGTTCGGTGCAATTGTCCAGACCGTCCACACTTACGCGAGGCAACGGCGAGGCGAGGAGGCCGAGGATGACCGAGGGACTGAGTGCCGACGCGGGTGCGGGGCTGCGCGCCCTGGGGCTCAACTGCACGCTGAAGCGCTCACCCGAGCGCTCGCACACCGAGGCGCTGATGAACCGCGTGCTCGGGCTGCTCGACGACCACGGGGTCGAGACGGAGATCCTGCGGCCCGTCGACTACAGGATCCCTTTCGGCGTCAGCTCCGACGAGGGCGACGGCGACGAGTGGCCGCGGATCCTCGAGAAGGTCATCGCCGCCGACATCCTGCTCGTCGGGATGTCGATCTGGTTCGGCCACCGCTCGTCCGTCTGCCAGATGGTCATCGAACGCCTCGATGGGACCTACAACGAGACGAACGAGCACGGGCAGTACCCGCTCTACAACAAGGTCGCCGGAGTCGTCGTGACGGGCAACGAGGACGGCGCCCACTCCTCGGCCGAATCGACCCTGTTCAACCTGACCCATCTCGGATGCGTCGTTCCGCCGAACGCCGACACCTACTGGGTCGGCCCGGCCGGGCCGGGCCCGTCATACCTCGACGCCGGCGGCCCCGAGCACCCCTACACGCTGCGAACGAGCTCGTGGTGCGCGCACAACCTGCTCCACATGGCGCGAATCCTGCGCGACAACCCGATTCCGCCGATCGGCAACACGCTCGAGGACAGCGGGGGCGACCCCGTCCACACCGGCTAGCCGGGCTCTGGTGGACGCTCGAGCCGGTCCTGGCCGGTCTGAGATTCCACCGAGGCCGGGCTGAGAGCTCAGCGGGCCAGAACGCGCCCGACGGTGGCGCCGTAGGCCTCGATCGCGATCCGCAGGTCCTCCTCGGAGGTGTCCTCGTCACGGTTGTGGCTGAGGCCGCCGATCGAGCTCGAGAAGACCATCGCGACCGGCGCCCACAGCGCGACGTTGGCTGCGTCGTGGAGCGCGCCGCTGGTCAGCGGCTCGGCCCGGCCGCGCTCGCTCTCGCAGACGGCCTCGCCGGCGAGCGCGACGAGTCCGGCGTCGAAGGCGATCGGTGCGATCCGCCAGATCGGCTCCATCGCGACCGAGCATCCACGCTCGCTCGCCGCGAGGTCGGCGAAGCCGCGCACTCGGGCGAGCATCTCGCCGAGCAGATCGGGGTCGGGATGCCGCAGGTCGACGAGCAGCTCGGCCTCACCGGGGATGATCGTCGTCGCGCCCGGGCTGAGCTCGAGTCGCCCCGCGGTCGCGACGCCACCGAGGTCGATCGCGACGCGCTCGGTCTCGAGCGCGGTCCCTGCCGCCGCGAGACCCGCATCGCGGCGTTGGTCCATCGGCGTCGTTCCCGCGTGCGAGGCGCGGCCGCCGAAGCGCAGCCCGAAGCGCTCGACGCCCGCGGTTCCGCGAACCGCCGACGCGGCGAGCCCCTCCGACTCGAGGACCGGGCCCTGCTCGATGTGCAGCTCGAGGTAGGCGCCGAGGTTCGGTCGCTCCGATTCGGCATCGCCGAGTCGCGCCGCGTCGAGTCCGTTCTCGGCGAGCGCCTCCCCGAGCGTGACGCCGTCGGCATCCGTCAGTTCCGCCGCCGCTCCCGCGTCGAGCGTGCCCGCGGCCGCCGAGCTGCCGAGCAGTGAGTGGCCGAATCGCGAGCCCTCCTCGTCGGCCCAGTCACAGAGGACGATGTCGCGCGGCGGCCCGCCGGCCTCGGCCCAGGCACGAACGCAACCGAGCCCGGCGACGACACCGAGGGCGCCGTCGAGCCAGCCACCGTCGGCGACCGAGTCGAGGTGCGATCCGACCGCGACCGCGTGACCATCGGCGGCGCCGCGAAGCCGGTGGAACTCGTTGCCCGCCGAGTCACGCCAGGTCTCGCAGCCGAGCTCGGCGGTCAGGGCGCCAAGCCATTCGCGCGCCTCGCGCCAGACAGGGCCCCAGGCGACGCGCCACGCTCCGCCCGGCCCACCGGTCAGCCGGTCGAGCTCGCGCAGCTCGGCGATCACGCGGGCCGCGTCGATCGCCGCGCGAGCCTCGGTCATCTTCAGGCGCTGAGGTAGGTGCGCCGCAGCGGCTGGCCGAGGCAGTGAGCTCCGCCGCCGCCGAGCGTGAACATCGACAGGTCGGGGTCGAAGACCTCGAGCCCGAGCGCGCGGAGCTTCTCGTTCAGCGCCGCCGATCCCGACGCCGATATCACGCGCTCGTCCCCGAGTGAGATCGCGTTGACCCCGAGCCCGAAGGCGTCGGCCACCGACACCTCGAGGATCTCGTAGTCGGCGTCACGCAGCCAGCGCACGAGACCCGTGGGGGCCGCGTCGACGCAGACGGCCGCGACGCGTGGGGCGAGCACGGAGACGAGCACGTCGATGTGGATGAAGTGGCCCGGGATCGGCTCGACCCGCGCCTCCCAGCCCTCGGCCCGAAACCAGTCGGCGAGCTGGTTGGCGGCCTGGACCTCGGTCCGCTCCTCGCCGTTGCCGATCAGGATCTTCCCGGGTTCGATCACGACGACGTCGCCGCCCTCGATCGCGCCGGCCGTCGCGCGGCGCCAGAGCGGGATGTCGTTGGCGGCGTAGAAGTCGAGCACCGCCGAGTACTCGCCGCGGCGCCACTGCTGCTTCGGCGCCGTCACGTAGCCGCCCCACGGCGTCATCACGCTCGAGTCGCGCGAGAACACCTGGTAGGGCAGCACCGGGTCGCCTTCGAGGAAGTGGGTGCGCACGCCCGCTTGGTCGTATGCGGCCATCAGCTCGCGGTGCTGGGCGAGCGCGAGCTCGCCGTCGAACGTCCGCCCGCTCTCGAGCGTCGCCTTCGAGATCATGCTCGTCGCCCGCCAGCGGTAGTTCTCGGGCGGTCCGAGGAGGATGTCGTGGAGCGTCGCGTACTCGGAGTCCGAACCCCAGCGCCCGTCCGGCCCCACCCCGGCCGCGCCGTCGCGGCTCATCGCGACACCACGCGGATCGTCTTCAGCGAGCGGTCGCTCGCGCCGCGGACCAGTCCGCCGTGGCCGATCGAGTCGGCGATGTAGTCGAGCGTCTGGCGGGTCAGCAGCTCGCCTGGGAGCACGTTCGGCACACCCGGAGGGTAGGCGGCGAGCGATTCGCCGGCGATCCGTCCCTCGGCCTCGTCGAAGGGGACCACGTCATGGGCGGCGAGGAAGGCTTCACGCGGCGTCAGCTCGGGCCGGCCCCACTGCGGCGGTTCGGCAAACGCGCGCTCCTCACGCTCTCCCGACTCGCCGATCGAGGCGGTCGCCGCGCGCAGCGCCTCGACGAGCCGCGCGCCCGTCTCGCGGGCGCGCTCACCGAGCCCGAACACCGCGACGACGACGTTCTCGGAGAACAGCTCGAGGTTGATGTCGTGCGAGGCGCGCATCAGCTCGGCGATCCGGTGCCCGGTGACCCCGGTTCCGCGGACGTCGACGACGAGCCGGAGCGGGTCGAAGTCGTGAACGCTCGGCCGCTCGAGGAGGCGCTCGTCGAGCACGTCGAGGCCGTCGATCCCGCGGATCTCCTCGCGCAGCGCGGCCAGCGAGGTGACCGTCTCAGCGAGCAGCTCCTCGCCCCGGGTGGCGGCCTGGCGCCGAGCCGCGTCGAGCGAGGCGGTGAGCGGACCGTTCGGGCTCGTCGACTCGATCAGCGTCACGGCGCGGTCGACGAGCCGCTCGTCGATCAGGTCGGTGTGGCCGAGATGCAGGATCGCCGATTGGGTGAGGCTCCCGACGATCTTGTGCGTCGAGGAGAGCACCGCGTCGGCCCCGAGCTCGAGCGCGGAGGGAGGCAGCTCGGGCGAGAAGCGCAGGTGCGCGCCCCAGGCCTCGTCGCAGATCAGGGCGACACCGCGCTCGTGGGCGACCTCGACGAGTCCGGCGACGTCGGCGACGGCGCCGAAGTAGGTCGGCGAGACGACGAGCGCCGCCGACGCTCCGGGCGTCTCGTCGAGGGCCCGGGCGAGCGCCTCGGGCTCGAGGCAGTGAGCGACGCCGAGCTCGGGATCGAGGACCGGCGCGACGAACCGCGGGCGCAGACCGGAGAGGACGAGCCCGTCGACGATCGACGAGTGGACGTTTCGCTGGACGACGACGCGCTCCGAGGTGTGCGCGAGAGCGAGCAGGATCGCGTGGTTGCCGCCGGACCCGCCGTTGACGAGGAACCAGCTGCGCCGCGCGCCCCACGCATCGGCGGCGAGTCGCTGCGCGGTGTGGAACGGCAGCCGCTCGAGGTCGGGGCCGACGTCGATGCCCTCGATCCCGGCCGGCACGTCGAGCTCGAGCGCGCGCTCGCCGAGCGCGCTGACGAGTCCCGGGTCGGCGCCACGCCCGCCCTTGTGGCCGGGGACGTGCATGCGGCTGGGATCGCGGCCGGCGTAGTCGACGAGCGCGTCGAGGAACGGGGCCTGCGTCTGGGCTCCGGTCCGCGCGCCGGGCCGCTCGTCACCTGGCTGAGGTCCGCTCAGGGCCACGGCCTCACGTTAACCCCAGTCCGCCCGATCGTGAGGCGCGGCCGGACCGGCGCGGAGTTCGCGACCCCGCGAGTGCGCGGGCCGGCTCGCGTCGTCTAGGTTGCGCGGCGATGGCCGAGCCGCGCAGTGACGAGCTCGACGGCGCGCTGGGACGGGTCGTCGTCCACGAGTGGCCGAACCCCGACGCCCGATTCGTGTGCCTGCTCGCGCACGGCTACGGCGAGCACGCTCGCCGCTACGACCACGTCGCCGCGGCTCTGATCGCCGAGGGAGCCGCCGTCTTCGCGCCCGACCACGCGGGCCACGGGCGCTCGGACGGAGAGCGCGCCCTGGTCCCGGGCGGCGACGAGTACGCCGCGGACCTGCACGCCGTCGCGGAGCTCGCCCGCGAGCGCCATCCCGGTCTGCCGGTCGCCCTGATCGGCCACTCGATGGGCGGCCTGATCGCGACGCGCTACGCGCAGCTCCACGGCGACGAGCTCGCGGCGCTCGTCCTCTCCGGGCCGGCGATCGGCGAGAACCCGGGACTGATGGGGCTGCTCGAGATGGATCCGATCCCCGAGGTGCCGATCGACCCGGCGGCGCTGTCGCGCGACCCCGCGGTCGGGGAGGCCTACATGGCCGATCCGCTCGTCTACCACGGAGGGTTCCGCCGCGAGACGCTTCAGAGCTTCGTCGAAGCGGTCGAGCGGATCGCCGCCGGTCCGGGATTCGGCGAGCTCCCGGTCCTCTACCTCCACGGTGAGGAGGACAAGATCGTGCCGATCGAGCCGACCCGTGCGGCGATCGCCAACCTGCGCGGTGAGCGGACGCAGGAGCGGTCCTATCCCGGCGCCGAGCACGAGATCTTCAACGAGACGAACCGCGACGAGGTCCTGGGCGACGTGATCGGTTTCCTGCGCACCTCGCTGGCGGGCTGAGCCCCGCCCGCCGGCGTCGATTTCCGTCCGGCGGCGTGCCTAACGTCGGACCATCTGGACCGTCAGGCTCACTGACAAGCAGCTTGAGGTGCTCCGCGAGATGCTCCGCGGGCAGTGCCACCTCGGTCCCGCGCTGAGCGGCTCGCTCGAGGCGCTAGAGCTCGCGCGCTGGGACGAGCTCCCCGACGCCCAGCTCCCGTGGGCCGAGATCGTCGACGCGGCCAACCGGCAGGGCTGCTCGGAGGCCGACGCCTTCTGGGATCGCTCGGGCCGGATCACGACCCAGGACGAGGGCTACCCCCGAGCCGCCTGAGGCCGCGCGGTCTCCGAGAGGGCGGGGCCTGCAAAGCGGCGCCACTCGGGGTCATCGGCTCGTCGTGTGCGGAGCACACGTCCTCGCCTGCTTCCCTCAATTGGCCTTGTTTTTCGGCCCCGTTCGGTCGAGCGCTCGGTCCGCTCCTAGTAGTCGTAGAAGCCCTTGCCGGCCTTGCGGCCGAGCCGTCCCTCGTCGATCAGGCGCCGGACCATGTCGGGAGCCCGGTGCTCGTCGTTTCCGGTCTCGGCGTAGAGCGACTCGCCGATCGCCGCCGAGACGTCGAGGCCGACGAAGTCGATCAGGCGCAGCGGGCCCATCGGGTGCCCGGCGCCCAGGTTCATGCAGGTGTCGACGTCGGCGGGGGTCAGGTCGTGCTCCTCCATCAGCCGGACCGCGTCGAAGAGGAACGGGAACAGCAGCCGGTTGACGACGAAGCCGGCCTTGTCGGCGACCTCGACCCCGGTCTTGCCGAGCGCGTCGCAGAAGGCACGCGCGCGATCGCCGATCCCCTCGTCGAGGCCGGGCGGCAGGCAGAGCTCGATCAGCTCCATCCGCGGGACCGGGTTGAAGACGTGGAGTCCGTAGAGCCGCTTCTCGAGCCCGGACTCGAGCGCGATCTCCCCGATCTGGAGCGATGAGGTCGTCGTCGCCAGGTCCGCGCCCGGCACCGCCTCGGCGACCTCCTTGAGCAACGTCGCCTTGTGCTCGAGGTCCTCGACGATCGCCTCGACGACGAGGTCGCAGTCGGCGAGCTCGGCCATGTCGGTGGTCACCTTGATGTGCGAGGGGTCGCCGCCCTCGAGCTTCGACGCGGCCTTCTGCGCCTTCTCCTCGGCGCGCCACGCGGACGCGTCCGAGCGCGCCAGCAGCTTCACCTCACCGAGGATGCTGGCCGCGGCGGCGAAGCCGGTGGCGATGGTCCCGCTGCCCGCGACCGCGGGTCTCTCGTATCCGTTCTCGCTGCTCATTCGGGCGGGGTTCTAACAAGGATGCGCGCGAGCGGCGTCGACCGCGGCCGTGCGATCGGCCACGCACGGCGCGGGTCGGCCGAGCGCCGGTAGGCTGGAGGCGCAAACTTGTACGACGCGTTTCCAGATGCCTCAGGCCGGCGACGCGAGCAGCGATCACGAGACGGGAGACTGCGATGGCCAGCAACGGTGGGTTCCAGGGACGTGAGGTCGTCATCGCCGAGGCGGTGCGGACGCCGATCGGTCGCGGCCACCCGGAGAAGGGCTACTACCGCGAGGTCCATCCCTCGACGCTGCTCGCCCGGACCTACTCCGAGCTGATCGAGCGCGCCGGGATCGGCGCGAACGAGGTCGACGACGTGATCTGCGGCTGCGTCCAGCAGTTCGGCGAGCAGGCGATGAACATCGGCCGCAACGCCTGGCTCGAGGCCGGGCTCCCGGTCGAGGTGCCCGCGACGACCGTCGACCGCCAGTGCGGCTCAGCCCAGCAGGCCGTCAACTTCGCCGCCGCCCAGATCGCCTCCGGCGTCTGCGACGTCGCGATCGGCGCCGGGGTCGAGCACATGGGCCACATCTCCTTCGCCGACGGCTTCAGCGTCATGCAGGAGCACGGCGCGCCGTTCACGCCGCAGCTCATGGACCGCTTCAACCTGGTCTCGCAGGGGATCTCGGCCGAGATGATCGCCGACCAGTGGGAGATCCCGCGGCCCGAGCTCGACGAGATCGCGGTCCGCTCGCACGCCCTCGCCGACCAGGCGACCCAGGAGGGCCGCTTCGAGCGCGAGACGATCCCGTTCCAGGTCAACGGCGACACCTACGTCACCGATCAGGGCATCCGGCCGGGTACCAGCCTCGAGACGCTGGCCGAGCTCAAGCCGGCGTTCAAGGAGGACGGCAAGATCACCGCCGGCAACTCCTCGCAGGTCTCCGACGGCGCGGCGGGGCTTCTGCTGACGACGCCCGAGAAGGCGAAGGAGCTCGGCCTGACCCCGCGGGCGCGGATCGTCGACCAGACGACCGTCGGCGTCGACCCGGTGATCATGCTGACCGGTCCGATCCCGGCCACCCGCAAGCTGCTCGAGCGCAACTCGATGTCGATCTCGGACATCGATCGCTTCGAGGTCAACGAGGCCTTCGCCTCGGTGCTCGCCGCCTGGCGCCGTGAGCTCGAGCCCGACATGGATCGCGTCAACGTCAACGGCGGCGCGATCGCGCTCGGCCACCCGCTCGGCTCGACCGGCGCCCGCCTGCTGACGACGCTGCTCCACGAGATGGAGCGCTCCGATTCCGAGCGCGGCCTGGTCACTATGTGCTGCGGCGGCGGCCTGGGGACCGGCACGTTGATCGAGCGCGTCTAGCAACGCGCTCGATCCCCGTGCCTTTCGGTCGTCCGCGGGGGCGGAGCCTGCAAAGCGGCGCCTGAGCGGGTCATCGGCTCGTCGTGTGCCGTGACGGCACACGTCCTCGCCTGCTTCCCCGCTCATGCTTGCTTTTCGGCTCCGTTCGGTGGGCGGAGGCGCCCGGGACGGTGAACGTCCCAAATGTGCCCCTATAGGGGTACTTCCGGGACGTTCGGCGGCCGTGCCTCCCGGTGGCGACCTCCCGCCGCCCCGCCCCGCCGCTCGGCTCGTTCAGACTCCCCTCGGTGATCCGGACCTGCGCAGCGCTCGCGACCCTCATCGTCCTGGCGCTCACCCTCGCCGCCTGCGGCGCCTCCTCCGAGCCGACCTCGGGCACCCCGCGGCCCGAGCCCGAGGCTCCGCTTCCCAAGGATGAGTTCATCGCGCAGGCCGACCAGATCTGCCTGTCGGGCGACTCGCGGATCGAGGCGGCCGCCGACGACCTGGCGACCCGGAACCGCCAGCCGACCCCGGCCGAGCTGCGAAAGCTCGTCGAAGGCCTGATCGTGCCGGGCCTCCGCGCCGAGGTCGACGCGATCGGGGCGCTGCCGCCGCCCGAGGGGTCGGAGGACGACGTCGAGGCGATCCTCGACGCGACGAGCCGGGCGGTCGACGAGATCGAGGCCGATCCCACGGCCGTGCTCGATGGGCCGCCGCCCGCGCTGCGTGAGGCCGGGCGCCTGGCCCGAGAGTTCGGCTCGGAGGAGTGCGGCGTCCAGTGAGCGCGGTCGCCTAGCGGGCGATGGGGCCGCGGCCGCGCGGCTCGCCCGAGTGGCGTGCGAGATCGGTCAGGCGCGCCACCTGGCGCTCACCTTCGACGCGCGCCGGATGATCGGCCGGCAGCTTGGCGATCAGGCGCTGGATCCGGTTGCGGATCTGAAGCGAGAAGTGGGGCGTTGCGGGCCCGGCCAGAGCACGGATGTCATCAACGGTTATCCCGCCGGTGATCCGGTCTGATCGCTCGCGCTCGCTCACTGGGAGTCTGAGTCTGCCGCATCGCGCGAGCCGGCATCCGGCTCGTCGTCACCGGCTGCGGAATCCGGCCCCGAGCCGGCATCCGCGCCGTCGTCGTCCGCATCGGCGTCCGCGGCGTCGTCGGCCTGCGCCGACCCGCCGTCGCCGCGCTGCTCGTCCTCGGCATCCTGGGGCTCGGCGGTGTCCTCCTCGCCGCTGATGCTGCCGGCGCCGCGGCTCACCGGCGCCACCTCGGCGACCTCGTCGAGGGCGGCCTGGAGGGCGACGGAGATCGTCCGCTCGTCGCCGATCACCCAGACGTGGTTGTAGAGCGCGCGAGTCGGGTCGTCGACGAAGCCCGGCTTGAGGTCGAGCAGGTAGGCACGAAGGTCGGGCGGCAGGCCGTCGGCGTCGTCGGTGACGAGCAGCGGGCCCCAGGTGCCGCTCGCCGACAGCGGCGCCGCGGCCCCGGCATCGAGCGGGCGCTCGACGTTGGCGACCACGAAGCCGTGGCCGGGGTCGTTGATGTCCCAGCCGAAGTCGCCGTCGGCGAAGCGCGCGAACTCGATCGCGCTCTGAACCGGGTTCTCGCCCTCGATCCGCCGCGCCCCGCGCGCGACGTCGTCGATCTGGTCGAACACCTTCTCCGAGATCGCGGCCTCGGGGCCGAGGACGTAGACGTCCGGGCGGCCGTCCTTCGCGAGCTCTTCGAGGTAGCGCTCGGTCTCGGGGGAGAGGCTGTCGGCGCCGGTGAACAGGACCGGATCGCCCGAGCGCGCCGCCCAGCCGGCGGCCGGCATCGCGTAGTCGGCGTCGTCGGAGGTCGTGACGACGACGGCCTCGGGGTCCTCGCCCGTGAGCCGGGCGCGGAGCTTCGCGACGCCGACCGCGACCTCGGCGGGGTTGCGACCGTCGACCGTCTCGGAGCGGAGTTCCTCCGGGGCGGTCGCGATCCCGACCTCGAAGGCCTGCGCGCCGTCGGTGTCCGCGGAGCCGGTCGGGTCGAGCTGCGTGATCGCGTTCGCGGTCAGCTCGGGGAGGTCGGGGCCGTCGGTGACGAGCATCGGCGCCCCGATCGGGCTCGCCATCAGCGACGCCGAGGCGATCCCGCTCGGCCAGTCCTCGGAGTCGACGAGCGAGACGGCGTCGGGGCTCGGCGAGCCGCCGGTCGCCGGGTAGGTGGCGAGCGCGACGCCGGCCGCGCTGGCGACCGAGTTCTGTCCCGCGACCCGGGTCGTGTTCTTCGTCGCGAAGGCGGGATAGCCGAGCTCCTCGGTCTCCTCGGGGGCGGGCAGTTCGCGGACGATCACGGGAGGTCCGGGCGCGGCCTCGAGCCCCTCCTCGTCTGAGTCGAGCACACGTGCGCCGAAGAATCCGGCGGCGAGCGCGACGAGGACCGCGAGAGCTATGAGGAGGTTCCGGCGCATCGGGGGCGTGACCTTAGATCATCGATCCCGGACGACGCCCGACTTCCGGCCAGGGTTCACCGAATCACAAGGAATCCCTGCAATGCAAGGCCTCTTGCAGGTTCCATAACGAGGCCGCTCGAGCGTGGGCAGGCCCGTCGGGCGGTGCTAGGTTGCCGCACAGTCTGCGACGCCGAGTCCGTGAGACGGAATGAGCGGAGCGGGGGACCCACCCGGACATAGGGGCGAATGGTCGCGTCCGATCACCGGCCGACCTAGCGCCAGCAGCGCGAGCCCGACAGCTAACCCCGTAGGCGAGGCGGCAACCGAATAGGAAGATTTGAACGAGCGAACGACGACATCGTCGCGCCCGAGGGCGCTTGCAATCCTGACGGCCGTACTCGCCGCCGCGATAGCGGTCGTGCTCGCTGCCGGCGGCGCCCAGGCCCAGGATCTCCAGTCTCAGCTCGACGCGAAGCAGTCCGAGCTCGGGCAGAAGCGCGACGAGGCCGGGGTTCTCACCTCGGAGATCCAGGAGTACTCGGAGCAGATCGACGCGCTCGCGGCGCAGGTCGCCGAGCTGCGCAACAAGGAGGCCGTCGTCGCTGAGCGCCTCGCCGAGGTCAGGGCCGAGCTGCAGGCCGAGAAGGCCCGCCTCGAGCGACTCGAGAAGCGCCTCGCCGTCGCCCGCAAGACGCTGCGCAAGCGCCTGATCGAGATCTACAAGTCCGACGAGCCGGACGCGATCACCGTGATCCTCGAGGCCGACGGCTTCGACGACATGATGCAGCGCTACGACTACCTGAAGCAGATCTCAGACCAGGACGATGCGATCTTCACCCGCGTCGACGACCTGCGGTCCGAGTCGAAGGAGGCGGTCGAGCGGATCAGCGCCGCCCGCGACGAGATCGCCGCCCGCAAGGCCGAGCTCGAGCAGACCCGCGCAAGCCTCGAACAGCAGGAGGCCCAGCTCGACTCGGTTCGCTCACAGAAGGCGGACGCCCTGAACCAGGTCGAGGCGAACATCGATCAGCTCGAGGGTGACGTCAGCTCGATCCAGGGCGAGATCCAGGCTCGGATCCAGGCCGCGCAGGAGCGCCAGGAGGCCGCCGAGGCCGCCGCCGCCGCGGAGGCCGCCGAGGCCGCCGAGACGGAGTCCGCTCCCGCGCCCGCCCCGGCCGACCCCGCACCGAGCGGACCGTCCCAGGAGAGCTCGTCGGGCTACATCTGGCCGATTGACGGGACGTACAGCTCGCCGTTCGGCTTCCGCTGGGGCCGGATGCACGAGGGGATCGACATCTCGGTGCCGGTCGGGGGCGCCGTTCAGGCCTCGGCCTCCGGCGAGGTCTCCATCGCCTCGGTCTACGGCGGATATGGCAACTACGTGTGCATCGAGCACGGCGACGGGGTGTCGACGTGCTACGCGCATTTGTCTTCGATCGGGGTCAGCGTCGGCCAGTCGGTGAGTCAGGGCGACGTCGTCGGCGCCTCGGGCGACACCGGCAGCGTTACCGGGCCCAACATGCACTTCGAGGTCCGGGTCGACGGCGAGGCCACCGACCCGATGGCCTACCTGCCTTAGCGGCGCAGGTTGCGCTCGAGCCAGCGCACCGAGGCCTCCTGGATCTCGGCGTCGTGCTGGACCGAGGTGTGGGAGCCACCGGGCAGGAGCAGGAGCTTGCGCGGGTCGCTCGCGCGCCCATAGAGCTCGAGCGACCACTCGCTCGGGATCTGCGTGTCGCCCTGAGCATGCGCCAGCAGCAGCGGCTTCGATCCCATCAGCTCGACGGCGTCTCGGAGGTCGAGCTCGGCGAGCCACGCGAGCATCGCCTCGCGCCCGGAGTCGGAGATCCGGATGCCGTCGAAGCGGTCCGCCCGGAAACCCGAGGCGAGGTGCTCCTCGCCAGCCGGGCAGATCGCGATCGCTCCGGCGATCAGGTCCGATGTCGCCGCGGCGTGGATCGCCATGAAGCCGCCCATGCTCGATCCACGGACGCATATCCGGCTGCGGTCGACCCCGTCCGTCTCGGCCAGCAGGCGCGCCATCCGCGCCACGTCGCCGAGCGCCCCCGGACCCATCTCCTCACGCGCTTCGCCGTGCCCGCGAGCGTCGTAGGTGAGTGCCGCCCACCCTCGACCTCGGCAGACGCGGGCGAAGTCGGCGTGGTTCGGCTTTCCGGACCCGGCCCCGTGGCAGATCACCATCGCCGGCCAGGGACGCGGGCCGTCCGGAAGCCAAAGCCAGTAGGGCAGGCCGTCGAGCTCCGAGCGGACGTCCGGCGCCGGCGGCGTGGGAACGGAGCGCCGGCTCAAGGGTTCGGATCGGGCCGGCGGCGCATCGCGCGTCAATATTGCTGACTCAGGTGAAGCCGACGTCGACAACCCCCGAGCTCACCAACGGGCTCCGGGTCCCAGCCGCCGCGGCGCTCCCGATCGACGCGACCGTCGACGCGGCCGGCCGTCTGGCCGTCGGCGGCTGCGATCTCGCCGAGCTGGCGGCCGAGTACGGCACGCCCGCCTACGTCTACTCCGAGGCCGACCTGCGCGCCCGCGCCCGTGCCTACCGCGAGGCGTTCGGGGCGAGCGGCGACGCCGAGGTCCTCTACGCGTCGAAGGCGGCGCCGATCACCGCGATCTGCGCGCTGTTCGCGGCCGAGGGGCTGTCGGTCGACGTCGCATCGGGTGGCGAGCTCGCCCACGCGCTCGCCGGCGGGTTCGAACCGGCGCGGATCTACATGCACGGCAACAACAAGTCCGAGTCCGAGCTCCGCGCCGGGCTCGACGCCGGCATCGGCTACTTCGTCTGCGACTCGCTCGAGGAGATCGCCCTGCTCGACCGCCTCTGCGCCGAGCGCGACCACACCCAGGAGGTCCTGATCCGGGTCACGCCCGGGATCCACGCCGACACCCACTCCTACGTCCAGACCGGTCAGGAGGACTCGAAGTTCGGCCTCGGCCTCAACGACGGCTCGGCGGCGGCCGGCATCGCGGCGATCCGCGGCTCGAGCAACCTGACGCTCGTCGGGCTGCACTCGCACATCGGCTCCCAGGTGTTCGACCTCGAGCCCTACGCGAAGGCGGTCGCGGCGCTCGCCGGCCTCGCCTCGGAGGAGTTCCGGATCCTCAACGTCGGCGGCGGCGTCGGAGTGGCCTACGTCGAGGGCGACCGGCCGCCGACGATCGGCGAGTTCGCCGACCGCGTCATCGAGGCCGTGCGCGAGAGCTTCCCCGGCGAGCCGCGGATCCTGGTCGAGCCGGGCCGCTCGCTCGTCGCGAACGCCGGCCTGACGCTCTACCGCGTCGGCACCGTCAAGCAGATCGAGGGCGTGCGGCGCTGGGTCTCGGTCGACGGCGGGATGTCCGACAACCTGCGGCCGATGCTCTACGACTCGCCCTACTCGGCCCTGATCGCCGACCGCGCCGAGGCCGCCGGCGACGAGGTCGTGACGGTCGCCGGAAAGCACTGCGAATCGGGCGACGTCCTGATCGAGGGCGTGTCGCTGCCCTCGCCCCGGGTCGGCGACGTCCTGGTCACCCCGGCGACGGGCGCCTACGGTCATGCGATGGCCTCTAACTACAACGCGATACCGCGGCCGCCCGTGATCTTCTGCGCCGACGGTGACGCGCGCGTCGTCGTGCGGCGCGAGACGGAGTCCGATCTGCTGCGACGGGACGTCGGCGCGTGAGCGCGAACGCGGGAGCCCCGGAGGGCGAGGCGCGGATCGGGTTGCTCGGGCGCGGAACGGTCGGCGGCGCGTTCGAGGAGCTGATCGGCGCCCGGGCCGGCGAGCTCGCGGCGGCCTCGGGCAGGCGTCCGCGGATCACCGGCGTGCTGACGCGCTCGCAGGGAGATTTCGACTCGATCCTCGAGGGCTCGGACATCATCGTCGAGCTGATGGGCGGGACGGACCCGGCCCGCGATTACGTCCTGCGCGCGCTGAGCTCCGGGCGCGACGTCGTGACCGCGAACAAGCAGCTCGTCGCCCAGCACGGTGAGGAGCTCTTCGAGGTCGCGAGAGAGGCCGGCGTCCAGCTTCGCTTCGAGGCAGCGGTCGCCGGCGTCGTGCCCGTCGTCCGCGTGATCCAGCAGGCGCTCGCGGCGAGCGAGATCACCCGCGTGATGGGGATCGTCAACGGAACGACCAACTTCATCCTCTCCGAGATGGCGGCCACGGGAGCCTCCTACGCCGACGTCCTCGCGCGCGCCCAGGAGCTCGGCTACGCCGAGGCCGACCCGACCGACGACGTCGGCGGCGCCGACGCCGCGGCGAAGATGGCGATCCTCTCGCGCCTCGCCTTCGGCGTCCCGGTCGGACTGGCCGATGTCGCCTACGAGGGGATCACGGAGATCCGCCCGGACGACATCGCCTACGCCGCCGAGTTCGGTCTGTCGCTCAAGCTGCTCGGCATCGCCGAGCTCCACGCCGACGAGCTGAGCGTCCGCGTCTTCCCCTGCTTCCTGCCCGGCGAGCACGCCCTGGCGCCGATCGGCGGGCCGTTCAACGCGGTGACGGTCGAGGGGCCGGCGATCGACTCGGTGACGCTCTCGGGCCCGGGCGCCGGCGGTCCGCAGACCGCGACCGCGGTCATCGGCGACCTCGTCTCGCTCCTGTCGGGAACGGCCCGGGTCCACGAGACGCATCGCGATCTGCGCCTGGTCCACGACCTGCGCTCGAGCTTTTACCTCCATCTCGAGGTCGCCGACCGGCCGGGAGTCCTCGCGCGGGTCGCGGACGTGCTCGGCGACCAGGGGATCTCGGTGCGAAGCGTCGTCCAGCGCGGCCACGGCGATGACGCGCGCCTCGTGATGGTCATGCACCCGTGCCCGGAGAGCCGCTTCTACGCATCGCTCTCCGCGCTTCGCGAGCTCGACTTCCTGCGCGCCGAGCCGCGAGCGATCCGCGTCGCCGGCGACGAGCTCGCCTAGGGCTTGGCCGGCGCCGGGCCGCCGTCGCGCTTCCGCGTCGCGGTCGCGGCCGAGGCCGCGAGGATCGGCGAGATAGGCCGCGCCGCTTACGGCGGCTACGAGCGCGAGATCGGCATCCGGCCCGGGCCGCTCGACGAGGACTACGACGCACGCGTGGCCGAGGGCGTCGTCTGGATATCCGATGCCGAGCCCGGTGCGGCGATCGGCGGGTTCGTGATCCTCGAGCGGCGCTCCGACCACCTGTGGATCGACAACGTCGCCGTCGATCCGAGCGCCCAGCACCACGGCCTCGGACGCGCGCTGCTCGCCTTCGCGGAGTCGCGCGCTTCGGCGCTCGGTCTCGGCGAGCTCCGGCTGCTCACCCACGAGCGGATGCGGCGCAACATCGAGATCTATCGCCGTCTCGGCTTCGAGGACGATCCCGCCGTCGGGGTCGACGAGCTCGGCCGTCAGCACATGCGCAAGCGCCTGGTTTGATCGCGCCGCGGCCCGACCGCCCGCCGGTGGCGCGGCCAACGTTCTAGGGTCGCGCCGTGGCCCGCCCTCTGATCGAGCGCTACCGCGACCGCCTGCCGCTCGGCGAGGACGACCCGATCGTGTCGCTGGGCGAGGGCTCGACGCCGCTCGTCGAGGCACCGGCGCTCTCCGAGCGCCTCGGAGCGCGTGTGTTGCTCAAGCTCGAGGGCGCCAACCCGACCGGTTCGTTCAAGGACCGCGGGATGACCGTCGCGGTCTCGCACGCGAAGGCGGAGGGGGCCGAGGCGGTGATCTGCGCCTCGACCGGCAACACCGCTGCCAGCGCCGCCGCCTATGCGGCGCGAGCCGGGATGCGCGGCGCGGTGATCGTGCCGGAGGGCAAGATCGCGATCGGAAAGCTCGCGCAGGCGCTGATGCACGGCGCACGGGTGATCGCGCTGCGGGGCAATTTCGACCAGGCGCTCGAGATCGTCCGCAAGCTCGCCGACGAGCATCCGATCGAGCTCGTCAACTCGGTCAACCCGTGGCGTATCGAGGGCCAGAAGACCGCCGCCTTCGAGGTCTGCGAGGAGCTCGGCGATGCACCCGGAGCGCTGGCGATACCGGTCGGCAACGCCGGCAACGTCACCGCCTGGTGGCGGGGCTTCTCGGAGCTCGGCGCCGCGCCGCTCCTGCTCGGCTTCCAGGCCGAGGGGGCCGCGCCGCTCGTCCTCGGGTCCCCGGTCGAGAACCCCGAGACGGTCGCCTCGGCGATCCGGATCGGCAAGCCCGCCCGCTGGGAGGAGGCGATGGCAGCGATGACCGCCTCGCGCGGGCGGATCCAGGCCGTCTCCGACGAGCAGATCCTCGACGCCTACCGCTTCCTGGCATCGCGCGAGGGCGTCTTCTGCGAGCCGGCGTCCGCTGCGTCCGTCGCCGGGCTCCTGGCCCACGGCGCCGGGGAGGGCGCCGAGCTCCCCGAGACCGTCGTCTGCGTGCTCACCGGCCACGGGCTGAAGGATCCGGACACCGCGCTCGGCAAGGCGCCCGCGGTGATCGGGTGCGAGCCCGACCTCGCGGAGGTCGAGCGGATCGTCTTCGAGTAGGCCTCGGGAATCGGCCGCCTGGACGGATCTACGGGGTCCGATCGGCCATCGGGGGGTACTTTGGTCAGCACGAGGTCGCAAGGGGGGTGGCGGGCAGCCCTGACCGAAGTCGAAGAAGGAGTCGCGCGTGGGGTCGAGTGCCCCTCTCATCGCCGCCGGGATCGGCGCCGCCGTCGCGGTGGTGGCGATGCTGCTCTTCGAGCACTTCGTCACCGGCCGCTCACGCGCCCGTCTGCGCGAGACCGTCGACGCCGTCCCGGGCGCCTCGGTCGTGCGCTTCGATCGTGAGCTGCGGATAGTCGAGCAGGCGGGAGCCGCCCTGCCGGCACTCGTCTGGACGGTGCGTGAGGCACGCGGATCCGACATCGCCTCCGTGCTCGGCGGCGTCGAGGCCCGCACCCTCTCCGCGCACTGCCGCGCGGCGCTGCGCGGTGAGAGCCGCTCGATCGAGCACAGGCCGCTCGATGGGCACCGCACCTTCTGGATCCGCGTGCTCCCGCTCACGAAGGACGGCGAGCCGCCCCGCGCCGGGCTCATCGTCGCCCTCGACCTGACCGATCAGGAGCGCGCGCGGTCGGGCGCCGACGAGAAGCAGCTCGAGGCGCCCGTGGTCGAGATGGCGCGCTCGCTGGCGCGGACCCAGGACCCGTCGATCGTCCGTGAGTCGATCTGCGAGACCGCTCGCGTGGTCGCCGGCTCGCAGATGGCCGCGCTGCTCGAACTCTCGGCCGACGGCCGCGGGCTCGTCGCGAAGGTGACGGTCGGGGGCGACCTCGGCGGGATGTTCGTCCCGCTCAACCAGCTCTCGGGGATGAGCCGGGCCTTCAAGACGAAGCGTTCCGCTTTCAGCGCCGACGTCCGGCTCGCGACCGCTCTGGACCGCGAGCTCGGGAGGCGGACGCGGACGCGGTCGATCGCCTGGTATCCGCTGTTCCGCGACGGATCAGCCGTCGGCGTGCTGACCGTCGGCTGGGCGGGCATGGTGCCCGAGCTCTCGTTCGCGCGCTCGCGGGCACTCGAGTCGCTCGCGACCGAGGCCGAGATCGCGATCGGGCGCTCGGAGCTGCTCGGCCAGCTCGAGCAGCTCGCTCGCACCGACGAGCTGACCGGTCTTCCCAACCGGCGCGCCTGGGACGAGGAGCTCGCGAAGGAGGTCGCGCGCGCCCAGCGCGACGAGCAGCCGCTCTGCGTGGCGATGCTCGACCTCGACCGCTTCAAGTCCTACAACGACCTCCGCGGACACCAGGCGGGCGACCGTCTGCTGCGCGAGGCCGCCGCGATCTGGCGCTCGACCCTGCGCCCCTACGACACGCTCGCGCGCTACGGCGGCGAGGAGTTCGGCGCGATCCTCCCCAACTGCTCGATCGACGAAGGCATGCGGCTCGTCGAGCGCCTGCGCCGCTCGACGCCCGAGGGCGAGACCGTGTCGGTCGGAATCGCCGAGTGGGATCGCGCCGAGGGCCACGAGGCGATGGTCGGTCGCGCCGACGCGGCGCTGTATGAGGCCAAGGCCAAGGGCCGCGACCGCGCGGTGGCGGCGAGCGAGGGCGAGCGCGTCGGGGACGGGGCCTAGGCCCCTCGGCCGGCGGTTCACCCGGCGTCGGTCGGGGGTCGATCAGGGCTGAGCGCGCGCCGCTTGACACCGAGGGGATCGGTTCGGGGTGCTTGCAGAGTCGGCTCCGGCGCGAGCCGGAGCGCTCATCGCGGTGCTCGGGGCGCTCCCGAGGGGCCCCGGCGACGGTCTGAATCGAGCTTGTCCTTCACGGGAAAGGTCAACCTCGATCCAGACCCGGCGCCTCGCCGATCCCGGTGAGCCCTCGACCGCCGGTCGCCGGAGAGCGGAACGCCACCGTTTCTCCACTCGGTGCGCGCCACGTGTGACGCCCGAGCGAGGAGCCTCGCGGCATCCACCCGCGCGCCCTCCAGGCTCTCCTCGCACCGCCGACCTGCGCCGTCTGCGAGCGCGACCGCTGCGCGCTCGCCGCCGAGCTCGTGTGTGTGCGCTGCCGGCGGGCGCTCGAGCTGAGCCGGCCCGCCGAGCTCACGGTCCCGGGCGCCGAGCTCGCGATCGCAGCCGCGCCCTACCGCGGCCGGCCGCGCGAGCTCGTCACGCGGCTGAAGTTCCGCGCCCGCACCGGTCTCGCCGAGACGGCCGCCGAGCTGATCGCCGCGCGACTGCCGCCGCCGGGTCCGCTCGCGGTCGTGGTCCCGGTCCCCGCGGCGCCGGCCCGCCGGCGCGTCCGCGGCTTCGACTCGGCCGAGGCGATTGCCGCCGCGCTCGCTCGCCGGCTCGGCGTCGGCGCCCGCGCCTGCCTCGTGCGTGAGGACGGCCCGCGTCAGGTCGGTCGCGATCGTGCCGCGCGGATCGCTCGGCACGCCGGCATCCGCGCGAGCGGTCCCGTCCCGCCGCAGGTCGTGCTCGTCGACGACGTCGCGACGACCGGCTCGACCCTCGCCGAGTCCGTCGCGGCGCTCCGGGCGGCGGGCTCCGAGGCCGTGTGGGCGGCCGTCGTATGTCGTGCGATCGGGGGACTTGGCAAAGCCGCCGCCGAGGTCTAGATTGGCGGGACGCCCTCGGTGCAGGGGCCGGGAGCAAGACATAGCGCGACCCGAGGAGGCAGCGTGCGGATCGAGATCAGAGGCAGAGGCGGCTTCGAGGTCACGGACGAGCTCAGAGAGCACGTCCACAAGAGGTTCGCGCGCCTGTCTCGCCAGGTCTCACCCCTCGCACGGCTCGAGGTGGAGCTCATGGAGGAGAAGAACCCCCGGGTCGTCGACAAGATGATCTGCGAGGCGATTCTCCACATCAAAGGCGGACCGATCTGCGCCAAGGAGTGCACGCCGGTCATGCTGCACTCGATCCACGAGACAGCAGAAGACGTCCGCCGCCAGGTCAAGCGCCAGCGCGAGAAGCGCCGCGGTCGCTCGCGGGCACGCCGCGAGTCGCTGCGACGTCGCACCGCGTAGGCGCCGGGACCGGTCACAGGGCGGGGCCGCCGGGACATACCGGCGGCCCGTCCGTGCCGCTGAGCGGACCTCCGTCACGCACTACCCTCACCTCTCATGGCCAGGGGACTGATCGATCGAGCGCTGAGGCTCGGCGAGGGCAAGAAGTTCAAGGACTACGAGAAGCGCGTCGCGCTCATCAACGCCTACGAGCCGGAGATGGAGCTGCTCGAGGACGCCGAGCTTCGCACCGAGGCCGACGACCTCCGCCGCCGCGCCTCGGAGGGTGAGTCGCTCGAGGATCTGCTGCCGGCGGCGTTCGCGCTGTGCCGCGAGGCGAGCCGCCGCACGACCGGCCAGCGCCACTACGACGTCCAGCTGATCGGAGGCATGGTCCTCAACGACGGCTCGATCGCCGAGATGCGCACCGGCGAGGGCAAGACGCTCACCGCGACCCTCGCCGTGTTCCTCAACACGCTCGCCGGTGACCCGGTCCACGTCGTCACCGTCAACGACTACCTCGCTCGCCGCGACGCCGGCTGGATGGCGCCGATCTACGAGGCGCTCGGCCTGACCGTCGGCGTGATCCAGTCTCATATGGACCCGTCCGAGCGCCGCGTCGCCTACGGCTGCGACGTCACCTACGGCACGAACTCCGAGTTCGGCTTCGACTACCTGCGCGACAACATGGCCTCGCGGATCGAGGACTGCGTCCAGCGTGGCTACTCGTTCGCGATCGTCGACGAGGTCGACAACATCCTGATCGACGAGGCACGTACGCCGCTGATCATCTCGGGCGCCCCCGAGACCGCTTCGGACACCTATTACACGTTCGCCCGTCTGGCCAAGCAGATGAAGGGCGAGGAGGCCAAGCCGAAGCTGAAGTCCCTCGGCGAGTCGCGCGACACCTCCGAGGCCGACTACGACTTCGAGTACGACGAGAAGCACAAGACCGTCGCACCGACCGAGCGCGGCGTCGCGATGGCCGAGAAGTTCCTCGGCGTCGAGAACCTCTACCTCTCGGAGCACGGCACGCTGATCAACCACCTCGGCCAGTCGCTCAAGGCCGAGTCGCTCTACAAGCGCGATACCGACTACGCCGTGATCGACGGCGAGGTCAAGATCATCGACGAGTTCACCGGCCGGATCCTCGACGGTCGCCGCTGGTCGGAGGGCCTGCACCAGGCGATCGAGGCCAAGGAGGGGCTGGCGATCCGTGAGGAGAACCAGACGCTCGCCACCGTCACCCTCCAGAACTACTTCCGCCTCTACGACAAGCTCGCGGGGATGACGGGAACTGCGCTCACCGAGGCGCAGGAGTTCATGAAGATCTACAAGATCGCCGTGGTCGAGGTCCCGACCCACAGGCCGATGGTCCGCGACGATCACAACGACCAGATCTACAAGACGAAGCCCGGCAAGTGGAAGGCCGTCGTGGGCGAGGTCGTCGAGCGCCACGAGAAGGGCCAGCCGGTCCTGATCGGCACGATCTCCGTCGAGACCTCCGAGATGCTCTCGCGTGAGCTCCAGAACCACGGCATCAAGCACACGGTTCTCAACGCGAAGCCCGAGTACGCCGAGCGCGAGGGCGTGACGATCGCTCAGGCGGGCCGGATCGGCTCGGTCACGATCGCGACCAACATGGCCGGCCGCGGCGTCGACATCAAGCTCGGCGGCGAGCCGGAGCAGCTCGCCGACGAAGCCCTCCACGGATTGGGCCTCACGCCGCAGGACGAGAGCTACGGGTCCGAGCACGCCGAGCAGACCGAGCGGTTCCGCGAGCAGACCCAGGAGGAGGGCGAGAAGGTCCGCGCGCTCGGCGGCCTGTTCATCGTCGGTACCGAGCGCCACGAGTCGCGCCGCATCGACAACCAGCTCCGCGGCCGCGCCGGCCGCCAGGGCGACCCCGGCGAGTCGCGCTTCTTCCTCTCGGCCGAGGACGACCTGATCCGGCGCTTCGCCGGCGAGCGGATCTACAAGATCCTCGACCGGCTCGGGCCCGTCGACGACGAGGGCGAGGAGTACCCGCTCGAGGCGAAGATGCTGACGCGGACGATCGAGAACGCGCAGAAGAAGGTCGAGGAGCAGAACTTCCTGCAGCGAAAGCGCGTCCTCGAGTACGACGACGTCATGAACGAGCAGCGGCGCGTCGTCTACAAGTACCGCCGCGAGGTCCTCGAGGGCCGCGACATGTCCGAGGTCGCAGTCGAGCAGGTCGGCGAGGTCGTCGAGCGGCTCGTCGAGCAGTACACGCCCGGTGACATCTTCGAGGACTGGGATCTCGGCGAGCTCGAGACGCAGGCCAACCTGCTGTGGCCGCTGCAGGTGACGCTCGCCGATCTCGACCCGCAGACCTCCTCCCGCGAGTCGATCGTCGAGCTGCTCGTCGACGACGCCCTCGCCGCCTACGACCGCCGCGAGACCGAGCTCGGCGCAGAGCTGATGCGCTACCTCGAGCGCCAGATCCTGCTCCAGATCATCGACAACCGTTGGCGCGAGCACCTCGCCGAGATGGACTACCTGCGCGAGGGCATCCACCTGCGCGGCTTCGCGCAGATCGACCCGCTCGTCGCCTACAAGAACGAGGGCTTCGGAATGTTCCGCGAGCTCATGAACTCGATCTGGAGCGAGTTCACGCGGGTCATCTTCCACGTCGAGGTCCAGATCCAGCCGTCGCAGACCGACGCGGGCCTCTACGGCGACGACGAGCGCGCCGACGGCGACTTCGAGTACTCCGGCGGGACCGACGACCAGCCCTCGGCGCTCTACGACGACCCCGAGGACCCGGCGCCCGGCGCCCCGCGGCCGTCCCGCGCGAGCGCTGCGACCGGCGCGGCCGTCGGCGACGCGCTGACGGGGACGGTCGTCAAGGCCGAGAACGAGAAGCTCGGGCGCAACGACCCCTGCTGGTGCGGCTCGGGCAAGAAGTTCAAGAAGTGCCACGGCGCCGCCAACGGCGCCTGAGGCCCGCGCGCACCCTTTGACGGCGGCCGACGCCAGCGCCGAGAGCCGCGACGCGACGGGGTCGGGAGGAACGGTCGACCACCCGCTGTTCGCACGCTTCATGGCCTACTTCGCCGAGCGCGTCGAGGAGCGGCGCGGCGGCCGCGAGCGCCGTGAGCGGATGCTCGCCGGACTCACCGGCGAGGTCTGCGAGGTCGGGCCGGGGAGCGGCGTCTCGTTTCGCAGCTACCCGTCCGCCGTGACGCGGCTCCATGCCGTCGAGCCCGAGGCGCACATGCGCGAGCTGAGCCGGAGGGCGGCCGAGAAGGTGGCGATCGAGGTCGAGGTGATCGACGCGCTCGGCGACGATCTCCCGTTCGCCGACTCGAGCCTCGACGGCGTCGTCTTCCCGGCCGTGCTGTGCTCGATCCCCGAACCGGCCGCGGCGCTCGCCGAGGCCCGGCGCGTCCTCAGGCCGGGTGGCACGCTGCGCTTCTTCGAGCACGTGGTCTCGCCGCGCGCCTCCGGCCGGGCGATCCAGCGCGCCGCCAAGGAGACCCTCTGGCCGCGCGTCTTCGGCGGCTGCGATCCGATGCGAGACACGGAGGCCGCGATCCGCGGCGCCGGCTTCGAGATCGACTGGATCGAGCGGTTCACGTTCGTCGCCGCGCCCGTGTCGATCCCGGTCGCTCCGCACATCCTCGGCGCGGCGCGCAAGCCCGCGTGAGCACAGGACACCGGCTCGGCTTCGCGGTCAAGCTGATCGGCGACGGGGGCCTGCCCTCCCACGACGCGCGGCGCTGGCAGTCAGAGCCCCACCTGCGGGTCTCGCTGGAGCACCTCGACGCGATCCTGACCCGGCTCGACGAGCTCGACATCCGGATGTACCGGATGGCCACGCAGCTCGCTCCCTACGCGACGCACCCCGACCTGCCGCAGTTCCACAACCAGGTCGAGGAGTGCGCCCCGGAGCTCGCCGCGCTCGGCGCCCGCGCGCGCGGGCTCGATATCCGGCTCTCGACGCACCCCGGCCAGTACACGGTCCTCAACTCCGAGGACGAGGCGATCCGGCGCTCGGCGGCGGCCGAGCTCGAGGTCCAGGCGGCGCTCATGGACGCGATGGGCCTACCGGGCGAGAGCGTCGTCGTCCTTCACGTCGGCGGCTCGGCGGGGGGCAAAGCCGCCGGTGCCGAGCGCTTCGAGCGAGGGCTCGAGCTGCTCTCCGACGCCGCGCGAGCCCGGCTCGTGATCGAGAACGACGACCGCACCTATGCGGTGCGCGAGGTCTGTGAGCTCGCCGGGCGGACCGGTCTGCGCGTCGTCTGGGACTCGCTCCACCACCGCTGCAACGACCCCGAGCTGATCCCCGAGTCCGAGGCGCTCGACATGGCGCTGGCGACGTGGCCCGGCGACTGCATCCCGAAGATCCACGTCTCCTCGCCGCGGCTCGATGTCGAGGAGCGAAAGAAGAAGGTCGGCCGCCGCGTCGAGCGCAGCATCGTCATGCCGCAGCTCCGCGCGCACGCCGATCTCGTCGACCCGATCGCCTTCGAGACCTTCATCCGCGGCCCGCTCGCCGGCCGGCGCTGCGACGTGATGATCGAGGCGAAGGCAAAGGACCTCGCGGTCGGGCGGCTGCGAGATCAGCTCGCCGACCGTGGGTTCGGCTGGGAGGCCGGCCGGCTCGTCGAGCCCGAGCCGGCCGGCTCGCGCTAGGCCTCCGGGCCCGCGCCGGTCAGCTCCTCGCTCAGGCGCCAGAGGCGGACGCGCGCGTTGGCGTCGAGCGCGAGCGGATGCGGCTCGGACGGCTCGGTGCGGTTGAAGTACGACCCGTTGGGAGCGCCGGGGTCGGTCTCGGTGACCAGCTTCACGACCGCCTCGATCCCGGTCTCGAGCGAGTCGCTCGTGCGGCCGACCTCCTGGGTCACGATCTTCGTCGGCATGAATGTCGCCGGGTGCAGCGAGTAGGCGGTCAGCTCGGCCTCAGGTACCCGCTCGGCGAGCTCTCGCGCGTGCATGATCTGCGCGAGCTTCGACTGCGCGTAGGCGTGGCTGCCGTCGTAGGAGCGCTCGAGCATCACGTCGTCGAAGTCGAGCGCGTCCTGGGCGCCCGAGGCGACGTTGACGACGCGGGCCGGAGCGTTCTGGCGCAGTGTCGGCAGCAGCTCGGAGGCGAGCAGCCAGCCGGCGAGGTAGTTGACGGCGAAGCGCAGCTCGAAGCCGTCGCTCGACTCCTGGCGCTCGCGCAGGTCGGGATATCCGCCGCCGATCCCGGCGTTGTTGACGAGCACGGAGAGCTCCGGGCGGCTCATCGCCACGCGCCTGGCGAGCGCTCGGACCTCACCGAGGTTCGCGAGATCGGCGAGCTCGAGCTCGACGTCCTCGTTGCCGGAGTCGGCTCGGATCTGGGCCAGCGCCTCCTTCGAGCGCTTCGGATCGCGGCCGTGGGCG
Source organism: Thermoleophilia bacterium SCSIO 60948 (assembly GCA_021496505.1). GTDB lineage: Bacteria > Actinomycetota > Thermoleophilia > Solirubrobacterales > 70-9 > JACDBR01. The sequence goes on along the minus strand of CP053031.1, from coordinate 3,070,498 downwards.
ATCACGCGGTATCCGAGCCGCGCGAGCTCGGTCGCCACGCCGCGGCCGAGGCCGTCGCTTGCTCCGGTGACGAGAACGGTCTGCTGCGAGGTGTCGCTCATCCGCCTCTCCTACCCCCGAGACCGGAGACGGCACAGAGCCGCTCGTGCGCCCGGCGGCCGAGCGACCTCAGCGCTCGGCCGGCTCGGGCTCAGGTGCTCCGGGGCGTGCGAGCGGTGTCACCGTCGCGGGCCTCGGACGTGGCCTGCGGCGCGCGACGATGACGCCCGCGATGCACAGCGCGCCGCCGGCGAAGGCGAGCGCGACCGGCGTCTCGCCGAGCCACAGCCAGCCCATCAGGATCGTGAGCGGCGGGACGAGGTAGGTCGTCGCGCCCATCCGGCCGGCGCTCGTGCGCTTGAGCGCGTAGGCCCAGGTCGTGAACGCGATCGCGGTCGGGAACACGCCGAGATAGACGGTCCAGACGATCGGGCTGGTGCCGGCCGACCCGAGCTCATCGAAGAGCGCCGGCGCGAACGGCAGGCAGACCACGGCGCCGACCGTGCATGCCAGGAACGTGATTTGGAGCGCGGAGACCCTCTCGAGCAGCGGCTTCTGGGTCACGACGCCGGCCGCGTAGGTCAGCGCCGCGAGCAGGGCGAGGAGGACCCCGCCCGTCGCGACCTCGCCGCGCTGCGAGGTCGCGAGCCCGATGACGACGACGCCCGCGAAAGCGACCGCGCACCCACTGAGCAGCGTTCGCGGGAAGCCCTCGCGCAGGATCCAGCCAGCGAGCAGCGCGATCAGGATCGGGCCGACGTTGACGAGCATCGCCGCGGTCCCGGCGTCGATCCGCCGCTCGGATTCGTTCAGCGCAAGGTTGTAGGCGCCGAACCACAGCACCCCGACCAACACAATGAGACCGAGGTCGCGGCGCGCCGGCAGCGCTTCGCGGCGCAGCGCGACGATGGCTCCAAGCGCGAGCGCGCCGACGATCAGGCGCCCGAGCGCGAGCGGACCGGCGCTGAGCTCGGCGCCGGCCGAGCGGATGCCGACGAAGGCCGACGCCCAGAGGACGACGGTCGTCGCGGCAGCGCCGATCGCGAGCAGGTTGTCTCGGCTAGTTCGCGGCATAGGGGGCACTCGTAACCTAGGACGCGTGGCGTCGCACGAACGTGAGGTCAGGACGTTCATCGAAGCGTTCAACGACCAGGAGCTCGAGCGCCTGGCGGCGACGCTGCACCCGGGCGTAGTGATCGTCACGCCGCGTGGCGAGGTGGAGGGCCGGGAGGGCGCGATGCGCTGGGCGCGCAGCAACCCGGACGGCGCCCTCGTCCAGCGGCTGGAGCTCGACGCGGTCGAGGTCCGCGGCGACCGGGCATTGGCGGACATCCGCAAGCAGTGGCACTGGCGCAACGCCGCCGACGGTGGCCTCGCCGACGAGTCGCCGGTCGTGCTGCTGGCCGAGTTCGCGGAGGGCAAGATCATCCGCTGGGAGCCTTATGCCTCGCGCGACGAGGCGCTCGCCAGGCTCGGGTCCGTGGCTCCCGCCCGGGACTAAGCTCGGGCCATGACCGACGCCGCCGTTCCCAGGGAGGCCGTGAGTGAGCGCGTCGCGCACGCGCGCGAATCGCTCAAGCTGCTCGCGGACTACCTTTGACCCGGCTGCGCTCGAATCCCGCATAACCGAGCTCGAGGCGCGGATGCAGGCGCCAGGGTTCTGGGACGACCAGGAGACCGCGGCGAAGATCTCCGCCGAGCATGCCGCCGCCGGTCGCCGGCTCGAGATGTTCCGCGCCCTCGAGACCGACGTCGGTGACCTCGACGACCTCGTCGAGCTCGCCGAGGAGGATCCGGAGGTCGCCGCCGAGCTCGAGTCGTCGCTCGCCGACACCGAGTCGAAGCTCGCCCAGCTCGAGGAGGCGCGCCTGTTCTCCGGCGAGTACGACTCTGGCGCCGCCGTCGTGACCGTCCGCGCCGGAGCCGGCGGGACCGACTCCCAGGACTGGGCCGAGATGCTGCTGCGGATGTACCTGCGGTGGGCCGAGCGCCGCGGCTTCAAGGTCGAGATGAAGGAGGCGGCCGAGGGTGAGGAGGCGGGCATCAAGTCAGCCACCTTCACCGCGAGCGGCGAGAACGCCTACGGCCTGTTCGCCGCCGAGCGCGGCGTTCACCGGCTCGTCCGGATCTCGCCCTTCGACGCCCAGAAGCGTCGGCACACCGCCTTCGCGCAGCTCGACGTCGCGCCGTACGTCGACGAGTCGGTCGACGTCGAGATCGACGAGGAGGACCTGCGCATCGACACCTACCGCGCCTCGGGCGCCGGCGGCCAGCACGTCAACAAGACCGACTCGGCGGTCCGGATCACGCATATCCCGACCGGGATCGTCGTCCAGTGCCAGAACGAGCGCTCCCAGCTCCAGAACCGCCAGACCGCGATGCGCTTCCTGCGCTCGCGCCTGATCGAGGAGGAGGAGCGAAAGCGCGCCGAGGAGCTCGCCTCCGAGCGTGGCGAGCAGAAGGCCGCCGAGTGGGGCTCGCAGATCCGCTCCTACACGCTGCACCCGACCCAACGCGTCAAGGACCACCGCACCGGCTACGAAGCCGGCAACGCGCAGGGCGTCCTCGAGGGCGACATCGACGGCTTCGTCCGCGAGTACCTGCTCCAGAGCGCCGCCGGCGGCCAGGGCTGACGGTGCCCGACCCCGGCGCGACGGCCTGGGGCGGCGGGCTCGGGGTCGCGGGATCCGAGCCGCTGGGCGAGATCGTCGCCCGAGCCCTCGCCGAGGATCTCGGACCGGGTGACGTGACGGCGGATTCGGTCGTCCCGGCCGACGCGACCGCGACCGCGCGGCTGATCCAGAAGGCGCCCGGTGTCCTGAGCGGGCTCGACGCCGCGGCGGAGGCATTCCGGCAGGTCGGCGCGGGCGAGCTCGAGCCGCGTGCGGGCGAGGGCGAGTGGCGCGAGGACGTTCCGATCGAGATCGCGGTCATCCGGGGTCCGGCGCGTGCGCTGCTCGCGGGTGAGCGCACCGCCCTCAACCTGCTCTGCCACCTGTCGGGGGTCGCGACGCTGACGGCTCGCTACGTCTCAGCGGTCGACGGGACGCGAGCGCGCGTCATCGACACCCGCAAGACCACGCCCGGACTGCGAGCGCTCGAGAAGCGCGCGGTGCTCGACGGGGGCGGGCTCAATCATCGCCTCGGATTGTTCGACGCGATCCTGATCAAGGAGAACCATGCCGCGCTCGGCGGGGGTACCGCCGCCGCGGTGAGGGCCGCCCGTGAGGCTCGACCGGACCTGCCGGTCGAGATCGAGTGCCGCGACATCGAGGAGGTCCGGGCCGCGCTCGGCGAAGGCGCCGACAGGTTGCTGCTCGACAACATGCCGCCGGCCGAGATGGCAGCCGCCGTCGCGCTGCGCGACCTCGCCGTCGACGAGGGGCGCGACGTCGCGCTCGAGGCATCCGGCGGGATCAGCCTCGAGTCGATCCGTGCCGTCGCCGAGTCCGGCGTCGACCTGATCTCGGTCGGGGCGCTGACCCACTCGGCGCCGGTCCTCGACATCAGCCTGCTGCTCGACGCGGATTCGACGGCCTGAGGCGAGCGCGATCAGCGAGCCCACGGGTGTGAGCGCGTTCACCCCGGGGGTGGTCGCGGGCACGTCGTAGCCGCGCGAGCCTGCGGGGCATGGAGGGGCCCGCGCGGAGCCGGATCACGAGCGTTCCTCGCCCGCCGTTCGTGGTCCCCGCGGCTCCGAGCGAGTCCGTCGCACCCGTTGACGAGTGCCGAATCGCGTTGGGTAGTCGGCCCCGAGGCGCTGCGGGGAGCCCACTCCTACGTTGACGCCGATGCGACGACTCCTGAGCTTCTTCCTGGCCGCGGTCGTGGCGACGGGCGCGCTGGTCCTGGCCATCCGGGCGACCCGCGCCGAACCCGTGGCAGCCGCGTCGGCCCAGGGCCGCGAGGAGCGCCCGAACATCGTCGTGATCATGACCGACGATCAGGAGTGGGCCTCGATGCCGGTCCTCGAGAGTGTCGAGAGCCAGATCGCTGCGCGCGGGGTGACCTTCGAGAACTTCTTCGCCTCGTTCCCGGTCTGCAGCCCCTCGCGCGCCACGCTGCTGACCGGTCGCTACGCGCACAACCACCACGTGATCGGCAACAAGCCCCCGTACGGCGGCGCGGCGGGCCTGCTCGGCGGCAAGAGCACGGCGGCGGCGCTGCATGCCGACGGCTACCAGACGGCCTGGATCGGCAAATACCTGAACGGCTACGGCAAGCGGGTTCGCAAGATCGAGCGACCTGCCGGCTGGGATCGCTTCGTCGCGCCGGTCAGCGGCGCGCATCGCTATTTCGACTATTCGCTCTCCGACAACGGCGAGATCACGAGCTACGGCCGCGGTCCACGCGATTACGTGGTCGATGTCGTCGGCCGTAAGACGCGTCGGACGCTGCGCCGCCAGGCGGGGCGGCCGGAGCCGTTCTTCACCGTGATGTCGCTGCTTTCGCCGCACGGCGAGCCGCCCCGAGAGGTCGAGGGAAGGCTGATGAACCCGCGGCCCGCCCATCGCTACCGCGACGTCTTCCGCGAGCTCGAGCTGCCCCGGCCGCCGTCGTTCGACGAGGCCGACGTGTCCGACAAGCCCGCCTACGTCCGCAGGCCACGGCTCGGCCGCCGGCAGGAGCTCGAGCTGCGAAAGCGCTATCGCGGGCGGATGACGAGCCTGCTCGCCGCCGACGACGCGATCGCCGCCACGATGCAGACGTTGCGCCGTGCGGGCGTCAGCGAGGAGACCTACGTCATCTTCGTCTCCGACAACGGCTACATGCTGGGCGAGCACCGGATGAAGTCGAAGACCGACCTCTACGAGGAGTCGGTCCGGGTCCCGCTGGTGATCAGCGGGCCGGAGCTCCCGAGCGGAGTCGTGCGGTCGCAGATGACGGCGAACGTCGATCTCGCGGCGACGATCCTCGACGTCGCCGGCGCCGAGCCGTTGCTCACGAGCCAGGACGGCGAGTCGCTGATCCCGTTCGCCGCCGACCCGGCGCATCGCTCCGATCGCGCCGTGCTGCTCGAGAACCGCAACGCATCCGGTGTCCGCGTGCCCGGCTACGTCTACGTCGAGCACTCACCGCGAAGCGGCGGCACCGACTACGAGCTCTACGACCTCGAGGCCGATCCATACGAGCTCGAGAACCTGCTCGACCCCGACAGCGGAGACCCGCGGACCGACGATCCGGCTGAGGCCGATCGCATCCGAGCGCTGAGGACCCAGCTCGAGAGCCGGCTGGAGGCGCTGCGTGACTGCGAGGGCGAGGAATGCGCGGCCTGAAAGCTCTTGCTTCTTTCATCGCGTTGTCGGCCGTCCTCACCATCGGCGCGCCACCGAGCGCCGGCGAGGCGGGTGAGCCGTTGCCGGCGAGCGATCTCGAGCTCGGGTTCGCGATCCCGCGCGGGTTCATCGACCACTCCGACGACGGCTCGGGCCACGTGGCCGCCGAATCGTTTCGCGCCGTCGCGCCGACCGCGGCGAAGATCCGCACGGCGGTGATCTGGAACCAGGTCCAGCCCGACTGCGAGGCGATTCGCGACGAGCGCTACGACTGGTCCAAGCCCGACGCCGACATGCGGCTGTTCGTCGAGGAGGGCGTGAGCCGCCTGATCACGCTGAACGGCGGCCCGGTCTGCGCGGCGGTGCAGGGTCAGCAGGGCTTCGAGCCGCGGCGCCGCTATCGCGACGACTTCGGTCGTTTCGCCCGAGCCGTCCTCGAGCGCTACGGGCCCGGCGGCGAGTTCTTCGCCGAGAACCCGGACCTGGCCGGCGGATGTTGCCCGGTGACGCAGATCGAGATCTGGAACGAGCCGAACCTCGGCAAGAAGTGGTCGCGCCCCGACGGCAAGCGCTTCGGCGTGTTCTTCCGCGGCGTCGCCAAACAGGTCCGGCTCGCGGCGAACTGGGGCCCGGGCATCGAGCTGATCACCGGGGGAGTCACCGGTCTCAACGGCGGCCGCTGGAAGTCGAATGGGCGTTCCTTCGTCCGCGGGCTCCTCGGCACCCGATCGATCGAGGAATACATCGGCGCGGTCGGCGTCCACACATATACGAATCGGCCCGCCCAGGCGATCGACAACCTGCGGATCGTGAGGCGCTCGATCCGCAGGGCCGGGCTCGATGCGCCGATCGAGATCACCGAGCACGGCTGGAGCACGTGCCCACGGCCGGGACACGAATCCTCGAACGGCAAGTGCGTGACCCCAGCCCGGCAGGCGCGGATGATGGACGGGCTGATCACGCGGCTCTCCGCACCGGCGAACGCGGCGCTCGGCGTCCGCTCCTTCCTCTGGTTCATGGCCCAGGACTCCGCGACCCCTCGCAGCGTCCGCCGCTGTCCGACCTCTCCGAAGTTCTTCTACGGCCTCTACGAGCACTCGGGCGAGCGCAAACCCTCGTGGCGGGTGTGGTCGGAGCACACCGACGGGGGGATGCCGGAGCGGATCGGTCGCAACCGATCGACCTCGAAGTGCGCCTGAGCTACTTGAGCAGCCGCGAGAGCCGGCGGTCCTTCAGCACCTTGCCGTCGGTCTGCTCCTGCGGGCAGTAACACATGACGTAATCGGCGTAGTGGACCGCCTCGATCGTCGCCCCGCAGCGCGGGCAGTCCTCGCCGTTGCGGCGGTGGACCTGAAGCGGCATCGGGAGCTTGTCGGGCACCTTCTCGCCGATGACCTCCTCGTAGTGGGAGATCGCGCCGTCGAGCACGGCGAGCGCGTCGTAGAGGCGCCCGACCTCGTCCGAGTCGAGGTCGGCGCCGCGCTTGAACGGCGAGAGCCGCGCCTCCCACAGGATCTCGTCGACCCACGAGCGTCCGATCCCGGCGATTCGCCGCTGGTCGCGGAGCAGCGGGTGCAGGGCGCGGGGCTGGTCGATCGCGGCCTCGAGCTCGGGCAGCGGCGGCGCCGGCCACGCCTCGGGGCCGAGCGTCGCGACCATCTCGGTCGCATCGAGCTCGGCCGCGGGCATCAGGCGGACCCAGGCCCGCTGCTTCGTCCCGAACTCGCGCAGCCGCAGCTCGCGGTCCCCGGGCACGCGGATCAGCACCCGCGACTTCTTGTCCTTGATCGAGGCGCGCTTGTCGAAGAGCTGAAGGCGGCCCGCCGACATCATGTGGACGAGCAGCGCGAGCGGTCCCTCGGGCCCCTCCTCGGCTCCGTGCGGGGCGATGTCGACGATGGGCATCTTTCCGACGCGTCGCACGCCCTCGATCTCGCGTCCGGCGAGCGCGGAGAGCGGCGGCGAGATCGACTTCACCGCGACCATGCCGGGCGCCATGGCCGACTCGATCTCGGCTCCGGCGAGCGCGGCGCCGAGCCGGCGCGCGGTGATCTCAACCTCGGGAAGCTCCGGCATAACGCGAGGCTTTAGACTCTAGGCCAGGTTCATTCACCCGATCCCGCGACTCCGATGGACGTGTCGCACCGCGAGAGGGTGAACATCGAAAGGATTCCGATGGCAGTCGAGTTGCCCACGGTCCAGATGGCCACGCCGGAGGCGCGGGGGATGGTCGACGCGTTGTCGGCCGACGAGCTGAGCGCGCTCCACGCCGAGATCGCCGATCTCGCCCGCGAGCGCGATGCCGTGATCCTCGCCCACAACTACCAGTTGCCCGAGGTCCAGGACGCCGCGCACCACCTCGGAGATTCGCTCGGCCTCTCGCGCCAGGCCGCGGCGGCCGACAACGAGACGATCGTCTTCTGCGGCGTCCATTTCATGGCGGAGACGGCCTCGATCCTCTCGCCCGAGCGCACGGTCCTGATCCCCGACGCCGGCGCCGGCTGTTCGCTCGCCGACTCGATCACCGCCGATCAGCTCCGCGCCTGGAAGGCCGAGCACCCGGGCGCCGTGGTCGTCATGTACGTCAACACCTCGGCCGAGGTGAAGGCGGAGACGGACTACTGCTGCACGTCATCGAACGCCGTCTCGGTCGTCGAGCACATCTGGGCCGAGCACGGCCCCGAGACCGAGATCCTCTTCGGCCCCGACATGTGGCTCGGCTCCTACGTCGCGCGCGCGACCGGCCTGACCGAGGACCCCGACCGCTACGCGCGCTTCCACGTCTGGGACGGCGAATGCCACGTCCACGCCGGGATCCGGCCGGGCGACATCGAGCGCACGCGCGCCGAGCACGGTGGTGCCGAGTTCCTGATCCACCCCGAGTGCGGCTGCTCGACCCAGGCGATGGAGTACGTCGCCAGCGGCGACATCGACCCGGAGGGCGTCCACATGCTCTCGACGTCGGGGATGCTCGACCACGTCAAGTCGAACCCGGAGGGTGAGTTCATCGTCGCGACGGAGACCGGGATGCTCTATCCGCTCCAGATGGCGGCGCCGCAGGCGAAGCTGACCGAGGCCAACCGGATGGCCTACTGCAAGTACATGAAGATGATCACGCTGCCGAAGCTCCGCGACTCGCTGCGCGACATGCGCGACGTGGTCCAGGTCGATCCGGCGCTGGCCGAGCGCGCGCGGGTGCCGATCGAGCGCATGGTCGCGATCGGCTAGCGGCCGGACCCGGTCGAGTCGACCGACGCTCCCGACTAGCCTCACGGAGCGGTGATCGCGCTCGTCGCTCGCATCGTCCTCGGCGGCTTCCTGATCGCCTCCGCTGTCCTCAAGCTCGCCTCGCCGCAGGCATCGCGCGAGGCGACAGCGACGTTCGGGTTCACCGATCCCCGGGCCCAGGCGGTCGTATTCGCCGGCGTGACGGCGCTCGAGCTCGTGCTGGGGGTCGGCGTGATCGCCGGCGCGCCGCTCTTCGCGCCGATCGCTGCGTTCGTGATGGCGATGTTCGCGGCGACGCTCGTCGCGACGATCATGCGCGGCCGCGCCGGCGCCCCGTGCGCCTGCTTCGGCGCCCGCTCGACGGTCTCGTGGTCGGGCGTGGTCCGCAATCTCGTCCTCGCCGCCGGCTTCGCCGCGATCCCGTTCCTGCCCGAGACCGAACCGACGACCGAGAGCTGGCTGATCCTCGGAGTCGTCGCTGCCCTCGCCCTCTGCCTGCTACTCGGCGTCGCGGTGCTCGCGCTGGCCCGCGAGGTCGGGATGCTGCGCCTGCGCCTGGGGCCCGCCTCCGCTCTCGAGATCACGCACGAGGGCCCGCCGCTCGGCGAGCGCTCGGAGCTCGCCGACCGGATCTCGTTCGCGGGCGAGCGCACCGAGATCGGTCTCGCCGTGTTCCTCTCGGAGAGTTGCCACATCTGCCACGGCCTGCGGCCCGCGGTCGACTCGCTCAGAACCGATCCGCTGGTCAGCGTGGAAACGTTCGAGGAGGAGGATGAGAGCGCGCTCTGGGAGAATCTCGGCGTACCGGGGAGTCCGTACGCTGTCGCGATCGGCCGCGACGGGGTCTCGCTGGCGAAGGGATCGTTCAACAACCTCGCTCAGCTCGAGAGCGTGCTGGCGGCGGCGGAGCGGCGCTCACAGGGAGATTTGATGATGCAAACGCAGGTCGCAGGGAGCTAGATGAAGTTCGGACGCAAGGGCGAGCGGGGAGGGTCCGCCGCCGGAAAGGCCGAGGCTCAGCGCTCCGACGCCGTCGGCGGACGGCTCGACTCGCTGGCCGGCGACACCTCACGACGCGGCTTCCTCGCCAGGGTCGGCGGCGCGATGACCGCCGTCACCGCGGGCGGGCTCGTCGCCAGGTCGGTCAAGCCCGGCGAGGCCGACGCCTACCACTTCTGCGGCCACATCTACACGACGGGCTCGTGCCCGCACCCCGCCGGCAAGGCGCTGCCGCGGGTCGACGCGAAGGGCTTCCCGCTGCGCCCCGACGGTCAGCCGATCGACAACCTCGGTCGCGCGATCAACAAGAAGGGCAGCCCCGTCGACTCCAAGGGCAAGGCGCTCAAGGACCCGGACGGCCGTGACCTGCCTCCGGCGCCCCGCACCCGCGTCTGCGACGAGGTCGCCGACAAGTTCAACATCTCGACCTCGATCGACGGCGGTTGGTATCGCTGCTGCGGCGGCAAGGTCCGCAAGCTCGTCGACTGCTGCTCTCCGTCGGACCGGCGGATCAACGGCGACGCCTCGCTGACCGGCTACTGCTACTCGGGCCGCAAGGTCTTCTGCGTCCTCTACTTCCAGACGGACGTGCCCTGCTGATGGGCGCTCTCGAGATCACACTCATCGCCGCGGCGGTCCTGATCGGGATGACCGGCACCTGGTCGCCGTGCGGGTTCTCGATGATCGAGACGATCGGGCCGACCGGCCACACCGGCGGTCAGCCGACGACGCTGGCGGCCTGCGCCACGTTCCTCCCCGGCGCGCTCGCCGGCGGCGTCGCGACGTTCTGGCTGATCGCCCTGCTCGGCGGCGTGATCCACGGCGCCGGCGGATCGGTCGCGCTCCTCCTCGCCGCGGTCCTCGCGCTCGTCGCCGCGGTGCTCGAGGCCCGTGGCACTCCGATCGTGCCGCAGATCCGCCGCCAGCTCCCCGAGCACTGGCGACGCGCGATGCCGATGCCCGTGGCCTCGGCGCTCTACGGCGGCCTGCTCGGCCTCGGCTTCACGACCTTCGTGTTGACGTTCGGCGTCTGGGCGCTGGCCGGGATCGCGTTCGCGATCGGCGAGCCGGTCGTCGGCCTCTGGGTCGGGCTCGCGTTCGGCCTCGGGCGCGCGCTGCCGATCGTGTCGCTGGCACCGTTCGCCAAGCACCGCTTCGGCCAGGCGGCATGCGAGACGATGGCGATGCGACCCGCGATCTATCGCGGCTTCCGCTTCGGCGACGCCCTGGCGCTCACCGGGGTGGCCGTCCTGCTCATCTCGAGCGCGAGCTCGGCCTCCGCGCAGGAGCCCGAGGAGTCCGCCGAGCTCGCGGCCGGCCAGATCGCGAAGCCGGCCGCGGATCCGTCGGCGGGACCCGACTCCGAGCTCGCCTACCAGCTGCGCGATCGCGACGGCGTCCTGGAGACGGTCGACGGCAAGACGGCGCTGCCGGGCAAGGACCCGGCGGTCGGCGGCAGCTACGTCGCCGTGCGCCGCGGCAAGACGATCTTCCTGCTCGCTCGCAACCGGGAGCTCGAGGAGGTGTCGCGGTTCACGGTCAAGGGCAACCCCGACGCGCTGACCGTCACCGGCGACTACATCGGCTGGCGCGCGGTCTCGAACGGTCGCGACAAGATCGCCGTGCGCTCGATCAAGGGCGACGGCACGACCGGCAAGACGCGCGTGCTCGACAGCTCGTCGAAGGACGGCCAGCTCAGCCGTCCGAGCATCTCCGGCAAGCGGATCGTCTACGCGGTGGCGAAGCCGAACCGCAACTCGATCGTCTCGCGGACGATCGGCAAGGGCGGCACCAGGACGATCAAGAAGTCCGACAAGATCGCGCTCCAGAACCCGTCGGTCCGCGGCGGCACGATCGCCTACGTCGCGATCACGAAGAAGCGCCAGCGCCTCGTCGTCAAGAAGGGCAAGAGCTCGAAGCAGGTGGCGAGCCGAGGAGCCGGCAAGGGCGTCATCTGGTCGACGTCCCTCGGCGCCAAGCGCGCCTATTACACCCTGATCAAGGGCACGTCCTACCGGGTCATCGCGACGGGTTATTAGGGCCCGGTCGTCCCTGCGGTGGTGGCGTCCCGCTCGGGGCGTCGGTGGTGGGTGCGGCGCGTGGTCTGGTTGCATCGAGGGGAGAACCCTGGGTGCGCTGGGTGGGTTCGGGCGGTCCGTGACGAGGCATCGTCGGATAGGTGCCCCTATAGGGCTCCAGGGTGACTTTGCCTCGCTCCCAAGACGTCTTCGGAGGGGCGTTTGTCGGACCCGGTTGCTCTGCAACCACCTACGGACGATGCCTCCCTCCGCGCGGCTTCGAACCCGCACGGAACCCGCGCGAAGGCCCGCGGGAGACAGACCAGCTCCCGACCCAACCCAGCTCCGGGCCCCTACCTGACTCGGCCACCCCGCCAGCGGACGACCACCGCCGACCCGAGGCCTAGGAAGCGGCCCGCCCCTACCTCGGCGGTGAGATCACGCTCGGCGGGATGTCGGCGACCCCGACGGCCCGATAGAGCGAAGTGCTCGGCTTGGCGACGAGCAGCTTCCCGCCGGCGTCGGTGAGGTAGACGACGTCGTCCTCGACCGAGGGCTCGTCGCGATCGGAGAAGTCGGTCTGCACGGCGGCTACGACCTGGACGCCGTAGTCCTCGAGTGTGGTCGAAACGAAGCCGTTCACGCGCGAGCCCTCGTAGACCGGAAGGCCGCCGGGCGCCTTGTAACCGATCGAGGCCTCGACCGAGGCCGCGCAACTCCCGCGTTCGACCGGTAGCTCGAGCTCGTCGATCGCGCCCGGGGCGAGCGCGGCGCAGACCGCGGCGCCGTCGCGGGAGTCGATCGCCTCGAGGTAGCGGCGCGCGACGCGCTGGGCCTCGCGCTGCTCAGGGCTGAACCGCGGCTCCGGGCGATCGCGGTCGGCCTCGAGCTCGGGATCGGGGTCGGCGGCCTCGCTCTCGTCGGTCTCGCCGTCCTCACCGCCACCGTTGCGCTCGCGCTCGGGGCGCTCCGGCTCGGGTTCGGGCTGGGGTTCGGCCGACGTGCTCGTCGGCGCGACCTCGGTCTGCTCGGTCACGTCGGGCTCGTCGTCCCCGCCGCATGCCGCGATCGCGAGCGCGATCAGCAACGCGCCGAGGACGGCGAGCGGCTTTGCGGAGAGCGGACGCAGGCGGCTCAGGCTACCTCGGTGAGACCGCCTGTCTCGACGTCGTAGACGAACCCACGGATGCTGCCCTTGTTCGGGATGTGGGGGTCGTTCTGGAGCTTGGCGATCGAGTCACGGACGTCGCCCTCGAGGTCGGAGAAAGCGTGGGCGGACCAGCTCGGTCGTGTGCCTGTCTCCTGCTCGAGCTTGTCGGCGAGCTCGTCGTCGGTGAACGTCAGCATCCCGCAGTCCGTGTGGTGGATGAGGATGATCTCCTCGGTCCCGAGCAGGTTCTGCGAGATCGCGAGCGAGCGAATCGTGTCCTCGTCGACGACCCCGCCCGCGTTGCGGATGATGTGCGCCTCACCCTCATCGAGCCCGAGGATGCGGGTCGGGATCAGCCGCGCGTCCATGCACGCGACGACCGCGACCTTGAGGCTCGGAGGCGAGCTCAGACCGTCGTGCGAAAAGCCCTCGGCGTAGCGCTTGGCGTTGGCGAGCAGGTCGTCGGTGGTGCTCAATTCGGACTCCGTCGGTCGATCGGGATCTTCGAAAGGGTGCCCCGGAGGGATCAGGTCGCGGACCCTAACCGCAGGCGACGCGGGCTTCGCCCGCCGGTCGCGCTAGCGCCGCGGGGCGCGTCGCGATGGCGGCGGGGTCTGCTGCCCGCCGCCCGATGCACCGAGTACGAACGTCGCGATGAACGACAGAGCGACGACCACCCTTGCGCCGTCGCTCGCACCGATCACGACCATCACGAGTGTCGCGAACGACATCAGCAGCGCGAACAGCCCGACCTGCCGGACCGGCGGGTGGGGCGCGTTGAGCAGCTTCCAGCCGGCGAGCACCAGGCCAACCAGCATCAGGAGCACCCCGACCGCCAGGCTGATCGCGATCGAAACGAGGAGGCCGACCGCCGCGAGCCCGAGCTCGAGCGGCCCGATCGTCGGCGCAGACCCGTAGATGGCAGAGCTGCCCGTCATCGAGTCCCTCCTTCTACCAGGAGATCCCTAATCCCCCTCGCGACCCCCGGCCCTTGGAGCCGCGCGTGCGACCAGGAGGGTGGCCGCGACGACGGCCGAGACGGCGACGAGCGCGGCCGCGACCGACTGCCCGGCGAGCAGGAGGACGATCGTCGCGGCCACCGCGGCCCAGAGCACGAGTGCCAGGCGCCGCGCCCGCGGAGCCGGTCGTCCCAGCAGTCGCGAAGCCAGGACCGCGGCGGCGAGGCCGAACCCCACCGCGGCCGGGGAGACGTCACCGGTGACCGCCGCGACGATCGCTCCCGCGAGGGCGAGAAGCGCTTCGACGAGGCCGAAACCGACCTCCGTCGTCGTCGGGTCCGCGTCGACGTCAACCACTGGTTTCCTGCATGAAATCGCCCAGTCTGCAAGATCGCGAACAGCCCTGGCGTCCTTCGGGTCGGGCCGTCGAACGCTGGCTACGGTGTCCAAGTCGATCGACCGGTGTCCGTGTTCGAAAGGGTGAACACGTCCAGGGCCCCGGCCTCTCGAAGGATGACGTACGCAGAACCATGGCGATTCTCAAGACACGAAACTCCTCAGCGGCGAGTCGGCGCGATTCTGATCGCAGCCGTAGGCCCGAGCGCACGGAGGGCACCTCGCGGCGCCCCGACGGGCGCCCGCCGATCATCGAGCTTCGTGATGCCACGGTCGTCTATCCCGGCGGTCACGTCGGTCTCGAGCGCGTCTCGCTCGGCATCGACCGCGGCGAGTTCGCCTTCATCACCGGCCCGACGGGCTGCGGCAAGTCGACGCTGATCAAGATGCTGATGCGCGAGCTCCAGCCGGCCGCCGGCGAGGTGCTGATCGCGGGTCGCGACATCAACGACATGCCGGCCAAGAAGGTGCCGCTGCTGCGCCGCCGGATCGGCACCGTCTTCCAGGACTTCAAGCTGCTCCCGAACCGCACGGTTCACGACAACGTCGCCTACGCGCTGCAGGTGATCGGCGAGCCGCGCTCGCAGATCCGTCGCAAGACCGCGGAGACGCTGCGCCTGGTCGGCCTCCAGGCCAAGGTCCACAACTACCCCGACGAGCTGTCGGGCGGTGAGCAGCAGCGCGTCTCGATCGCGCGTGCGTTCGTCAACCACCCGCCGCTCCTGCTCGCCGACGAGCCGACGGGCAACCTCGATCCGGTCACCTCGATCGGGATCATGCAGCTGCTCTACCGGATCAACCGCACCGGCACGACCGTCCTCGTGGTCACCCACGACTCCGACATGGTCGACAAGATGCGCCGCCGCGTGATCGGGCTCGAGCGCGGGCGCCTCGTCCGCGACGTCGACACCGGTGGCTACCACCACGACGAAACGACGACCGAGTTCGCGCGCCGGATGCGCCACGAGCTCGGCGTCCAGGGTTTCGAGGGAATCGAGCCCTACGACCCGGAGCTTCCGTAGGACGGCATGAAGATCGGCTTCTTCGTCTCCGAGGCGTTCCGCGCCCTGCGCCGCAGCGCCGCTCCGTCGGTCGCCGCGATCGTGACGATCGTCGTCACGACTCTGCTGCTCGGCGTACTCATCCCGGTCCTGCGTGCGTCGGAGAACACGAACGAGAACGTCCGCGAGCAGATCGGCCTCAACGTCTACCTGACCAAGGACGCCTCGAAGAAGCAGATCGACGAGGCCGTCGCCAAGGTCGAGGGGCTGCCTCACGTCACCGGCGTCGAGTTCGTCTCGCCGACCCAGGGCCTCGAGTCGCTCCAGGGACGCCTCGACGACGGCTCGGTCGCGAGTCAGCTCAAGAACAACCCGATCCCGCCCGCGCTCGACGTCTCGATCGACGAGCCCGAGGCGCTGAACGCCGTCGCCGCCAACGTCCTCGCCCGATCGAACTCGAACAACCCGCAGCCGATCGCGCCCGCGATCGACGACATCGCGGACTCGCGCTCGGACGGCTCGAAGATCACCGAGGTCACCGGCGCTCTGCGGATCGTCCTGCTGGCCCTCGCCGGCCTGCTGATCGTCGCCTCGACGCTGCTCGTCGCGAACACGATCCGCCTGTCGATCTACGCCCGCCGGCGTGAGGTCGAGGTCATGAAGCTCGTCGGCGCGACGAACTGGTTCATCCGCTGGCCGTTCATCATCGAGGGCGTGCTCGTCGGCCTCATGGGCGCGGCGGTGGCGGTCGGCATACTGTGGGCAGGCAAGGTGCTCGTACTCGACCCGCTCGCAGGCAGCTTCAACCTGATCGCCAACTTTCAGACAGTCGCCTTCGTACCGCTCGTCGTGATGCTGATCGCCGCCGCCGTGTTCGTATCGGCGATCGGCAGCGGCATCACGCTGCGCCGCTTCCTGCGGGTTTGAACAACGGTCACTTCCGCCTCGGCGTCCTTGCCGGGGTGGTCGCCGGGGCACTGCTGTGCTTCGGCGGTCTGTGGCTGGCCGGGTTGATCGAGACCTCCTCTCAGGAGGAGTACGCCGACGCCCAGGCGATCATCGAGGACCTCTACTGGAAGGAGGTCGATCCCGACACCCTCGACGAGGCCTCGATTCGAGGCATGGTCGACACCCTGCGCGAGGACTTCGACGATCCGTTCTCGCACTACTTCTCGCCACGCGACCTGCGCGAGTTCAACGTCTCGACGCAGGGTCGCTTCTCCGGCGTCGGCCTGACGGTCGGCGAGGCCAAGGAGGGGCTACGCGTCGCGGCGATCATCCCCGACTCGCCGGCCGCCGGGTCGGACATCCGCGAGGGCGAGCTGATCACCGCGGTCGACGGCGAGTCCGTCGCCGGCGTGCCGTCGCAGACGGCGATCGCGCAGATCAAGGGTCCCGAGGGCTCCTTCGTCGAGCTGACCGTCCGCGCCCCCGACGGCGAGGAGCGCCAGGTGGAGCTCGAGCGCGCCGAGGTGCGACTGCCCGCGGTCGACGGCGAGATCGAGCAGACGCCCGACGGCGAGGACGTCGCCTACGTCCGCTTCTCCACCTTCTCGAGCGGCGCGCACGCCGAGCTCGGTACGGAGATCAGGAAGCTTCAGGACCGCGGAGCCGAGGGCCTCGTCCTCGACATGCGCGGCAACGGCGGCGGCCAGCTCGACGAGGCGATCCTCTGCGCGTCGTTGTTCCTCGAGGAGGGCGACGTCGTCGTCTCGACCGAGTCGCGCACGCAGGGCGACGAGGTCCTGCGCGCGGGCGGCGGTCAGCTCGATCCGGGCCCGATGGTCGTCCTGACCGACGAGGCGACCGCGTCCTCGTCGGAGATCCTGACCTCGGCGCTCGTCAGCTACGACGTCGCCGAGACCGTCGGGACGCGGACCTTCGGCAAGGGCGTCTTCCAGCAGGTGATCGATCTGCCGCAGGGCGGGGCGCTCGACATCACGGTCGGCGAGTACCTGACGGCCGACGGCGAATCGCTCGCGGGCAAGGGCATACCTCCCGACCACAAGGTCGCCGACGACGGCGATCCCGCCGGGCCCGACGCGGTGCTCGACGAGGGTCTTCGCGTCCTCGATCGCGAGCTGTGAGCGGCGCGGGCCGGCGCGACCGCTCGCGCTCGCGCCCGGCGATGCCGCATGAGCGCTTCGTCGGAACGATCGAGAAGCGCGGCCGTGTGCTCGTCGCCGAGCCGATCTTCGAGCGCGGCGGTCAGATCGGGCTGCCGAAGGGAGCGGGCCCGGCGCGCGAGGGACAGATGGCGCTCGTCGACATGCGCGGCGGGCGCCCCTCCGTTGTTCGCAACCTCGGCGACCCGTCGAATCCGCGCGCCGTCGTCGACGCTCTGCTCTGGCACCGGCTGCCCGGTCGCGGGTTCAAGCGTGTCGTCGAGGTCGAGGCGAAGGCCGCGATCGACCACGCCCGCCACCGCGACTTCCCGCGCACCGACCTGACCGCGCTGCCGACCTTCACGGTCGACCCCGCGAGCGCGCGCGACTTCGACGACGCGATCTCGGCCGAGCCGGATCGCGAATCGGACGGCGTGCGGATCTGGGTCCACATCGCCGACGTCGCCGCGCACGTCAAGGCGGGCGGGCGACTCGACGCCGAGGCGCTCCGCCGCGCGACGTCGGTCTACGCGCCGGGGACCGTCGAGCCGATGCTGCCGCGGGTCCTGTCCGACGAGGCGTGCTCGCTGGTCCCGGGCGAGACGCGGCTCGCGGTGACCGTCGAGACGGTGCTCGCGCCGGACGGCTCGCCACGGTCGGCGAGCTTCTACCGCAGCCTGATCCGCTCGGATGCGCGGCTCGACTACGACCAGCTCGACGAGCTCTTCGCGGGTCGAGGCGAGGTGCCCGTCGCCGAAGTGGCCGAGCCGCTGCGGCTCGCGCGCCGGGCCGCGGCGTCGCTTCGCGAGCGCCGGCGCTCGGGCGCGCTCGAGATCAACTCGGCCGAGCCGGAGTTCGAGTTCGACGCCGAGGGTGATGTGATCGCCGCCCGGTCGGTCCCGCAGACCGAGTCGCACGGGCTGATCGAGCAGCTGATGATCATGGCCAACGAGCGCGTCGCCGAGCACTGCGTCGCGCAGCGGGTGCCGTCGATCTTCCGCGTCCACGAGCAGCCCGACACGCTGCGGGTCGAGGCGCTGCTCGAAAAGCTCGAGGCGCTCGGCGTGCCGACCCCGCCGGCGCCCGAGACGATGACGCCGACCGAGGCCGGCCGGATCGCCGTCGAGGCGAGCCGCCGGGTCGCGGCCGAGGCCGAGCGCCGAGGTCACGGGCGCGAGGCGCTGACGTCGCTCGTGTTGCGCTCGCTCAAGCAGGCCGCCTACTCGCCCGAGAACCTGGGTCACGCCGGCCTCGGCAGCCACGCCTACTCGCACTTCACCTCGCCGATCCGCCGCTATCCCGACATCGTCACCCACCGCGCGCTGCTCGCGTCCGTCGGCGCCGGTGAGCAGGCGCCCGAGCCGCTCGAGGTCCACGACGCCGCCTGGATGAGCTCGGAGCGCGAGCGCGAGGCGGCGAAGATCGAGCGCTCGGCCGACGACATCTGCGCCTCGTTTCTGCTCGGGGCCGAGCTCGCCGACCGCGGCCGCGAGACGAGCTTCGAGGGAGAGGTCGTCGGCCTCGTCCGCTCGGGCGCGTTCATCCGCTTCGCCGGCGAGCGTGCCGACGTCTACGAGGGTTTCCTGCCGCTGCGCCGGATCCCCGACGACCACTACGACCTCGACGAGACCGAGACGCGGCTCGTCGGCCGTCGCGGCAACGCGATCCGCCTCGGCGACCCGGTCGAGGTCCAGGTCGATGCGATCGAGGCTCCGCGCGGGCGCGTCGACCTGGCGCCGCCCGGCTACGTCGACCCGCGCGAGTCCGAGCGCCGCGGCGGGGTCGCGCCGTCGGGGCCGCGAAAGGGACGGGGCGGGCAGGGCGGCCCGCGTAAGGGCAAGCCGAAGAAGGGCAAGGCCGCGAAGGGGAAGGGCGCGCCCGGGCGCGGCGCGACGGGGAGCCCGAAGCCCGGATCCGGGGGCAAGCCGAAGAAGGGCAAGGGCGCGAAGGGCAAACGCCGCCACAATTCGCGCTGAGGACCACGCGATGGCAGGCAAGGGCAAGAAGAGAAAGGCAGCGCAGGGCGACTTCGCCACGAATCGCCGTGCACGCCACGACTACGAGCTGATCGAGCGCTTCGAGTGCGGGATCGAGCTGCTCGGGACCGAGGTCAAGGCACTTCGCGACGGACACGCCCAGCTCTCCGACGCCTACGCCGCCGTCGACCAGGGTGAGGTCTGGCTTCGCAACCTCCACATCCCGCCCTATCCGCCGGCCGCGATGGAGAACCACGAGCCCGAGCGCCCGCGCAGGCTGTTGCTCCACCGCTACGAGATCGAGCGCCTGATCGGCCAGAGCCAGCGCAAGGGCCTGACGCTGATCCCGATGCGGATCTATCCGAAGAACGGGCGGATCAAGGTCGAGGTCGCGCTCGCCAAGGGCAAGGACCGTGCCGACCGCCGCCGGGAGATCCGCGACCGCGACACGCGCCGCGAGGTCGAGCGCGAGCTGTCGGAGCGGATGCGCTGAGCATTCGCTGGGAAACGGCTCCCGGCAAGACCCACGTCCTCACCTGACGCCACGGGTCATGTCAGGATTGCCCGATGGCTGACGAGTCGGGGTCGCGAGGGTTTTTCGGCCGTCGCAAGCGGTCGGGCGCAAACGAGACGCCGAGCGAGTCGCCGGCGACGGAGGCGGCCGACGAAGCGTCGATCGCCGCCGCCGCCGAGCGCGAGGCGATGGCCCGCCTCGCCGAGGCCGAGCAGCGCGCCGAAGGGATCGGCGGGCCGTCGGTCTCCGACCCGCCGCCCTCCCAGGGCGCCGCCGAGGGTGCAGAGGAACTGCAGCGCCGACTGGGCGAGCGGATCGACGCCGCGCGCGGCGTCGCGCCCCCGGCGCCGGTCGAGGCCGAGCCACCGAGGCCGATCGAGGACCCGCCGAGGCCGGGCGCGGGCGGCGCACCGGCGCCGACGCCTGAGTTCGTCGCCTCGGCCGAGCACGAGGCGGCGTCCGAGTCCGGTTCGCTGACCGACGCGCTCGCGGACGAGATCGCGGCCGACATCGGAGCGATCGGCGGCGAGCCAGGTTCGGCAGGGGCCGAACAGCTCGAGCGCGCCGAGAACGTGATCGCCGAGCGTGAGGCGCGGTTCGAGGCCGCGCTGGCACGTGCCCGCGATCGGCTGAACGCGGCCGAGGGTCGGGCCAGCGAGGCCGAGGAGCGTGCGAAGCGCGCCGAGGAGCTGACCGCGTTCCAGGAGCGCGAGCGCCGGCAGGCCGAGGAGCTCCGCGCCGTCCTCGACAGGATCTCCCAGGCCGAGGAGCGGGCGCGTCGCGCCGACGAGCGGATCAGCGAGCTGATCGAGGCCACGTCCGCGCCGCCCGAGCTCGAAACGCTGCTGTCGCAGGACGCCGCGCCGCCGACGAGCGAACCCGTGGATCTCGCCGCGCCACAGACGCAGCCGACCGGCGAGCCGGACCCGGCCGTCGAGCCCGCGCCGCCGCTCTCCCTGGCTCCCGACCCCGAGCCCGAGGTCGTCCCCGGGCTCGCCCCGACGGAGACCGCCGAGACCGATCCTTCGACGAGCCCGCCGGTCGAGGCCGGCGTGCCCGAGCCACCGGTCCACCTCGCGCCCGCGCCCGCGCCCGAGCCGGTCGCCTCGAGCGCGCCCGAACCCGAACCCGAACCCGTCGCGGCCGCGCCGGGTCCGGAGCCCGAGCCGGATCCGCGGATCGACCTCAACGAGGCCTCGAGTCAGGACCTGCGGGCGCTCGGGACCCCGGTGATCGGGATCGGCCGGATCCTCGCCGAGCGCGAGAGGCGCGGCGGGTTCAGCTCGGTCGACGACCTCGACGCGGTCAAGGGCCTCGACCCCGAGTTGCTCGCGCGCCTCAAGGCGGCGATGCGGGTCGGCGACGAGCCGAGCGCCTAGCTCCCGTCCGCGATCGCCGCCGCGGCGGCCCCGCGGTCCCTAGAGGCCGTACTCCTCGAGCAGCTTGAGCCAGATCTCCGAGCGCGTCGGATAGGCGACCACCGAGCGCCAGAGGGTCGCGAGCGGGACCTCGCCCTGGATCGCGATCGTCGCCGCGTGCAGCCACTCGCCGACCTCGGTGCCGACGAACGTCGCGCCGACGATCACCTTGCGGTCCTCGTCGACGATGATCCGCGTCGTCCCGCCGGTGTCCTTGCCGTGGAACGAGGCGCCGGCGGTCATCGACGTGACCTGGTCGACCACGCGGAAGTTCAGCCCGCGCTCGGAGGCCTCGAACTCCTTCAGGCCGACGCTCGCAACCTGCGGGTCTGTGAAGGTGACCTGTGGTGAGCCGACGAGGTCCTCGCGGACCTCGATCCCCTCGCGACCGGCGATGATGTCGCCGAGCAACCGCGCCTGGTGCTTGCCCATGTGGGTCAGGAGACTGCGCCCGTTCAGATCACCCGCGCAGTAGAGCCACTCGGAGCCACGTACGCGCAGCTGGTCGTCGACCTCGACGAACCCGCCCTCGAGGTCCTCGACCCCGACCGAGCCGAGGCCGATCCCGGAGCTGTTCGGATCGCGCCCGATCGCGACGAGGATCTGATCGGCGCTGACCGAGTCCCCGCCCTCGAGCTCGACGGTCACCTCGCCGCCGTCGGCCCTGGTCACGCGCTCCGCCCGGGCGCCGAGCCTGACGTCGATTCCGCGCTCGCGGTGAGCCTCGGTGATCTGCTCGGAGGCGAACTCCTCCTCGCGACCGAGGATCCGCTCCGACCCCTCGATCAGCGTCACCTTCGATCCGAGCGTCGCGAAGGCCTGGGAGAGCTCGGCGCCGACGTTGCCACCGCCGAGCACGATCAGCGAGTCGGGCGCCTGCTTCGCCCATGTCGCCTCGCGGTTCGTCCACGGCTCGGCCTCGCGAAGACCGTCGATCGGCGGGATCTTCGCCGTCGTGCCCGCGGCCAGGACGACGGCCCGGCGCGCGGTCAGGACGTCGTCGCCTACCCGGACGGTGCGCTCGCCGTCGAGTGCGCCCTCGCCTCGATGCAGGACGATGTCGTTCTTCTCGAGCCACTCGACCTGACCGGAGTCGTCGCCCTCGTGCGTGACCTCGTCGCGGCGGTCGAACGTCGCCTGTGCGTCGACCGCCGGGTCGGATCGGAGCGCCTCGCGCGCTCCCGCGACCCGTTCGGTCTCCTCCAGCGCCTCGGCGGGCCGGAGCAGCGCCTTCGAGGGCATGCAGGCGTAGTAGGAGCACTCGCCGCCGACGAGGTGCGGCTCGACGATCGCCGTGCTGAGGCCATGGCCCGCGGTGCGCCCGGCGAGGACGGTGCCGGTCGACCCCGCGCCGAGGATGATCACGTCGTACTCATGCTCGGCCACTGCTCCGACTCCTGTCGCTAGGCGGGTCCCCGTTTCGCCGAGGACATTAGGCGCTGACGAGCGCCGGGTCTCGATTGCCCGCAACCTACGTCGGCAATCGGGTAGCCGCTCGCGCCGGACCCCCGCGACCGCCGCGCATAGTCTTCGCGCCGGTGCGCGAGGCGGAGCGGCAGATGCGGCGCAATCTCGCCGACGGCGCCGCGAGCGCCACCGCGGGCGAGGAGGTCAAGGTGCTGGCGATCGGCCAGGCCCGCGTCGGCGGCTGGCGTCAGCTCGCCCCGATCGTTCTCGGCAGCGTGCTCGTCGTCCAGGGGCTCTTGACGAGCGAGGGGTACCTGCCGGTCTGGGCCGGGATCGCCGGCGTCGTGATCCTGCTGGCCTGGGCGGTCGTGGTCGCGCGCCTGCCGCTGAGGCTGATCACCCGCGGGGAGCGGCTGCACGTATTCGCTCTGCCGCGCCGCACGCTGTCGGAGGCCCGGCGGGGCATCCCGTCGCTCGGCGCGCCGCTCGAGTCGTTCGCGCCCGACTCGCTGCCGACGCTCGAGGGCGGCGACTCCGTGACCGCCGCCGGCGAGCGGATCTGGCCCCACGGCGCCCGTCGGCTCGAGAAGGAGGCGCTGCGGACCGCCGTCGCGCCACGGCGCAGCGACGCTGCGCCTGCGGCCGAGCAGAGCTAGCGCAGGATCTCGACGAGCAGGACCCAGGCGTTGGAGACCGCGGTCAGAATCGCCGCGACCGCGGCGCCGACGACCCAGAGCAACCCGTCGGCAGTCTCCGAGGCGAGCAGCGCCCCACCGATCAGGAGCGGCAGCGTGCAGACGACGGGCAGCGCCACACGGACCGCCTTGGGCGCGCGCATCGGCACTGCGCCGTGGCGCAGGTTCGCGATGAACGCGCCGAGCATGAGGCCGATCGCCAGCAGCTCGACCCCCAGCGCGACCGAGCTCTGGTCCGGCACGAGGCCGAGCAGCGAGACGATCAGCGTCGCCAGCAGCAGGACGAGCGACTCGAGCGCCCGCTCGGGCAGGCCGTCGATCGACAGGATCCGGTCGAGGTTGATCGATACGGCGACGAACAGCAACCCGGTCAGCGCCGCCGTCGCGCCCGCGAGGGCGACGAAGAAGTCGTGCCAGCTCTCGACCATCGGCGGGGCGAAACTACCGCCGCGCCCGGGCGCCGCGGCTAGACGTCGCCGAAGTCGCGCGGCAGGAAGGTCTCATAGACGCCGAGTGCGAGCGCGGCGACCAGGCCGAGGTAGACGGCGGCCACGGCCACCCGCGTCCGCGCCGGAATGTCGTGGAAGGCCTTCGACTCGGGCGTGTTGCGGTTCTTCCAACGCCGCCAGCTCTCCCAACCGCCGAGCAGCAGGACGAGCAGCAGGATCGGGTTCGGGAACACGAAGGTGAGCACGACGATCCCGGCGTAGCCCACGAACCAGACCCACGGGCTGAGCGCGGCCATGGCCCTGCCGCCGTCGAGCGGCAGGACGGGGATCAGGTTGAACAGGTTGATGAAGAAGCCGACGTAGGCGAGCGCCTGCCAGAACGGCTCTCCCGTCGCGAGCCAGATCCCGAGCGGCACGAGCGTCCCGAGCGTGCCGAGCACCGGGCCGGCGAGACCGACCCGGGCCTCGGCCGCGGCGTCGTCGCCGAGCGACTTCGCCGCGACGACGGCGCCGAGGAACGGGATGAACATCGGCGCCGACGCCTCGATGCCCTCGCGTCGCAGCTGGATCACGTGGCCGAGCTCGTGGACGAGCAGCAGGACGACGAACCCGGCCGCGAACGACCAGCCCCAGATCAGCGCGTAGGCGGCGATCGAGACGAGCATCGTCGCCGAGGTCGTGAACAGCTTGACCTTGGTCAGCAGAAGCAGGACGACCTTGGCCTTCGCGAGCAGCTGGAAGAGCAGCAGCCCGACGGCCACGAGGGGCGCGGCCCAGCGCTTCGCGCGCTCGCGCCAGTCACCGCCGCGGCCCGAGCCCGGGTGGATCGGGCCGTCGGGGAGCTCGTCGGGGTGCGGTGGAGGCGGCGCCGGAAAGCGCTGGGAGGACGATTCCATCACCTCGAAGGCTAGGCGTCAGACTCTCCCGGCCGGTCTAGACTTCGTCTTCACATAGCACGGGGACGCCAGGCTTCGACGGGGTCGATCACGTGCGTAAGGCTGCAGGCCGAGGTGCTGGAGGCCTCGTAAAAAACCAGCAAAAACCATAATTGCGGACCATGAGTTCGCCCTCGCCGCTTAGTTAGATCTAAGTAGGTGAGGAGTCGGCCCACCCTCGGCCCGTGGGGTGGGGGACCGGCTTCATCAACGGGCTAGCCCGGAAGCTCCGCCTTCGGCGACCGGGGACACACCAGAGGGCTGGCCACCGTGGACGCGCTTGCCGGCGCGGACGCCACGGGGCGAGACAATCAGCGTCGGCTAAGCCTGTAGACGCCTTTCGTATCGCGACCGCGGACGTGGGTTCGATTCCCACCGTCTCCATCTTTGAGCTCGATACCGAATGACGAGGGCGCCGAGGCGCCCGCCGTTCTCCTCTACGACGAGGACTGCGGCTTTTGCAAGTGGTGCCTGAACCGGATCCTCGCGTGGGACCGGCGCCACAGGCTGCGGCCGGTCGCGATCGGCAGCCCGGAGGGCGCCTCGCTTCTGTCCTCGCTCTCGGAGGAAGAGCGCTGGGACTCCTTTCACGTCGTGACCCCTGACGGGCAGGTCCACTCGGCGGGCGCGGCGGCCGCGCCGCTCGCCGAGCGACTTCCGGGCGCGGCACCGATCGGGCTGATCGCACGGAGGCTCCCCGGACCCACCGAACGCGCCTACCGGCTCGTCGCCGGCAACCGCACGCGGCTCGCCCGCCTCGTCGGCGTCGATGCGAGTTGCGAGGTCCGCACGCGCTGATCGACCGGCGCGGGGGACTTGCGTCGCCCTTTCGGCGGTCTAGGTTGGGGCATGGTTGACGAGCCGACGGGTCGTCGCGTTCCAGGTTTCTCGAACCCGGTCACGGGCGAGCACTCGCTCGTCCTGACCGACCCCCGAGAGCGCGCCGACGAGGCGCTCGTCGCCGAGCTGACCGTGGCTCCCGGCGGCCGTGTCGCCGCGCCGCACCTCCACCCGACCGTGCGCGAGCGCTTTCTGATCCTCGACGGTCAGATCGCGTTCCTGCGCGACGGCGAGGAGGCGGTCCTCGGACCGGGCGAGGGGGCGGTGATCGAGCCCGGGGTCGTACACGACTGGTGGCAGGTCGGCCCCGATCCGGCGCGCGCGGTCGTCGAGGTGGTCCCCGGTGTCCGCTTCACCGAGATGGTCGGGAGCCTGTTCGGCCTGGCGCGTGAGGGCAAGGTCAATCCGGAGGGTCTGCCCGACCCACTGCAGCTGATCGTGATGGCGCACGAGTACAGGGAGACGATCGCGTTCACCTCGCCGCCGGCGCTCGTCCAGCGTGTTCTGTTCCCGCCGCTGGCCATCGTCGGGAGGCTCGTCGGCAAGCGCCCGAGCTACGAGCGCTTCACGCGCACGGAGGAGATGTTCGACGCCGACCCCAGAGCGCTCGCCGCGCTGACGCCGGACGGTCGGCTGCGGGAGTTCTGAACCGGCTCAGGCCGCCTCGCGCGCGCTGCGCTTCGAGTCGGCGTCGGCGAACAGGGCGACCATCGCGCGCTGCGCGAATCGCGGCGGGAAGCTCATGACGACATCTCGCCGGTGGCGCGCGAGGAAGCTCGCCGCCCAGCGCAGTCCCCGTGGCGAGGTCGGGATCCCGCCCTTGCGAAACAGGCCGTCGCGCGCCGCCTGAGCGCTCTCGGTCAGGAACGCCTCGAGACCGAGCGCGGGGGAGACGTCGCAGCCGAGGTGCGCCTCGCGGTCGCCTCTGTTCCGAAGCCCGTGGACTACGTGCGGGCGGACGAGCTGGACGCCGTCGTCGGCTCGGATCGTCCGGCGATCGGCGCCGAGCCGGAACTCGACCTCACCGTCGATGACCCACCAGCGCTCCTCCTGCACGGGATGGAGATGCGGCGGCAACGCCCCACCGGGCTCGAGCCAGCACTCGACGCGCACGTCATCGCCACGCGGCTCGAAGCGGTAGCGAGCGCCGTGCACCGGGTCTCTCTGAACTTCGCCGTATGCCATTCGTCTCTCCGGCCTTCCGTCGTTACCGGTCGGTAACTTAGCACGAAGTTACTCTGGGGTAACACATGGGAGAGACGGGTGGAGAGGGCGGAGCGGCGCCGCGACGACGGCTCGGTGCGGACGCGCGCCGCGCGGCGATCGCGCTCGCCGCGGGGCGCGCGTTCGCCGCGCGCGGCTACGCGGGCGCGCGCCTCGACGACATCGCGGCGGCGGCGGGTGTCACGAAGCCGATCGTCTACCGCCACTTCGGCTCGAAGAAGGGCCTCTACCTCGCGCTGCTGCGCCGCCACGAGGCCGATCTGCCGGGGTTCTTCTCCGGCCTCGAGCTACCCGAAGGCGCCGGCCCGCGAGAGCTGATCCGCGCCGTGCTCGATCCCTGGATCGAGTACACGCGCGCCAACTCTCACACCTGGGAGATGCTGTTCCGCGACAGCTCGGGCGACGAGGAGATCCGCCGTGTGCGCCGCGAGGTCAGCGCCCGGGCGATCGAGGTCCTCGCGGCGTTCATCGGGGCGACGAGCTCGATGCCGACGGAGCAGCGGGTCCCGGCGGCGGTCCTGCTCAGCCAGGGGCTCGCCGCGACGGTGATCTGGTGGAACGACAACCCCGACGTCGACCGCGAGACGATCGCGGCCGTGGCCGAGCGCTACGCGCTCAGCGTGGTCGACGACGCCTAGGACCTAGCTGCGCTCGAGGACGACGATCGGGATCTCGCGGTCGGTCTTGCGCTGGTAGTTCTCGTAGTCGGGCCAGCGCGCGACCATCTGCTCCCAGTAGGCGGGCTTCTCCTCGTCGGTGGCGACCCGCGGCTTCGCGCTGAAGCGGTCGGCCTTGACCTGGACCTCCACCTCATCCTGCTCCTGGAGGTTCAGGAACCACGCGGGCGGCTTGTCATCACCGCCGTTGGAGGCGACGACCATGTAGTCGTCCCCGGCCTCGCCGTAGATCAGCGGGGTCGTCCGTTCCTTGCCCGACTTGCGGCCCTCGGTGGTCAGAAGGAGCGTCACCGTCCCCTGCCAGTCGTGGCCCTCCTCACCGTCGGTCTCGCGGTAGCGCTCGACGTGCTCCTGTCCGAACAGCATGGTCCTCCTCCTGTCTGAAGTCGCTGTGCCGAGTACCCACAGCCGCGCTCGCCGATGCGTGATGCGCGGCTCAGCCGACCCAGCGGACCGGGTGGAGGTGATGACGCCCGACGCCGAGCAGACGGTCGGGGCCTCCCGGCCACGAGCGCAGCCGCAGCTCGACGTCGACCGGCGAGTCCGCGCCGACCTCGTAGCGCAGCCAGTGGACCGGCGCCTCGGTCGTCGCGCTCGCGCCGGCCGCCTCGATCGCCGCGGCGATGCGATGCCGGACCGACTCGGGGAGATAGGTCCAGAAGATCGAGTGGAAGACCACGGTCGAGCGACCGGGCGCGTGCTCGGCGAGGCGCTCGGCGACCCAGTCGTCGGCGCTCGCCCGCTCGACCTCGACCGGCCGCTCGCGCGCGATCTCGATCGCGGCGCGGAGCTCGCGCAGCCGCTCCCGTCCGTCGGGGAACAGGTAGGCCTGAAGCGCGACCGAGCCGGCGTCCGAGGCCGGATCGACGGGCTCGAGATCACAGCCGGCGCGCGACTCGATCCGAGGCGCCGCGTCGAGGTGCGGGACCCCGCCGACCCAGTAGTCAGCGAACCTGATCGGGCTGTCGGCGGGGCCGAGCGCGAGACCGCCGGCCTCGTAGCGATAGCGGTCGAGGTGCAGGTTGAGTCCGGCGCTCGACCCCAGCTCGAGCGCTCGGATCGGCAAACCATCGGCCTGCGCCACCTCGCAGAAGCCGCCGATTAGGGCGCCGCAGCGCGAGGTCTCGTTGGTCTGCAGCGGGTGGCGGAGCTCGGCGAGCAGCTCGGGATCGTGGTCGGCGAACGCCTCGCGTACGCCGGGCCACGCGGCGCCGGTGTCCCCGTCGCCGCCGGCTGACGGGTAGTGCGCGGCGAGCTCGGGTCGCTCACCCGAGAGCACCTCGTGGTGGACGCCGGCGAGGGCGCGGAAGCCGTAGTACTCCTCGCGCGGCTGATCGGCGTAGCGGCGCAGCAGCTCCCACGTCGGGCCGCCGGCGATCACGTCCTCGCGCATCCGGGCGAGCAGCGTCGCGTAGAACGGCGAGGGCGAGGCCTCGGCGACGGCGTGGTAGGCGTCGAGGTCCGCCGCCAGCCGTTCGCGGGCCTCCGAGTCGCTCACGACAGCGGTTCGGGTCAGACGGCGGCGGCGACGGCGTTCGCGGTGCCGGCGGCCTCGTCGTCGGCGCGGAGCACGGCGTCGAGCAGCCCCGGGAAGCGGGTCTCGAGGTCGTCGGTGCGAAGCGAGTTGAGCCGCGACGTGCCCTCGCGCTGCTGGCTGATCACGCCCGCCTCGCGCAGGACGCGGAAGTGATGCGTGCAGGTCGACTTCGCGACGTCGAGACCGAACGACCCACAGCTGCGTGGCGCGGGGTCAGAGGCCAGCGCGCGCACGATCGCGAGCCGCTGCGGATCGCTCAGGGCGTGCAGGACGGCGGCGAGCTCGATCTCATCGGAGCGCGGGTGGTGAAGTCCCATCGCGAATCATTGTACGACGATCGCCAAACTCTTGCTACGATGAACATCGAACTTTCGAATCAAGGTCGTCGACCGGCGACCTGATCGCGCTGAGGAGCCAGCATGAAGAACGCCGAGAGCAACCCACCGACGCCCGCCGCCATCCGCCCCCCGGCGATCGATGAGAGTCGCCGCCTGCGCGCGGTCGAGGCGGCGTACCTACGCGAGCTCCGCGCGGGCTAGATCCGCGCCCCGCGTGGCGGGGCGTCCGGGCGGGCATAGGATCGCCATCGTGCCCGAGTCCTTCCTTCCCGCCGGTGCTCGTCAGCACCGCGTCGACGTCGGAGGTCTCGAGTTGCATTGCGTCGAGGCCGGTGAGGGGCCGCTCGTCGTCCTGCTCCACGGATTCCCGGAGTTCTGGTACTCGTGGCGGCACCAGATCCCGGCTCTCGTTCACGCCGGCTATCGCGTCGTCGCCCCCGACATGCGCGGCTACGACCTCTCCGACCGCCCGGCGGGAGTCAGGGCTTACTCGGGCGAACGACTCGCCGCCGACGTCAAGGGCCTGATCGAGGCGGTCGGCGAGGAGCGCGCGCACGTCGTCGGACACGACTGGGGCGCGGTCGTCGCCTACTACACCGCGACCTGGCACCCCGAGCGCGTCGACCACCTCGCGATCCTCAACGTCCCGCATCCGCGCCGGATGCTCGAAGGGCTGCGCCGCTGGGAGCAGCTGCGAAAGAGCTGGTACATCCTCTTCTTCCAGATACCCGGCCTGGCCGAGCGACTGCTGCCGCGCGACGACTTCTCGTTCCTGAAGCGAGCTCTGCGCTCGGGTTCGGAGGGCGCATTCTCCGACGCCGACCTCGAGCGCTACGTCGAGGCCTGGTCGCGACCCGGGGCGCTGCGCGCGGGCATCAACTACTACCGCGCCGCCTTCCGCCAGCGGCCGCGGGCGGCGCTCGCACGGCTCGGCCGTATCGACGCGCCCACCCTCGTCATCTGGGGTACGAACGACATCGCGCTCGGTCAGGAGCTGGCCGATCCCGGGCCCGATCTGGTCCCGGACCGCCGCGTCGTTTTCCTCGAGGGCATCACCCACTGGGTCCAGGTTCACGCTCCCGAGCGCGTCAACGAGTTGCTGACCGACTTCCTGCCGGAGCCGGAGGGGACGCGGAAACCCATGCCGAGCGTGCAAAGCTAGGGGCCATGGCACCACCCGTTGTAATCACCTATCTCGAGATCAACGACCCGGCGGACCTGATCCCGCCCGCGCAGGAGCCGCGGAGCGAGTTCGAGATCAAGTGGGTCGACGACCCCGAGGTCAACCGCTGGTTCTACGAGCGGGTCGGCGCCGATTACGGCTGGGGCGACCACCTCGACTGGTCCGACGAGCGCTGGAACTCGTGGGCCGGTGACGTCGAGACCTGGGAGATGACCTCGGGCGGCGAGCGCGCCGGGTACTTCGAGCTCCGCCAGACCGGCGAGACGATCCACATCGAGCACTTCGGCCTCGTCCCGCGCTTCCACGGTGTCGGCCTCGGCGGCGAGCTGCTCGCCGCGGCGATCCGCCGCGGCTTCGAGCTCGGCTCGCGCGTGACCGTCGAGACGGCCAGCACCGACGGGCCCTACGCGCTCGACAACTACCTCGCCCGCGGCATGCGGATGGTCCGGCGCCGGATCCGCGACGACTCGCGCCGCGTCGCGGGCCGATAGGCCCCTCGACCGCGCGGCATAGCGCGGTCAGTCCGAAGTCGACCTTGCGGAGAACTACGGACTCCGGCTAGCCTGAAAGCATCCTGAGCGTCACTCAGGAACGAGGCGGCACGGTTGTCGCCGGGGTTCGTCAGGGAAAGGATCTCCGCTTGTCCGCACCGTCAGGGGCGCGGCCCGTCCGGTCGCTCGCCGCAGTCTTCTCGTCCTTCGTCGCGCTTCTGGCCCTCGCCCTCGCGGCGTCGCCGGCCGCGGCCGCCAAGGCCAAGCCCGACCTCTCGGTGCGGTCCGTCGATTCCTCGCCGCGGGTCGTCAGCCCCGGCGACGAGCTGACGGCGCGCGGTCGCGTGCGCAACTCGGGTGAGAAGACCGGCCGTGGGCCGGTGCGGATCTACCTGAGCCCGAACGCCGACGGAGGCGCCGAGGGCCGCTCGTTCGCGAGCGACCGCGTCCGTGTCGCGCCGCGCTCCTCAGAGCGCTTCGAGGCGACCGGTCGCGTCCCCGCGCGCTTCGGCGAGTACGACGAGGGCTCGGCATCCAATCGCTACTACCTCGTCGCCTGCATCCGGCGCCGCGGCTCGAGCGGACCCGAGGTCTGCGACGTCGCCGAGCGCCCGACGCGCGTCCGCGCGTTCTCACCCGGCGCCCGCTCGCTCGGCCAGCCGATCTTCCCGCAGCTCGGCAACGGCGGCTACGACGTCGAGCACTACGACATCGCCATCGTCTACGACCCGGGCGACGACCTGGCCGACGAGGGGGACGGCGACATCGACCAGCGGTTCACCGAGGGGACCTCGACCAGCGTGACCGCCACCGCGACCCAGAACCTGTCCGAGTTCAGCCTCGACTTCCAGCCCTACGACGTCTCGCAGGTGCTCGTAGACGGCGAGCCCGCCGAGTTCGACTACGAGGACACCGCCGAGTTCTCGGACCCGAGCTACGCGACGCAGTTCAAGAAGCTCGTCGTCACTCCCCCGAGCGGAATCCGCGACGGCGAGACGTTCACGGTCCAGATCGACTACACCGGTACGCCGGACGAGATGACCGACGCCGACGAGTCGATCGAGGGCTGGATCCAGGCTTGCTACGACCCGGGCACGGGTCGCATCTGCGACGGCTCGTTCACCGTCAACGAGCCGAACGGCACCCAGACCTGGGCGCCGGTCAACAACATCCCGTCCGACAAGGCGACGGTCGACACCGAGATCACCGTGCCGTCCGGAAAGACGGCGCTCGGCGCCGGCGAGCTGACCGAGCAGCCGGTCGATGACGGCGAAACGACCACCTGGTCCTGGAGGCACGCCGTCCCGACGTCGCCCTACCTCTACTCAGCGACCGTCGGCGACTTCGACTACACGGAGTCCTCGATGACGGTCCCGGAGACCGGCGAGACCCTGCCGGTCTACACGGCGATCGACAGCTCAGGCACGCCGACCCAGAAGACCACGATCACGAACACGTTCAACCAGATCCCGACGGTGCAGAACTACCTGTCGCGGAATCTGTTCGGGGCCTATCCCTATGGCTCGACGGGCGGCGTCGCCGACCGCACCGACAACGTCTTCTACGCGCTCGAGAACGCGTCGAAGCCTCACTACTCGGGCGGCAACAACGGGCCGAGCGTCAACGCGTCGACCCAGGTCCACGAGCTCGCCCACCAGTGGATGGGCGACTCCGTCGGGCCCGCGACCTGGCTCGAGATCGGCTTCAACGAGGGTTGGGCTACGTGGACGCAGTGGGAGTACAACTTCGTCTCGGGCGCCTCGGCCCTGTCGCCGGCCGTCCGAGCCGACAACTACTACAACGACCCGACCACCGATTGGTCGCTGGCGCCGGCCGACTTCGAGGACCCGGCCGATCTGTTCGCGGGTGCGCAGTACAGCCAGACCGCGACGATGCTCCAGTACTACCGCGAGATCGTCGGCGAGCGACGCTGGCTCAGGTTCACCTCGACGATCGCCGGCGACTACGAGGGCGCCACGATCCGCTGGCGCCAGTTCATCCGCGAGGCGGTCGCGACGAGCGAGTTCGGCTCGGCTCGGCGGGCGAAGCTGCGCGAGTTCTTCCGCCAGTGGCTCTACAGCGGCGAGAAGCCGTCGATCACCGCCGACAACTTCTGAGCGAGATGTAGCTGATCCCCGGCGCGCGACGCGTGCGGGCCGGGACCTCGCTGCGGGGCACGTAGGGTCCCGCGGCGCTTGTTCGACCCCTGGCCGACACTCGCCGAGCTCGCCCCCACGCTCGGCTTCCTCGCGGCGCTGCTGCTTCTGGCCGAGGGTTGCCGACGCGAGCGTCTCTTCGACTGGCTCGGTGAGCGGATAGCGAGCGCGCCCGGGGCGCGGCGGCGTTTCGCGCGAGCGTTCGCCGCCGCGGCCGCGATCACGATCGCTCTGAGCCTCGACGCGACGGTCCTCCTGCTCGTCCCGATGCTGCTGGCTGCCGCGGCGAGACGGCGCCGCGATCCGCTTCCCGCCGCCTTCGCGTCGCTCCATCTCGCGAACTCCGCCTCGCTGCTGTTGCCGGTCTCGAACCTGACCGGCCTGCTCGTCGCGACCCAGGCCGAGATCCCGTTCACGCGCTTCGCCATGCTGATGGCCGCGCCATGGGCCGTGGCGGTGGCGATCGAGTGGTTGGTGCTGCGGCGCCGCTTCGCGCGGCCGATCGACGCCGAGCCGGACGCGGCGCCGTCCTCCGATGCGATCCCGACGCCGCGCGCGGCGATCGCGATCGTCGCGCTCTCGCTGGCCGGTGTCCTCGCGGCGTCGGCAATCGGGCTCGCCCCACTCTGGCCCGTGCTCGCCGGGGCCCTCGTCCTCGTCGCCTTCGCGGCGACGAGCGAAGGTCTTCGCGCGAGCGGCCTGGTGCTCGCGGTCAAGCCGCTCTTCCTCATCGCGGTGGTGGCCCTGGCACTCCTCGTCGAATGGCTCGGCGAGCTCGGTCTCTCCGAGGCGCTCGCCGGCCTCGTGCCCGCCGGGGACTCGCCGGCGGCGCTGCTCGCCACCTGCCTGCTCGCCGCGCTGCTCGCGAACCTCGTCAACAACATCCCGGCGACGCTGATCCTGATCCCGGTGCTCGCGCCGGCCGGCGAGCCCGCTCTGCTCGCCGCCCTGATCGGCCTCGGGGTGGGTCCGAACCTGACCCCGTGGGGCTCGCTCGCGACGCTGCTCTGGCGCTCGGAGATGCGGCGGGCCGGGCTCGGGACGAACGACCGGCTGATATTCGAGCTCGGCATCGCGACCGTGCCCGCGATCCTCGTCGCCTCGACGCTCGCGCTCTGGCTCGCCCTCGAGCTCGCCGGCTGAGCGACGGGTCAGACCTCGAGCCGCGACTCCTCGTGGTCGAGCTCGCGACCGATCGTCCTCAGGACATCGTCATCGATCCGGCCCTCGTTGCGGAGCTCCTCGAGAGCGCCGCGCTGGGCGTCGAGCAGCTCGTGGACGAGGCGCTGGTAGTTGGAGCTGCGGTCCTCGATCGCGCTCGACTCCTCCCCTCCGTCGTCGGCGAAGCGGGCGCTGAAGCGCCGCTCGCGGTAGCGGTACATCCCGCTGACCCGCTCGACCGTGTCCTCGCGCACCCAGTCCTCCTTGACGAGCTCGTCGAGCCGGTCGAGAACCGCGCGGGCGGTGATCAGTCGTGCCTTGTTCTCCTCGCGCTCGCGCTGCACGTCGTGGTCGTCGAGGTCGAGGATCCTGATCAGCAGCGGCAGCGAGAGGCCCTGGACGATCAGCGTCACGAGGATCACCGAGAAGGTCAGGAAGATGATCAGGTCGCGCTCCGGGAACGCGCCGCCGCCATCGACGGTGAGCGGGATCGCGAGCGCCGCGGCGAGCGATACCGCGCCACGCATCCCCGTCCAGGCGACGACCAGCGTCTCGCGCGCCGGCGGGCGTGGCCGCCGCTCGCGGATCCGGCGCGACAGCATCCGCGGCACGTACGTCGCGGGGAAGGTGAACGCGAGCCTGGTGGCGATCACCGCGGCGGCGATCAGAAGCCCCTGGCCGACGAGCTGCGAGACCGCGAGCTCGTCCGCGCCCTCGAGCACGGCGGGCAGCTGGAGGCCGACGAGCGTGAACAGCGCCGAGTTGAGGATGAACGAGACGATCTCGAAGACCGCCTCGCCCTGGATCCGCGTCGTCGCCGTCGTCAGCTTCGACGTCAGCCGGCCCATGAAGATCCCGACGGTGACCGCCGCCAACACGCCTGAGACGTGCAGGAGCTCGGCCGGCAGGTAGGCGAAGTAGGCGGTGAAGATCGCGATCGTGACCTCAACCGGGGGGTTGTCGAGCCGCTTGCGGACGAATGCCACGACCGCGCCGACGCCGATCCCGACGGCGACGCCGCCGAGCCCGGAGACGAAGAACTGCACCGTCGCCTCCGGGAGGCTGAACGCACCGGTCACGACGGCGGCGACGGCGAAGCGGTAGGCGACGAGGGCGGTGCCGTCGTTGACGAGCGATTCGCCCTCGACGATCGAGACGATCCGGTTCGGCATCCCGAGCCGCCTCGCGATCGACGTCGCGGCGACCGGATCGGTAGGCGAGACGATCGCGCCGAGGACGAAGGCGGGTCCCCACGGCAGGCCGATCGCCAGGTGCGCGACGACCGCGACCACGGTCATCGTCGCCAGGACGAGTCCGATCGCGAGTGCAGACACCGCGCGCAGGTTGCGCCGCAGCTCGCGCAGCGGCGTGAAGAACGCCGCCGCGTAGAGCAGCGGTGGCAGCAGGATCACGAGCACGAGGTCCGGGTCGAGCTCGATCTCCGGGACGCCGGGGATGAGCGCGATCCCGAGCCCACCGATGACGAGCAGGATCGGATACGGGACCCGCAGGAACTGCGAGCCGACGAGCAGGACGACGACCGCGACCAGGATCGAGAGCAGGGCGAGCTCGAGGTGCACCAGCGGATTTTAGGTCCGCCGCCGGAGCCTCGACCCCCTCCGCGCGGCCAGTCCTCCGCGCCCCGGGTCCTCCGGGCGGCGAGCCGGCCGTAGCGGCGGGCTAGGGCAGGCCGGCGTGCGGCGCGGGAGCCCGCGTCAGGAACAGGACCGCCTCCCTGGCCGCCTCGCGGTTCGGGGCGTGGAAGTCGGGCGCGGCGCAGAGCAGCAGGTCGCGGCCGTCGGGGCCGCCGAGCTGACAGGCGTAGAACGCGAGACCCTCGGGCGCCTCGATCGTCTCGACGATCTCACCGCCCTCGGCGACACGGCAGCACCGCGTCCCGACCGCGTCGGCGGTCCAGACCATGCCCTCGGCGTCGAGCGTCGAGCCGTCGGGCGCGTAGCCGAGCTTCGGGATGTTCTCGACCGCGAGCGGCTGGAGCGGCGCGAGCTCGGCCCAGACGCGGCGGTTCGTGAGGTCGTTGTCGTCGGAGATGTCGAACGCGCTGAGGCGGCCGCCCGTCGTCTCGGCGACGATCAGCGTGCCTCCGTCCGGGGTGATCATCGAGGCATTCGGGAACCGCATGTCGCGAGCGGCGACGCGTGCCGAACCGTCGGCCTCGACGCGGACCATGGTCGCCTCGGAGATCCCCTCCATCGTCACCAGGTCGAAGCCGAAGTAGCCGGCCCACAGACCGCCACCCGAGTCGACGACCATGTCGTTCAGCCACCCCTCCCCGTGCTCGGAGACGTCGGCGTGGACGCTCACCTCGCCATCGGGGCTGCGGCGGATGATCCGCCGGTCCTTCATCGAGCTGACGAGCAAAGACCCGTCCGGCATCCAGCCGAGCCCCGACGGCTGCCCCTCGACCTCGAGCACGACCTCGCGCATCCCGTCGCCGGAGAGGGTCGCGACCTCGTGCGCGTAGAAGTCGGAGACCCACCACCGGCCGTCGTGCCAGCGCGGCCCCTCGAAAAAGTGGCCACCGTCGGAGAAACGTCGGAGCTCAGCCATGCCCCGACCTTACGCGACGTCCGGGCGGCGGGCTACTTGAACTCCGGGCCGTAGCGGTAGGCCTTGATGAAGCCGCTCTTTCGCCCGATCCTGAGCGCGTCGCCCGGCTTGGGGTCCTTGCCGAACTGGCCTTTGGCCGAGGCGACCAGGTTCAGATAGAGCGGCACGTCGGCACCCGTTCCCTGAACGGGATTCGTCTTCGAGTCGTAGACCAGAGACATGATCCCCGGCCGCCGGATCGCACACGGGCTGCGGTGCGCGCTGGACCCGCGCGTGCAGTTGAAGCCGTTGATGTCGGAGATCTGGCCCTTCGTCTTCGTCACCTTCGTCGGGTTGCCCGAGCGGCTCACCGAGCCGGGCTTCTCCGAGAGGACGAGCTGCGACTGAAGCAGCGCGTTGTAGGGCTTGCCCGCGAGCGAGACCGTCGCCTTCGAATCGACGATGAACTGCTCGCCAGCCTTCAGGTTGCCGAGCCGCAGCGAGTAGAGGACGGTCTTCTTCTTCGACGAGCCGCTGACCGGCAGGCGACCGGTGCTCGGGCGCGTCGTCTTGGCGAGCTTGCCCTTCGCGACCGGCCCCGGCTTGAACACGGCGGCGGAGATCCGCCCCTTGTCCTGTGCGATGCCGCTGTCCTCGTCGGTGCCGACGACGAGGACGTTGCCCTTCTTCGCCTGGCCCGAGTAGGCGTCGAGGACGAGGTTGACGTTGCAGCGCGTGCACGGCAGCTTCGCGTCGTTCGGAATCGCCTGCTGCGCGCGCGGGATCACGAGGACGCAGTGGTGATTGCGATTCGGCAGGTCCTGTGCGCACTTGATCTTGTCCCAGCGCGACAGCGGATAGGTCGACTTCGGGCTCCGCGCCGTCGGCTTGGCGCCGAGGACGAGCCGGGCGCGGACGAACGGGCTGTAGGAGTAGCGCTTGCCGACGCATTGCGGCATCGGCTCGAGACACGTGGTCGAGACCTCGATGTCGCCGGAGGCCACGATCGCGTCGCCCGGCCGCACCGGCCCGACCTTGTTCGGGCTGATCGACATCGCGACCTTCGACTTGCTCCCGGGACGCTTGCCGATCGCGACGGTCTTGATCCGCTCGGAGTTGTCACCGCTCGTCGAGACGCGGAGCTTCTGTTGCTGACCCGCGTCCGCGGCGGCGGCGAGCAGGACGAGCGAGGCGAGCGCGGCGATCAGGGCGAGCGGGCGCAGGCGGAGAAGGGTTGCGTGCATCAGAAACTTGTATCGGATGCCGCGGCGCGGCCCTCCAGCGACTCGTCCCTACGATCCGCGGCCCGTGAGCGGCGCCGAGCAGACCCCCGCCGAGGACGTCGCCGGAGAGGGCGACGTCTGGCTCATCCTGCCGACCTACGACGAAGCCTTGAATGTCGAGCGCGCGGTGAGCGAGGCCGGCGCCGCGCTGCCGAACGGGCACCGGATCCTCGTCGTCGACGACGGGTCGCCCGACGGCACCGGGGCGATCGCCGACCGGCTCGCCGCCGAGGACTCGCGCGTCGAGGTCCTTCACCGAAGCGTCAAGGAGGGCCTCGGACCGGCCTACGTCGCCGGTTTCAAGCGAGCGCTCGGGGCGGGTGCGCGGGTCGTCTGCCAGATGGACGCCGACGGGTCGCACGACCCGTCCGACCTCGGCCGCCTGATCGGCGAGATCGACGACGGCGCCGATCTCGCGATCGGCTCGCGCTACGTGGACGGCGGCCGGATCGAGGACTGGGGCCCCGGGCGCCGCGCGATCTCCCGGCTCGGTTGCGCCTACGCGGCCGCCTGGCTTCGGATCGGCGTCCGCGACCTGACGGGGGGCTTCAAGGCATTCCGCGCCACGACCCTCGCCGCCCTGCCGCTCGACCATCTCGAGACCCACGGCTACGCTTTCCAGGTCGAGCTGACCTACCGCGCCGCGCTCGCCGGCGCACGGATCCGCGAGCTCCCGATCGTCTTCCGCGACCGCCGTCTCGGTCGCTCGAAGATGACGACCGAGATCGCGCTCGAGGCGGCGGTGAGCGTGCCGATGCTGCGACGGCGGGTGGGGCGGGGCTCGCCCTAGTGCTTTGCACGGGTTTCCGTGCGGGTTCGGAGCCGCGCGGAGGGAGCAATGGCTCCAGGCGTTGCGGAGCAATCACCGGCGGCCAACGCCCCCGAACGGCGTCTCGGGAGCGAGGCAAAGTCACCCCGGTGCCCATCAGGGGCACCAGTCCAGCTTTGCTCCGCCGCAGGCGCCCGAATCAACCCGGGCGCACCCAGGGTCCTCCCCTCGGTGCAACCACACCACGCGCCGCACCCACTGGCGACGCCCCGAGCGGGACGCCACCACCAGCACCAGCCGCGCGGAACGCCGCCCGGCCGAGCCGGGCAGCGTCCCGCCGAAGCTCAGGAGACGGCTAGGCCGCGGCCCCGATCAGCCCGTGGGGGTCGATCACGAACTTCTCGGCCACCCCGGAGTCGAAGTCCTGGTAGCCCTTCGGTGCCTCGTCGAGCGTGATCACCTTCGCGTTCACGGCGTCGGCGATCTTCGCCTTGTCGTTGAGGATCGCCTGCATCAGGCCGCGGTGGTAGCGCATCACCGGGCACTGACCGGTCGCGAACGAGTGCGACTTCGACCAGCCGATGCCGAACGCCATCGACAGTGACCCGGTCTGCG
The DNA here is from genome assembly GCA_021496505.1 of Thermoleophilia bacterium SCSIO 60948. Taxonomy (GTDB): domain Bacteria; phylum Actinomycetota; class Thermoleophilia; order Solirubrobacterales; family 70-9; genus JACDBR01. Next base: position 3,031,109 of record CP053031.1, on the reverse strand, counting down.
CGGCTTCGTCGACGCCGCCGGGGTCCGCCGTGACGTAGAGACCGGGGATTCCGATCTTGCCCGCGGCGCGGGTTAGGTCCATCGCGGTGTTGAGGACCGTCGCCGGTGCTTCGGTGTCCGAGCCCTCGCCGTGCCCGCGAGCCTCGAAGCCGACCGCGTCGACCGAGCAGTCGACCTCGGGGACGCCGAGGATCTGCTCGACCTGGTCCTTCGGATCGCCCTTCGAGACGTCGATCGTCTCGCAGCCGAACGAGCGCGCCTGCGCGAGCCGCTGCTCGTTCAGGTCGGCGACGATGACCACCGCGGCTCCGAGCAGGTGTGCCGAGTAGGCGGCGGCGAGTCCCACCGGGCCGGCGCCCGCGATGTAGACGGTCGAGCCGGTGGTCACCCCCGCGGTCACGCAGCCGTGGTAGCCGGTCGGGAAGATGTCCGACAGCATCGTCAGGTCGAGGATCTTCTCCATCGCCTGGTCCTTGTCGGGGAACCGGAGCAGGTTCCAGTCCGCGTAGGGGACCATCACGTACTCGGCCTGGCCACCCCGCCAGCCACCCATGTCGACGTATCCGTACGCCGAACCGGGACGTTCGGGGTTCGTGTTCAGGCAGACGCCCGTGTTGCCCTCCTTGCACTGCCGGCAGCGCCCGCAGGCGATGTTGAACGGCACCGAGCAGACGTCGCCCTCCTTGATGAACTCGACGCCGGGCCCTGTCTCGATCACCTCACCGGTGATCTCGTGTCCGAGGATCAGGCCTTCCGGCGCGGTCGTCCGGCCGCGCACCATGTGCTGGTCCGAGCCGCAGATGTTCGTCGAGACGATCTTGAGGATCGCTCCGTGGGGTGTTTCGCGCCCGACGTTGTCCGGATGCACTCCCGGACCGTCCTCGAGCCTGAGCGTCGGAAAGTCGATGTCCTGGACCTCGACCTTGCCTGGCTCGATGTAGGCGACTCCGCGATTGTCGGCCATGACGGCCTCCTCTCCTCGACCCGCCACCTCGCGCGCGGCGAGCGATGTCTCCTTGCCCCCACTCCTCCGCTACCCGCGGAATCCGCGTGGACGCCGGAGCATCGGGTCAGTCCTCGCCGAGCTTCGCCTCGAGCTTCCGCACACGCTTCTTGATCCGCACCGGGCAGCGCTTGCAGCGCGGATCGGACCGGCAGCACTTCTTCTTCGGGGGGATTCGCCGCAGCTTCTCGAGCTCGCGACGGCGTTTCGCCTGCTTGGAGGGCTTCTTCTTACTCTTCGCCAAGGGGTGCTCGCAGAGGAGGGGGGTGCAGGGTCGGCGCGGCCGGCCGGGCGCGCTCGTTAGGGTGGCCTAAGATCATGACGATGATCGCCACCGATCACCCCGAGCACGCACTCGACATGCCCCGAGCCGGGGTCGCCGCCCGGCGCCTCAGTCGGTTCGAGGGCCAACTCGCCGAGTGGCTCGAGACCAGCGAGGGCCGCTTCGCCTGCTTCTACGCCGCCCGCAGCTGCGCCGATCCGAGCGCCTGCCAGACGTGTGAGCACCACCCGAAGAACCGTTTGCCCGTCGCACGCGACGTGCGCTCCTAGAGCTCCTCGCGACCCTCCTCCAGACCCCCCGCACGGGGCCATCGCCGGTCATTAGGCATGCCGAAGATTTGGCTTGCCTAAGCCATTTTCGGGTGGTCAACCGCCGGTCGGTCGGCTAGGGTAGGACACAGCACCTGTCACGAGATCCACGAAGGAGGCCACCGGATGGCCACTACGAAGACCCAGGGTTCGGCGACCGCCGGGATCCTCTCCGAGAAGATGACCGCCAAGCGTGAGGAGATCGTCGATCTGCTCACCAAGGCGTACTGGATGGAGATGGAGACGGTGATGAGCTACGTCGCCAACGCCGCGACCCTCGACGGCGTCCGCGCCGAGCAGATCGCCAAGGAGCTCTCCGACGACGCCAAGGAGGAGCTCGGGCACGCCGAGACCTTCGCCGGGCGGATCAAGGAGCTCTACGGCACGCCGCCCGGCTCGATGGACATCAAGCCCGAGCAGACCTACCTCCAGCCGCCGTCGGACCCGACCGACGTCGTCTCGGTGATCAAGGGCGTGATCGAGGCCGAAGCCGGCGCGATCGAGCACTACAACCACATCATCGAGGCCTGCGACGGCTTCGACTGGGCGACGCAGGACACCGTCATCGAGATCCTCCGCGACGAGGAGGGTCACATGCGTCGCTTCGAGCGCTTCCTCGCCGAGTACGAGGACTGATCGCCGACTAGCGCGCCACTCGCGCGCGCTCGATCCGGTCCACGAGCCCCCGCCCCACCCGCCGCTCGCTCAGAGCGCGGGCTGGGGCAGCGGCTCGAGCCCGCCGCGCGCTTCGGCGTGCTCGCCGAACCCGTAACCGTCGCGCACCCGATTGCGCCCACTGCGCTTCGCCTCGTAGAGCGCCGCGTCGGCCTGCTCGAAGATGCGGTCGAAGTCGAACTCGCGGCCGCGCTGCGAGGCCCCGATGCCGAAACTCATCGTCACCCGCTGGCCACCGACCGGGTCCGCCTCGATGCGCGAGCGCAGGCGCTCGGCGAGCTCACGCGTCGACTCGAGGTCGGCTCCCGGGATCAGGATCAGGAACTCTTCACCGCCGAGCCGGTAGGCGAGCTCGAAGGCGCGGAGCTCCTTTCGCATCAGGTAGGCGACATCGCGCAGGACCGCGTCGCCGACGACGTGCCCGAGCGAGTCGTTGACGCGCTTGAAGTGGTCGAGGTCGCCGATCACGACGCCGATCGGCTCGCCCGTCAGCTGCGACTGCTGCGCGAGCTCCTGATGGCGCGCCTCGAGGCCGTTTCGGTTCAGCATCCCGGTGAGGCCGTCGATCACCGCCTCGCTGCGGTAGCGGAGCTCCGACTGGAGCAGCGCCGTCGACAGGACGGCGACGCAGATCATCGTCGAGACGGGCGCGAGGACGAGGGTGGGGTCGGCGAGCACCGCGGCGGTGCTGACCGAGAACGCCACGAGCACCGTGAGGCCGACCGCGATCGCCGTCCCGAGCACGACTCCGCGCACCGGGAACCGGGCGCTCAACGTCACGATCGGGATCGCCAGCCAACCCAGCGTCCCGGTCAGCGCACCGCCACTCAGCATCACCGATAGCGCGATCAGGATCTCCGACAGCACCCAGGCCGCGAACATCGCGACCTCGGGCCGGGCACCGCCCCCGGCCGAGCGGCGGTCGGCGATCTGGAACCCGATCGCCGCGACCGCCAGCGGCACGAGCGTCCAAAGGCCGATCCACGGGGCGCTGAGGAGCAGCGTGAGACCGAGGACGAGGAAGACGATCCTCCGGCGCGGGGCGATGATCCGATCCATCTCGAGCATCCGCTCGCGCTCGGATTCATCACGTACGAGTAGGTCCCCAACCCCCATGTGAGGTCCTTCGGCACCTGTTCGGAGCTCATTAAGAAGTTGGACGCAGGTTTGCGGTCAACCCGCAGACGCGCGGGCGTCAGACGCGGTCGGCGGCGAGCAGGCGGCCGAGGAAGCGCTGCGTCTCAGGGCGCTTCGGGGCGTCGATCACCTGCCGTGCCGGCCCCAGTTCGACGAGCCGGCCTTCGTGCAGGAAGCCGATCCGGTCGGCGACCTCGCGCGCGAAGCCCATCTCGTGCGTCGCGAGCAGCATCGTCACCCCCTCGGACTTGAGGTCGCGGACGGCGGCGAGGACCTCGGCGATCAGCTCGGGATCGAGCGCGCTCGTGACCTCGTCGAGCAGCATCGCCCGCGGCCGGCCCGCGAACGCCCGCGCGATCGCGACTCGCTGCTGCTGGCCGCCGGAGAGCCGCGACGGACGGTCGCGCTCGCGGCCCTCGAGCCCGAACCGTGCCAGGAGCGCCTCGGCCTCGGCCTCGGCCTCGTCCCGGCCCACGTCGTCGGCGCGCCTGCGGCCCAGCGTCACGTTTGAGATCACGTCGAGGTGCGGGAACAGGTTGAAGTGCTGGAAGACGAACCCGAGCCGGCGACGCGCCGCCACGGCGTCGACCGACGGGTCGGTGATGACCTCGCCATCGAGGAAGACATCGCCGTCGTCGATCTCCTCGAGGAGGTCGATGCATCGAAGCAGCGTCGACTTGCCCGAGCCCGACGCGCCGATCAGCGCGACCGCCTCGTGCTCGGCGATCGACAGGTCGATCCCCTTGAGCACCTCGCGCTCGCCGAAGGACTTCGTGACGCCGCGGATCTCGAGAACGGGCGCCGACATCAGCGCGTCCTCCCGCCCTCGCCGGAGCGGCGGTCGTAGTGATCGAGCAGCCGCGCAAGCGGGATCGTGATCAGCAGGTAGAGCATCGCCGCGGCGACGAGCGGCGTGTAGATGAAGTTGGTCGACGCCTCGATCTGAGCGAAGCGAAACGCCTCGACGACGCCGAGGATCGAGAGCAGGGCGACGTCCTTCTGGAGCGCGATGAAGTCGTTGAGCAGCGGCGGCCCCACGCGTCTCACGCCCTGCGGCACGATCACGTGGCGAAGCGCCTGGCGCTGGGTCAGCCCGACCGAGAGCGCGGCCTCGTGCTGGCCGCGCTCGACCGACTGGACCCCGGCCCGGTAGACCTCGGATACGTAGGCGCCGTAGGAGAGCATCAGCGCCACGGAGCCGAGGAATACGCCCGAGATCAGGAAGTTGTCGGGGTCCGCACCCGGCGTCAGGGCCGGCACTCCGAAGCCGACGAGGTAGATCAGCAGGATGGTGGGAATGCCTCGAAAGACGTCCGTGTAGACCGTCGCGAGCAGCCTGACCGGGAACAGGGCCGGGCCCCGGGTCACGCGGACCAGCGCTACCAGCAGGCCGAGCGCGAGCACGGCGACCTCGACGACCATGAAGATCTTGATGTCGAGCCAGAAGGCCTCGAGGATCTCGGGGAAGACGGCGGCGAAGTCTCCCGGGTTGAAGAAGCTGTCCTGGACGTCGGGCCAGCCCGAGCTCGTGAGAACGAGCGCCGCGAGCCCGCCGAGCACGACGAGCGTCGAGGTCGCGGCGATCGCGAACCCGCGACGGTCGTTCCGGCGCCTCGCGGCAGCGCGCTCGAGCCGCCGGCGGGCGGCCTCGGACGCCGGGTCTGAGCCTTCGCTCACCAGGCGCTCTTCACCGGGCGCCGCGGACACGGGGCCCTACTCGAGGACCGGCGCGTTCGTCGCCTCGCTCAGCCACTGCTTCTCGATCTCGGCCAGCTCGCCGGACGAGTCGAGCTCCTCGATCGCGGCCGAGACGCACGGGGTGAGCGACGAGTCCTTGGCGAGCAGGGCGCCGAACTGATCGCCGCCCGGCGCCTCGAACTGCCCGACGACCGAGGCCTCGGGCACCTGGACCGCGGTCAGGTAGAAGGCGGTCGGCACATCGACGACGACGGCCTCGACGCTGCCGTTCTTGAGCGCCGAGACGACGTCGTTCGAGGTGTCGAAGATCTGCGGATCCTCGTCGGGCTGGATCACGGACTCGACGGCCTCGAGGCTCGTCGTGCCGATCTGCACCCCGATAACCGCGCCGGCGAGGTCAGAGATGCTCTCGGCATCCGCGGCGGAGGAGTCCTTGAGCGCGACGACCGCCTGATTGGCGGTGTAGTACGGCGTCGAGAAGTCGACCTGCTCGGCGCGCTTCTCGGTGATCGAGATCTGGTTGACGTCGAAGTCGAAGTCCTTCGGTCCCGGCGCGTAGGACGAGTTGAACGGCTCGACGACCCACTCCACCTGGTCGTCGGAGAAGCCGAGCTGGTCGGCGATCGCGTAGGCGACCGCACTCTCGAAGCCCTTACCGTTCGTCGGGTCGTCGTCCTCGAAATACGGCGGGAAGGCGGGGCTGTCGGTCGCCACCGTCAGCGTGTCGGGCTCGAGCGTGTCGAGCTGGTCGGGGGTGCACTCCTCGAGCGAGACCGTCTCCGAGCCCGAGCTGGCCGATTCGGAATCGGAGGAATCGTCGGATCCGCATGCGGCCAGAGCGACGGTCAACAGAAGGCCGAGAATCAGGCTCAACGCAGGGCGCAGTGACACGGCGGTTACCTCGTTAGGTGAAGATCACAGAGCAGACGACGGAGGCGGGTGATCCTAGGGATCGTCGGCGACCGGGGTGGGCGAGCCGGAGGCGCTAACCCGCCATCCGGTCCCGCAAACGGCTCAGAGTTGTATCGCACTGATAAATCCAGCTCAACAAGTTCCCGACAACGGCAGTAGACCTTCAGCCCGGAACAAGCAAGACTGATCCATGACGCGGCGCGAGGCGAGTGGACGGCTCGTCTCGCAGCCGCGGTTTCTTCGAAGAGAAAGCCGAGTACCGAGATGAACGGATCGTTCCCCGACCGCGCCGGCGAGGCGGCGACCGGCTCATGAGCATCACGGCTCCGGGTGTGGCGGTCGACGCGGTGGCGATGCGCGAGCTGCTCGACGGTGAGCACCGGCTCGTCCGCGAGGGCGTCCGCGGGGTGCTGCGCAGGCCCGAGTTCGTCACCGCGGAGGTCCCACCGCCGACCGAGGAGTACCGCAAGCTGATCCTCGAGCGCGCGCGGCTGCTCTCGGACACGGGCGGCACCCGGCTCGGCTTCCCGGCGGAATTCGGAGGCTTCGACATGGTCGGAGGCTCGATCGCGGCGTTCGAGACGCTCGCCCACTCCGACCTCTCGCTGCTCGTCAAGTGCGGCGTCCAGTTCGGGCTCTTCGGTGGCTCCGTCCTGCACCTCGGGACGCGCAAGCACCACGAGAAGTACCTCTCCCAGATCACATCGCTCGAGCTGCCGGGTGCTTTCGGGATGAGCGAGTCCTTCCACGGCTCCAACGTCCAGGAGGTCCGCACGACCGCGACCTATGACGTCGAGACGGGCGAGTTCATCGTCAACACGCCGACGGAGCACGACTCGAAGGACTGGATCGGCGGCGCGGCTCGCGACGCGCGCCTCTGCACCGTGTTCGCTCAGCTCATCATCGGTGGGGAGTCGAAGGGCGTCCACGCCCTGCTCGTGCCACTCCGCGACGAGGACGGTGACGTCGTCGAGGGCGTCCGGATCGAGGACTGCGGCGAGAAGATGGGTCTCAACGGCGTCGACAACGGACGCATCTGGTTCGACCACAAGCGCGTCGAGCGCGATGCGCTGCTCGACCGCTACGCCGAGGTCACCGAGGCCGGTGAGTACAAGAGCCGGATCGAGAACCCGAACCGCCGCTTCTTCACGATGCTCGGCACCCTGATCCAGGGGCGCGTCGCCGTCGGCGGCGCGGCGCAGGCCGCGGCGAAGTCGGCGCTCACGATCGCGATCCGCTACGGCGACGAGCGGCGCCAGTTCGGGCCGCCGGACTCCGACGAGGAGGCGCTGCTGCTCGACTACCGGGTCCACCAGCGCCGCCTGCTGCCGCGCCTGGCCAAGAGCTACGCGCTCCACTTCGCCCAGCGCGAGCTCGTCGACGAGCTCGACCGGATCTTCGGCGGCGACGTCGACGACGAGGACGCGCGGCGAGAGCTGGAGACCCGGGCGGCGGGCTACAAGGCGCTCGGGGCCGAGCACGCGATCCGCACGATCCAGGTCTGCCGCGAGTGCTGCGGCGGCCAGGGCTACCTGCGAAAGAACCGCTTCGCCGAGCTCGCCGAGGACATGGAGATCTTCTCCACGTTCGAGGGCGACAACACGATCCTGCTCCAGCTCGTCGCCAAGAGCCTGCTGACCGGCTACCGCGAGGAGTTCGGCGAGCTCAACCCGATCGGCATCGCCGGTTTCGTCGGCAAGCAGGTCTGGGAGACCGTCGTCGAGCGCTCCGCCGCTCGCGAGCTCATCCAGCGGCTGTCCGATGACCTGACGCCCGGACGCGAGAGCGAGGGCGACCTGCTCGACCGCGACTACCAGCTCGGTCTGCTGCGTTGGCGTGCCGAGCACGTGCTGAGCGGGGCCGCGCGGCGGCTCAAGGGCGGGTTCGATCAGGGCCGCGACCTGTTCGAGCTGTTCAACGAGTGTCAGGACCACGTTCTGGCCTGCGCACGCGTCCACACCGAGAAGCTGATCGCTGAAGCGTTCGCGCGCGCGGTCGCCGCGACCGATGACAAGGCGCTTCGCGAGACGCTCTCGAAGCTCTGTGACCTCTACATCCTCTCCGTGATCGAGGAGGACCGCGGCTGGTTCCAGGAGCACGGCCGCATCTCCTCGACGCGGTCGAAGGCGGTCATCAAGGCCGTCAATCAGCTCTGCACGGAGATCCGCCCGGCCGCCTCGGACCTCGTCGACGCCTTCGGCATTCCCGACGAGGTCCTCGGGGCCCCGATCGCGATCCCCGGCGGGCCGGCGAGCCAGAGCTCCTACATGGAGTTCGGCGACGAGCTCCCCGACGCCGAGCAGATGATCGCCGAGCTGCGCTGAGGCGCGGCGGCGACGACCACCGAAACCTCACCCACCCACTCGAAGAAGCGAGAAGCGAGAAGCGAATGAGCCCAACCACCGACGAGAAGCGACCGATCGGGATCCTCGGAGGCAACCGGATCCCGTTCATGCGCCAGAACGGTCCCTACGCCAAGGCCTCCAACCAGGACATGCTGACCGCGGCGCTCGACGGCCTCGTCGGTCGCTTCGGCCTCCAGGGCGAGCGCCTCGGCGAGATGGCCGCGGGCGCCGTCCTCAAGCACTCGCGCGACTTCAACCTGACCCGCGAGGCCGTCCTCGGCAGCGCGCTGTCGGCCGAGACGCCCGCCTACGACATCCAGCAGGCGTGCGGCACGGGCCTCGAGGCGGCGATCCTCGTCGGCAACAAGATCGCGATGGGCCAGATCGAGGCCGGCGTCGCCGGTGGCGTCGACACCACCTCGGACGCACCGATCGAGGTCAACGAGGACCTGCGCCAGGTCCTGCTCGCGGCCAATCGCGAGAGGACGACCGCCGGGCGGCTCAAGGTCCTGGGCCGTCTGCGACCGGGTCAGATCGTGCCGCTGATTCCGCGCAACTCCGAGCCGCGTACCGGCCTGTCGATGGGCGAGCACCAGGCGATCTCGACGAAGCGCTGGCAGATCACGCGCGCCGAGCAGGACGAGTGGACGGTCGCCTCGCACCAGAAGCTCGCCGCCGCTTACGACTCCGGGTTCATGGACGACCTGATGACGCCCTACCTCGGGCAGTCGCGTGACGCGAACCTGCGCCCGGACTCCTCGGTGGAGAAGCTCGCGAAGCTGAAGCCGGTCTTCGGTTCCGGTCCCGACGCTTCGATGACGGCGGCGAACTCGACCCCGCTCTCCGACGGCGCTTCGACGGTGCTGCTGGCGAGCGACGAGTGGGCCGAGGCGCACTCGCTGCCGGTCCTCGCTCATCTCGTCGACGCCGAGACCGCCGCGGTCGACTACGTCCACGGCGACGACGGGCTGCTCTCGGCTCCGATCTACGCGGTGCCGCGACTGCTCGAGCGCAACGGCCTCGCGCTCCAGGACTTCGACTTCTACGAGATCCACGAGGCGTTCGCCTCGCAGGTCCTGATGACGCTGAAGGCCTGGAACGACGCCGCGTTCTGCTCCGAGCGCCTCGGCCTCGACGAGCCGCTCGGCGAGATCGACCCGGCCAAGATCAACGTCAACGGCTCCTCGCTCGCGAGTGGCCACCCGTTCGCCGCCACCGGCGGGCGGATCGTCGCGACGCTCGCCAAGCTGCTCGCCGAGAAGGGCTCGGGCCGCGGCCTGATCTCGATCTGCGCGGCCGGCGGCATGGGCGTCACCGCGATCGTGGAGAGGAAGGCATGAGCGACCGCTACCAGACACTCACCAACTCGCCGGTCGGCAAGGCGGTCTCGGGCCGCATCGGACTCCCGGTCCCGCCGATCCTCGAGCGCCACGAGCCGGGCAAGCCCGTCGTCTCGGCGCCGGTGATGCTGCTCGGCACCCGCGAGGGCCGGCTCTCGGAGCCGACGCAGGAGGTCCTGCGCTCGATCGGCGCACACGTCGAGACCGATCCTTCGGCGGCCGAGACCGACGGCGCGAAGTTCGCCGCCGTCGTCTTCGACGCCTCCGGGATCGACGACGTCGCCAAGCTGCGCTCGCTCTACGAGGCGTTCCACCCGACGATCCGGCGGATCGCCCGCTCGGGGCGTCTGCTCGTCCTCGCCGGCGTGCCGGAGGAGGCCGAGTCAGTCGAGGAGCAGATCGCCCAGCGCGCGATCGAGGGCTTCACGCGCACGGCCGCGAAGGAGATCGGCAACTCGGGCTCGACCGCGCAGCTCGTGCGGGTCGAGCGCGGAGCCGAGGGTGCGCTCGAGTCGACGCTCCGCTTCCTGCTCTCGGCCCGGTCCGCTTTCGTCGATGGTCAGGTCGTGACGGTCCGCGCCGAGGGTGCCGACAAGGTCGTGCCGCCGGCCGACTGGGATGCGCCGCACGCCGGCCGCGTCGCGCTGGTCACCGGTGCCGCGCGTGGCATCGGTGCGTCGATCGCCGAGACGCTCGCCCGTGACGGCGCCGAGGTGATCTGCGTCGACGTTCCGCAGGCCGGCGAGGCGCTGACCGCCAAGGCGAACGAGATCGGCGGCACCGCGATGCAGCTCGACATCACCTCGGAGAAGGCGGCCGAGCGAATCGTCGAGCACGTGCGCTCGCACGGCGGCCAGCTCGACGTCCTCGTCCACAACGCCGGCATCACCCGCGACAAGACGATCGGGCGGATGAGCGAGGAGCAGTGGGACTCGGTCATCGCGGTCAACCTGCAGAGCCAGGTCGCGATCACCGAGGCGCTGCTCGAGGCGAACCTGATCGGCCAGAACTCGCGCGTGATCACCGTCTCCTCGACGAGCGGGATCGCGGGCAACCGCGGCCAGGCCAACTACGCGACGACGAAGGCCGGAGTCATCGGTCTCGTCGACGCGCTGGCGCCCGAGATGGCCAAGCGCGGCGCGACGATCAACGCCGTCGCGCCGGGCTTTATCGAGACCGCGATGACCGCGGCGATGCCGGTCGGCACCCGCGAGGGCGGCCGGCGGATCTCGAGCCTGACCCAGGGCGGGCAGCCCGTCGACGTCGCCGAGACGATCGGCTGGTTCGCGAGCCCGGCCTCGAGCGCGGTCAACGGCAACGTCGTCCGCGTCTGCGGCCAGAACATGATCGGCGCCTAGCCGATGGCCGAGGCGAGCACGATCGAGCTCGAGCGGCTGCCCTCGATGGGCGGCCTCTACCGGCGGGCCGCGACGGCGTCGGTGCTGCCGTTCGGCGGCGGTGGCGGCTCCGAGCTGCCCGACACGGTCGTCTCGCTGCTGGGGATCAGCGTCGAGCCCGGCGCCGTCGCCGACTACGCGCGCGTCTGCGGCTTCACGCTGCGCGACACGCTGCCGGCGACGTATCCGCACGTCGCGGCCTTCGCGCTTCAGCTCGAGCTGATGACGTCGAAGGGGTTCCCGTTCGACCTCCTCGGCCTGGTCCATCTCGCCAACCGGATCGAACAGCGGCGTCCGCTTCGGGTCGATGAGCAGTTCGATCTGCGCGTGTGGTCGGAGAACCTGCGGCCCCACCGGCGCGGCAAGCAGGTCGACCTGGTCTCGGAGGCGAGCGTCGAGGGCGAGACGGTCTGGGCCGATCGCTCGACCTACCTGCGCCGCGGGAAGGACGGCGAGGAGTCTGCGGCGGACGAGTCGCTCGGCGTCGAGCCCTCCGACGACTGGACCGAGGCCGTCTGGTCTCTGCCCGGCGACCTCGGTCGCCGCTACGCGGCCGTCTCGGGCGATCGCAACCCGATCCACATGAGCTCACTCAGCGCGAAGGCGTTCGGCTTCCCGCGCGCGATCGCCCACGGGATGTGGTCGAAGGCACGGGCGCTCGCCGCGTTCGACGGCAGTGTGCCCGAGGAGTTCACGATCGCCGTGGAGTTCAAGGCGCCGGTCCTGCTGCCATCGAGGCCCCGCTTCCGGTCGACGCCGGCCGGCGAGGGATACGAGTTCGCTCTGCTTCGCAAGGACGGCGAGCGCGAGCACCTGACCGGGCGAATCATCGCCTAGGGGACTGGGCCCTCCGCCCGCCCGGCCGCCCGGACCCTCGGCCCCCGCCCGCGAGGCGGACCGGAGATCGGTCGCCCCGGCGACAGGTTCTCGGCGCACCTCGCACCGGCGAGGTCGTCCGTCAGTAGGTTCGCCCCGTGAGCGGCGGGCGCGAGCGCGATGCGGCACGGGTCGCGCCGGCGTTCTGGGGGCTCGTGGTCCTCGTGCTCCTCGCGGGTTTCGGCGGCGGCCTGTTCACCGGGCGCGGGAGCCTGTTCGGCCTGTTCGCGCTCGTCACGCTCGGCGCGCTGCTCGCGGGAGCCAGCGCCCGGGGATCAACCGTCCTCGGAGGCGCGGCCGGCGCACTGATCGCCGTCCCGCTGGCGGTCGTCCTGCTGAGCGGCCTCGGCGACGACGACGACGCCGGCACGTTGATCGCCGTCGGCTTCTCCGCGGCGGTCGCCCTGATCTACGCCGCGATCGGCTGGTACCTCGCCGCGCCCGGCCGCAGCCGCGCCGAGCTCGCGGTCGGCATCGCCGCCGCGCTCGCACTCGGCGTCCTGGTCGCCCTCGCCGGGATCGTCGGGCTCTTCGCCCTCGCGTGCGAGGGCGGCTGCTGAGCTAGCGCCCCCGTTTCTCGAGCGACTCCGAGAGCTGTTTCTCGGTGTCGCTGGCGACCTTCTCGAAGACGACCTTGGCGAGCGGCGACGCGAGCTTCGAGGCTCCGTTGAACTCGATCGCGTTCGTGTAGGCGACCCTCGAGCCCCCACCGTTCGGCTTGACCTCGATCGTCTCGGTCGAGGTCGCGGTCTTGTTGCGGCCGACGAGCACGACGAGGTCGTCGCGCTTGTCCTCGAGCGTGTAGGTCAGCTCGGTGGTGATGCCGGCGATCTTCGAGGTGTTCTTCCACGACGAGCCGATCTCCGGCGGTCCCTCCTGGTTGGGCACGCAGCGTTCGGTCCCGGGGTCCCACTCCTCGGCGTTCGCGAAGTCGGCGAGGTAGGGGACGACGACGTTCGGGGGCACGCTGACGTCGAAGGTTCGGGAGACGCTGGGCATGGGGCGGGTCCTTCCGTGGGGGGCGGTGCGCATCGCTCGCGCCGTTGCCGCTTACCCGCGCCGGCGCTCCGCAGCGCACAACCGAAACCCTGGGTGGCTCAGCCCGGGCCGACCTGCGGGTCGACGATCTCCATCGCCCAGTCGGGGTTGGCCGGCGGCCGGAACCCGTGCCTCTCATAGAGGCGGTGCGCGTCGGCGGTGTAGAGGCTCCAGCGCGCGATCCCTCGCAGGTGCGGGTGGTCGAGGATCCGGCCGGTCATCCAGTCGCCGAGGCCTCGGCCGCGCGCCGCCTCGATCACGAAGACGTCGCCGAGGTAGGCGAACGTCGCGCGGTCGGTGACCACCCGTGCGAACCCGACCTGGCGCTCGCGGTCGTCGATCAGCGTGAACGGGATCGACCCCGCGATCGCTCGCGAGATCGTCTCGCGCGAGACCCCGGGCCGCCAGTAGGAGTTCGTCAGGAACGCGTGGACGAGGTCGAGGTCGACGAGCTCGGGGTCGGTGGACAGGCGGATCCCGCCCGGCCCATCGACCTGCTCGCCGCCGTCACGAAGGATCCACTCGTTTCGCACGCGACCAGTATCGCCGCGCCGCCCCAGTGCCAGGACCGAGCCGGCCCCTCAGGGGACACGGCTGGCTCGATCGAGCCGCGCGGCGCCAGCCGCAGCGGTCGTGCGGGTCTGATTCGAGGTTGACGCTTCGCGTGAAGGTCAGCCTCGATCCGGACCGGGCGGCCCTCGCCGCCCACGGCGCTCAGTCGATCAGCTTCTTCGTCATCGCGTAGATCCCGACGCGCCAGGTGATCAGGCCGAAGAGCACGATCACCCCATAGTGGACGAAGAACTCACCGACCCCGCCGTCGAAGCCGAAGACCGCGCCTCGGACGAGCTCGACGCAGTGGTAGAGCGGGTTGAACTGGGCGAGGACCTGCGCCCACTCGGGCAGGCCGTCGATCGGGAAGAACGTGCCCGCGACGAGGAACAGCGGCGTCAGAACCGCCGAGACGACGTAGTTGAAGTTCTCGAACGAGTTCGCGAATCCGGCGATCGAGATCCCGAACCCGGCCCAGCCGAAGCCCGCCGTGAACGCGATCAGCGGCACGAGCAGCATTCCCCAGCTCGGCGGCAGCCCGAAGATCATCGCGATCAGCATCGGGACGTTGCCGTAGACGCCGGCCCTGATCGCGATCCACAGCGTCTCGCCCGTGACGAGCTCCTCGGTGTCGACGGGGGCCGCGAGGATGCCGTCGTAGGTGCGCTGGAACGAGTATTTGACGAACGTTCCGAACATCGCCGGGAACGCCGAGGAGAACAGCACCGCCGTCGCGACGATCCCCGTCCCGATGAACTCGATGTAGTCGTAGCCCGCGACGACCGAGACCAGCGAGCCGAAGCCGAAGCCGAAGGCGAGCAGGTAGATCGTCGGCTCGACGGTCGCCGAGAACGTCGTCGAGCGCCAGTAGCTCGAGTAGTTGATCGCCTCGCGGACCATCACGCCGGCGATCGCGGGGCGTTCGAGCCGGCGCAGGCGCCGCCGCGTCCTCGCCGCGCCCGTCACGCGATCTCCTCGCCGGTCAGCAGCACGAAGACGTCCTCGAGGTTCGTGACGCGGCGGTGCCCCTCGGGGAGCTCGGAGCCGTTCGCCTCGGCGAGCCGCAGGACGGCGACCGACGTGCCGGTCCGGCGGGTCGACATCCCGCCGGACCTGACCTCGGCCTCGACCTCGGCCAGGCGCTCCGGTGGCCCGTAGACCTCGAGCGCCTCGGCGCCCACGTGCTCGGTCACGAGGTCGCGCGGCTCGCCGGCGGCGATCGCCTTGCCGTGGGACATGATCACGACGGAATCGGCGAGGCGCTCGGCCTCCTCGATGTAGTGCGTCGACATCAGGATCGAGACGCCCTCGGTGCGCAGCCCGTCGATCAGCGCCCAGAGCTCCTGGCGCACCTGCGGGTCGAGGCCGACGGTCGGCTCGTCCATCAAGAGCAGTCGAGGGCGGTGGACGAGAGCGCGGGCGATCAGAAGCCGCCGGCGCATCCCGCCGGAGAGCTTGTCGACGCGCGTATCGCGGCGCTCCGTCAGGTTGGCGATCCGAAGCGCGCGCTCGATCGCCTCCGGGCGCTCGGCGCGCGGAATCCGGTAGAGGTGGGCGAAGACGACGAGGTTCTGCTCGACGGTCAGCGTCGTGTCGAGATTGTCGAGCTGGGGGACGACGCCGCATTCGGCCCGTGCCTGCTTCGACTCGCGCGGCAGCTCGTAGCCGAGCACCTCGAGCGAGCCCTCGTCGGCGATCGCCTGCGCGGTCAGCATCTTCATCGTCGTCGACTTGCCGGCGCCGTTCGGGCCGAGCAGGCCGATGCACTTGCCGTAGGGGACCGCCAGGTCGAGACCGTCGACCGCGGTGAGCGAGCCGTAGCGCTTGACGACACCGCGGAGCTCGATCGCCGCCTCTGCTCCAGCTTGTCCCGTCGTCCCGGTCATCCCGGCGGGCGAGCATATGAAGGCCGGTGGCGGCGGGCGGCTCGGCGACGCTCAGACGACGCGAGCGATCTCGAACCCGCCCAGGCCGAGCCATGACGCCATCGACCTGAGCTCGGCCTCGAGCTCGGGCATGACGAGCGCCCGGTCTGCGTGCGCCTCGAGGTGGACCGCGTGGCAGCGCAGCACGCCGGCCCGGCGGTCGGCCTTGAGGTCGCAGCGGCCGACGAGCCGGTCGCCGAGCAGGAACGGCAGCACGTAGTAGCCGTGCACCCGCTTCGGCTGCGGCACGTAGATCTCGAGCCGGAAGTCGAAGCCGAAGATCCGCCGCGTCCGGTCGCGTGCCCAGACGACCGGGTCGAAGGGCGCGAGCAGCGCACGCGCATCGACGCGTCGCGGGATCCGCACGTCGCGCCACAGGTAGCCCTGGGTGCGACCCCAGCCCTCGACCTCGACGGGCAGTAGGTCTCCGGCCTCGACGAGCTCGGCGACGCGCGGCTTGGCCTCGACCGCGGACAGCCGAAAGTAGTCGCGCAGGTCGGACTCGGCCATCACCCCGAGCGCGCTCGCCGAGATCCGCAGTAGTTCGCGCTGGGCCTCCTGCGGGTCAGGGGTCGGCGCCTCGACGACCGCGCGCGGCAGAACCCGCTCGGTCAGGTCGTAGCGGCGCTCGAAGCGGACCCGGCGCGCCGACGTGATCCGACCGGACCAGAACAGGTACTCGAGCGCATGCTTGGTCTCCGACCAGTCCCACCACGGCCCGGCGCGGCGCTCGCGCTCGGCGAGCTCCGACGCGGCGATCGGACCGCGCTCGGCGACCTGCTCGTACACCTCTTCGACGAGCTCCGGCCGCTCGGCGGCGATCCTGCGCATCCCGCCCCACGCGTCGTCGTAGGCCTTCGCCATCCGCCAGCGAAGCAGCGGCTGCGTCGTGACCGGGAGCAGCGAGGCCTCGTGGGCCCAGTACTCGAACAGCCGCCGCGGCGCTCGGAACGCGGCGTCGTCGAGCGTCGCGTGCGGGTAGGGACCGATGCGGCTGAAGATCGGCAGGTAGTGCGCGCGCTCGAGCACGTTGACCGAATCGATCTGGAGCAGCTTCGTCCGCGAGACGACACGGCGCAGGGCGTGTCCGCCGGTGCCGCTCGCCGGTGGGTCGGCGAACCCCTGCGCGCCGAGCGCGATCCGCCGCGCTTCCGATGCCGAGATCCTGACCCTCATCGGCGGCGAGGCTAGACGGCCGGCGGGCGGGCCTAGGCTTCGGCGCCCTTGACCGCCCCCGGATCACCGACCACGCCCGCGCCGGACTTCGTCCGCGAGGCCGCCGAGCGCATCGACGCCGTCGCGGTCGAGCAGATCGCCACGCTCGTCGCGGTGTCCTCGCCGTCGGGCGACGTCCCCGGTGCCGAGCGGACGATCGAGCTGCTCGTCGGGATGCTTCCCGAGGGGGTCGAGGTCGAGCGCCCGTCGTGCTCGACGCCGCAGTACGCGCCGGACCTGATCGCGCGGCTTCGCGGCACGGGGTCGGGCCGCATCGTCCTGCTCGGCCACGTCGACACGGTCATCGCCCACGAGTCCCATCGCCCGCTCGCGATCGAGGCGTCGAAGCTCGTCGGGTCGGGCTCGATCGACATGAAGGCCGGCGACGTCCTCGCCGCGGGCGTGATGCGAGAGCTGGCGACGCGGCCGGAGCTCTACGCGGAGATCGCTCTGCTGGCCGTGACCGACGAGGAGTGGCGCCGGCGCCCGTTCGCCCACGGGCCCGCGTTCGCCGGCTGGGACGCCTGCCTGTGCTTCGAGGGTGGTGAGCGCGACCCCGACGGCGTCGGCGACGGAGTGGTCGTCAAGCGCAAGGCGGCGGGAACGCTGCGGATCGAGGCGCGGGGCGTGGCCTCGCACTCTGGTTCCGCCCCCGACGCCGGGCGGAACGCGCTGCTCGGCCTCGCCGCCGTGGCCCAGCTCGTCACGGCGCAGCAAGACCCGGCCGGCGCCGAGCGGCTCTCCGCCGTCCCGACGATCCTGAGAAGCGGCGACGCGTTCAACGTCGTCCCGGACGGCGGTGAGCTCTTCTGCGACCTGAGGGCCGACTCGCAGGCGAGCTTCGACCGGGTCCTGGGCGAGATCCCGCGCGACGTGGACGGGGTCGAGATCGACCCGGCGCTGATCCGCGTCTGGCCGGGAATGGACACCCGCGAGGTCGCGGCGCCCGTCGTCGAGGCTGCGTCCCGGCTGACCGGGCGACCGCTGCTCGCACGGGCTCGCGGCGGTGCCTCGGACGCGAGTCACATGGCGCAGACCATCGATCTCGTCATCGACGGCCTCGGACCGCTCGGGGGGCGCGCCCACGCGCCCGAGGAATACGTCGAGGCGGACTCGATACGGCCTCGGGCCGAGGTCGCTCTCGCCGTCGCGCTGGCGGCGCTCGGCGCGACCTAGGCGGTCGCGGCCGGCGGTGGGTCGAGCGGACCCGCGGCGGGCTCGACCGGGACGTCGGCGCCGCGCAGGTCGAAGAACAGCACCGCCACGATCAGCGAGAAGACCGGCGCCGCGATCACCGAGGCGAGGATCTGCATCACGATGATCCCGACGGTTCCGATCACGGCCCCGATCAGGCCGAGGACGATGCCGAGCCCGATCAGGACGACGAGCGCGAGCAGCAGCGTCAGGAAGATCGGCATCCGCTGGCCGTGGGTCAGCTCGGCGCTGCGCCGGAACGCCTCGGTCACGCCGCGCCCCTCGATCACGATCGACGGCGCGGCGAGGCACCACATCGTGAGGATGATCAGGCCCGGGACGATCAGCAGGACGAGCCCGATCGCGACGGCGAAGCCGTAGAGGATCCCGTTCAGGATCAGCGTTCCGAGCACCGCCGCGACCGCCGCGAACATGTCGCCGACCGAAGCCGGGCCGCCCCCGGAGCGAAGCCGCTCGACGAACTTGACGACGAAGCCCGAGTAGAGCGCCGAGGCGACGATCGAGAGGGCGTTGCCGAGCAGGATCAGCGCGAACGAGCCCGAGCTCGCGAGCAGCGCCTGGACGACCGCGAAGACGCCGACGACGAGCAGCGCCGTCGGCAGCAGTACGCGGGCATGCTCGGCGTAGAGCGAGAACGCCTCGTCGACGACTCCGCTGGGCCGGATCGGACGTCGGGTTCGCTCGGGTGCGGCTGAGGCTTCCACGCGCCGGAACATAGACGCGGCGGATGACGGCCCGCAATCGATTCGGACCATCCGTCCGCGCCGCGCCTCCTAACGTGGCCCCGGTGCGCCGCCTGTTCGCCCTCGCCTCCGCCGCGATCGTCCTCGACGTCATGTTCTTCTCGGCGATCACCCCGCTGCTCGGCGACTACCAGCGCGCGCTCGGCCTCTCGAAGACGGAAGCCGGGATCCTGTCGGCCTCCTACGCCGCCGGCACGCTCATCGGGGCACTCCCCAGCGGCTGGCTCGCGGCCCGGGTCGGAGTGCGCCCGACCCTGCTGATCGGCCTCGGCCTGATCAGCGCGTCGTGTGTGACCTTCGGCTTCGCCCGCGACATCGTCCTGCTCGATGCGGCCCGCTTCGCCCAGGGCTTCGGTGGCGCCTGCACCTGGGCGGGCGCGCTCGCCTGGCTGATCGCGGGCTCGCCGCGCGACCGCCGGGGTGAGCTGCTCGGCGGCGCGCTCGGCCTCGCGATCGCCGGAGCCCTCGTAGGCCCCGTGATCGGCGCCGCCGCCGAGCGCGTCGGCACCGAGCTCGTGTTCAGCGTCGTCGCCGTACTGGCGATCGCGCTCGCGGTTCTCGCGCTTCGGATCGACCCCGTGCGCCCGACGCCGCCCCCCGGCTGGCGCGCCGTCGGGCGGTCGATCGCCGATCGCTCGGTCCTCGGGCCGGTCTGGCTCGTCGCCCTGCCGGCGATGCTCTCGGGGACGATCAACGTCCTCGGCCCGCTGCGCTTCGAGGAGCTGGGCGCGAGCGCGGTCGGGGTCGCGGCGGTGTTCGTCGTCGCGGCGGGGATCGAGGCGGCGGCCTCGCGCTTCTTCGGCGGGGTCTCGGACCGGCGCGGGCGCTTCGCGACGATGCGGCCGGGGATGCTCGGCGCCACCGTCGGAGCTGCCGCCCTCGGCTTCCCGGACTCGATCGCCCTGCTCGCGGTCGTCCTCGTCCTCGCGTTCGTCTCGCTCGCCGCCTTCTGGGCGCCGGCGATGGCGATGCTCTCCGACTCCGCCGAGGCCACGGGGCTCGATCTCGGGTTCGCGTTCGCGCTCGTCAACGCCGCCTGGGCGGGCGGTCAGGTGGTCGGCGGATCGGCGGGCTCATCGCTCGCCGACGCGACCTCGGACGCCGTGCCGTACCTGATCATCGCGGCGCTCTTCGCGATCACGGCGCTCGCCTTCAGGCGCTTCGCGGGGCGCCGCGATCGACCGTCCGGCGAGCTCGAGATCGGTGCTCTCGACCCGGCGGCGACCCCGGTCCGTCGCTAAAGGCTGTATAAACCCGCCGGTGTCGGGGAGTCATAGCGGTGGGGGCCGCGTACCGGTGCCGGGCAGTCCGTCCGGGCACCCGGCCGACTACGACCCCGATACCGAGGAGCGCACGGAGCTCAAGCGCGCGATCACACCGGGCCTTCTCCTGCTGTTCATCGTCGGCGACATCGTCGGCGGCGGGATCTACTCGCTCGTCGGCGAGGTCGGTGGTGAGGTCGGCGGCGCGATCTGGGTCCCGTTCCTCGTCGCGCTCGTCATGGCGCTGTTCACGGCCGGGTCCTACGCCGAGCTCGTCTCGAAGTACCCGCGTGCGGGCGGCGCCGCGCTCTACGTGAAGAAGGCCTTCAACTCGAAGTTCCTCGCCTTCATCGTCGCGTTCGCAGTCATGGCCTCCGGCGTCACCTCCGCGGCCACGCTCTCGCGAGGCTTCGCGGGCGACTACCTGCCGACCTTCCTGCCGGACCTCAAGGTCCTGCTGGGCGCGCTGCTGGCGCTGCTGCTCGTCACCCTGATCAACCTCCGCGGCATCGCCGAGTCGGTGAAGCTGAACGTCGGCTTCACGCTCATCGAGCTGACCGGCCTGCTGATCATCGTCGTCATCGGGGTCGTCGCGCTGACCGACGGCAGCGGCGACATCGGCCAGGCGTTCGAGTTCAAGTCCGGCGGCGGTTCGCCGGTCGGCCTCGCGCTGGCGGGCGCCGCGCTCGCCTTCTATGCGTTGATCGGCTTCGAGGACTCGGTCAACGTCGCCGAGGAGACCCAGAACCCGCGCGCGACGTTCCCCGGCACGCTGTTCAAGGGGATCGCGATCGCGGGGGTCGTCTACCTGCTGGTCACGATCGCGTTCTCGACCGTCGTCCCGGCCGGCGACATCGAGGGCGGCGCGCTGCTCGACGTGGTCAAGCTCGGCCCGCTCGACATCCCGCTCGAGGTCTTCTCGGCGATCGGGCTGCTCGCGCTGATCAACGGCGCGCTGATCAACATGATCATGGCCTCGCGGCTGCTCTACGGAATGTCCGAGGAGAAGGTCCTGCCGCCGGTCTTCGGACGCGTGCTGCCGGGTCGGCGCACGCCTTGGGTCGGGATCCTCTTCACCTCGCTGCTCTGCGCCGTGCTGATCATCATCGGCGACCTCGACACGCTCGCCTCGACGACGGTCACCCTGCTCACCACCGTCTTCATCTTCGTCAACGCCAGCGTCCTGATCCTGCGCCGCCAGCCGGTCGAGCACGACCACTTCGTCGTGCCCTCGGTCGTCCCGGTGATCGGCATCTTCATCTCGATCGCGCTGCTCACCCAGCAGGAGGCCCAGACCTTCGGGATCGCGGGAATCCTGATCGTCGTCGGCGCCATCCTGTGGGCGCTCAACGAGGCGTTCGAGCGCTCGCGCGGCGGGCGCGGCGAGACCCCGGCCTAGCCCTCCCGGGCGGCGGCCGGCGCCGCGAGCCCGACCTCCTCGCCACCTACGATCGGTGGCGAGTCTCTGATGAAGCGGACCGTCGCCCACCTCGACATGGATGCGTTCTACTTCTCGGTCGAGCTGCTGCGTCGTCCCGAGCTCGCGGGCAAGCCCGTGATCATCGCCGGGACCTCGCCGCGAGCCGTCGTCACGACGGCTTCTTATGAGGCGCGCAAGTTCGGCGTCGGGTCGGCGATGCCGGTTTTCCAGGCGCGTCGGCGTTGCCCCCAGGCGATCAACGTACCGGTGGACATGGCCCATTACCGCGAGGTCTCGGGACGGGTCATGGAGCTCGTCGCCGAGCTCGGGGTGCCGCGGCAGCGCGTCTCGCTCGACGAGGTCTACCTCGACCTCAGCTCGGTCCCGGACCCGATCTGGCGGATGAGCTCCCTGGTCCGTCGGATCCGCGAGGTCGAGGGCCTCGACGCGTCGGTCGGGATCGGCCCGAACCGACTCGTCGCGAAGGTCGCCTCCGACGCCGAGAAGCCGCGCGGGTTCGTCGTCCTCACTCGCGAGGACGCCGTCCGGCGCTTCGCGTCGGAGTCGCCACGGCTGATACCGGGGATCGGCGGCAAGACGGCGGGACGGCTCGAGTCGATGGGGATCACCACCCTCGGCGAGCTCGGCCGGCGCGACGTCGACGAGCTCCGCGCGGTGTTCGGTGAGCGCAGCGGGGCCGCGCTCCACGAGCGCGCGAACTTCCACGACGATTCGCCGGTCGCCGAGGGCGAGGCGAAGTCGCGCTCGGTCGAATCGACCTTCGACCGCGACGTGACGCGGATCGACGAGATGGAACGCGTCCTCGCCGAGCAGTCGGTGCGCTTGTCGGCCGAGCTTCGAAAGCGCAACCTCGCCGGGCGGAACGTCGGGATCAAGGTCAAGCACGACGACTTCACACAGGTCACGCGCGCGCGGACGCTCGAGGCGCCGACCGACGACGCCGCGACGATCTCCGAGGTGGCCAGGGCGCTGCTCAGGGCCTACGCGCCGCCGCGGCCGGTGCGGCTGCTCGGCGTCCGCGTCGCCGCGTTCGCCGCCGGCGACGAGCGCGAGACGAGGGTCGG
This sequence comes from Thermoleophilia bacterium SCSIO 60948, assembly GCA_021496505.1. Taxonomy (GTDB): domain Bacteria; phylum Actinomycetota; class Thermoleophilia; order Solirubrobacterales; family 70-9; genus JACDBR01. The sequence goes on along the minus strand of CP053031.1, from coordinate 3,008,680 downwards.
CGAGAACCTGTCGCTGATCGGCTGACGGGCCGCCCCGCCGGCGCGAACGTCCCAGACGTTGTGGTTTTCCGGAACGTCCGGGACGTTCGGAACGTCGGGAACGTCTGGGACGGTCGAATCGTCAGCGGCGCGCGGGGGGTCCGGCGGAGCGACGCCCGCCGGCGAGCGCACCGATGATCAGCAGCAGGACGACGGCGCCGGCGATCGCGATCAGCCAGGTCTCGAGGTCGAAGAAGTCGCCGAGCCGGCCGACGCCGAGCTGGACCGCGACGAAGCCGCCGATCGCCGCGCCGAGGACGCCGATCGCGGTCGTGCCGAAGCAGCCACCGGGCTCCGTGCGTCCCGGGACGATCGCACGGGCGATCAGACCCGCGAGGAAGCCGAGGATGATCCATGCGACCCAACCCATCGCGGCGAGGCTAGCTCACGCCGGTGCCACCGAGCGGGTAGAACCCCGCAGGTGAGCGGCCCCGCCGAGAGCGCAGATCCGCGGCGGGCGGGGGCCGAGCGGCCGTGGTGGGCCGACGCGGTCGTCTACCAGATCTACCCGCGCTCCTTCCAGGACTCCGACGGCGACGGTGTCGGGGACCTGCGCGGGATCACCTCGCGACTGGACCACATCGCCGAGCTCGGCGCCGACGCGATCTGGCTCTCGCCGATCTACCCCTCGCCGCTCCACGACATGGGCTACGACATCGCCGACTTCAGCGCCGTCGATCCGCGGCTTGGCACGCTCGAGGACTTCGACGAGCTGGTCGCCGAGACCCACGCGCGCGGGATGCGGATCCTGCTCGACCTCGTTCCCTGCCACACGTCGATCGAGCACCCGTGGTTTCGCGAGCATCCCGAGCGCTACGTGTGGTCGCGCGTCGACGGGCCGGAGAACAACTGGATCGCGGCGTTCGGCGGTCCGGCCTGGAGTCGTGACGAGGAGACCGGCCGCTGGTACCTGCACTCGTTCTATCCCGAGCAGCCCGACCTCGATTGGCGTAACCCCGAGACGCGGGAGGCGATGGCGGGGGAGATCGGCTTCTGGATCGAACGCGGGATCGACGGCTACCGCGTCGACGCGATCGACCGCCTGCTCAAGGACCCCGAGCGCCGCGATGATCCGCCGTCGAGCGGCACGTTCCCGTTGCCCCTGCCCGGGGACTTCGCGCTCCACGACCACGTGAACTCGCAGAACGCGCCCGACATCGGCGACGCGCTGGCGACGATCCGCGATGCCGCGGGGCCGGATGCCTTCCTCGCCGGCGAGGTCTTCCAGCCCCACGCCGGGCTGTCCCGCTACCTCGGCTCGCTCGACGTCGCGTTCGCGTTCGAGTTCCTGTTCTCACCCTGGGACGCGGAGCGCCTGCGCGCGGCGATCGCCTCGGGGGTCGCGGCCGAGCGGGTCGCCTGGGTGCTGTCGAACCACGACTTCCCACGCTTGATCACGAGGCTCGGCCGCGACGCCGCCGAGCTCGCCGCGACGCTGCTCCTGACCCTTCCCGGCCCCGCTTTCATCTACCAGGGCGACGAGATCGGGATGGCAGACGGACCGGGCGGCGACCCGCCGGTCGACCGCCATGGCCGCGATGCCCAGCGGCACCCGATGCAGTGGGAGCCGGGGCCGAAGGGCGGGTTCACGGCCGGCGAGCCGTGGCTGCCGCTGACCGATCCGGCCGAGCGGAACGTCGCCGATCAGTCCGTCGACCCGCACTCGGAGCTCAACCTCTACCGCGGCCTGATCCGGCTGCGCCATGCGCTCGCCGGGACCGGCTACGAGCCGATCGACGCCGGCCCGGAGGCGGTCGCCCACCGCCGCGGCGAGTACGCGGTGGTCCTCAACCTCGGCGAGTCCGCGCTCTCGGCACCCGTCACGGGGGAGGTCGTCGTCGCGGTCGGATCGCTGCGCGCACGCGCTCCACAGAGCCTCGCGAGCGGCGCCGAGCTGCCGCCTGGCTCCGGCGTGGTCGTCCGTCGCGCCTGATCGGCGAGATCGAGCGCTCGAACGATTTAGACGGTGCGGGTTTCCGCGTCGACCTTTGCGGGATATAAAGGTCGCAGGGGAGCCCAAGGGTCTGGAGGACCTGTTGAGAGAGGGCGGGAGAGGGAGCATCCGTGCGTGCCTGCTGGCTTTGGCCGCGGCCGTCGTCGTGCTTCCCGCCTGCGGCGGATCGGATGCGGGCGAGGGCGGCCAGTCGATCGGCTTCTACGTCTTCAACGATCCGAGCGGCGCCTACCAGGACGCGGCGGACGCCTGCACGAAGCAGTCCAACGGCCGCTACACGATCCAGATCGAGCCGCTTCCGACCGACGCCTCGCAGCAGCGCGAGCTCCTCGTCCGTCGGCTCGGCGCCGGTGACACATCGATCGATTTGATGGGGATGGACGTCATCTGGACGTCGGAGTTCGCCAACGCGGGCTGGCTCGCGGAGTGGGCGCCCGACGACGCCGAGCAGGTGACGAAGAACACCTTCGACAGCGTGATCGACTCCGCCTCGTTCGAGGACCAGCTCTACGCGGCGCCGTTCACGTCGAACACGCAGCTGCTCTGGTATCGCAAGGACCGCGTCCCCAAGCCGCCCAAGACCTGGGACGAGATGATCGATCAGGCAGAGAAGATCGGCGGCGCGGAGGGCCGGATCGGGGTCCAGGCCTCCTTCTATGAGGGATACACGACCTGGGTCAACTCGCTCATCGTCTCCGCGGGCGGCGAGATCCTGTCCGGGCCCGAGACCGTCTCGCTCGAGGAGAAGCCGACGTCGATGGCGCTCGAGGTGATCGGCCGCCTCGCCAACTCCTCCGCTGCCCAGCCCGACATCGACACCTCGAACGAGGACTCGGTTCGGCTCGCCTTCCAGGGCGGTGACCTCTCGTTCATGGTCAACTACCCGTTCGTCTACCCGAGCGCGAAGGCCGAGGCGCCCGACGTCTTCAAGCAGATGGAGGCCGCCAAGTACCCCACCGTCGCCGAGGGCGTGACGAGCGCCCCGCCGCTCGGTGGCATCAACGTCGGTGTCAGCGCGTACTCCGACAACCAGGAGCTCGCCTTCGAGGCCGCGACCTGCCTCGTCTCTCCCGAGAACCAGATCAACGCGGCCGAGGTCGGCGGCCTGCCGCCGACCGACCAGACGCTGTACGAGAACAAGGCTCTCGACAAGGCCTATCCCGGGTTCGCCGACCTGATCAAGCAATCGATCGACGACGCGGCGCCGCGGCCACTGACGCCCGCCTACACGGACGTGTCGCTCGCGATCCAGCGTGCGCTCAGTCCGCCGAGGGACATCGATCCCGACGACGTGAAGCCGAAGTACGACGAGCTCTACGAGTACGTCGAGGCGGCGGTCAAGCGGGAGGGCCTGCTGTGAGCGAGGCGAGGCGCTGATGGAGGCGAGCTCGGCACCCGCACCGTCGCGCGGCGAGATGGCGCCGAAGAAGGGCGCGCCCTCCGACCGCGCGCGCTCCGAGCGTCGCCTCGGCTGGCTGCTCAGCGCGCCGGCGGTGCTCGCGATCCTGCTCGTCACCGCGTATCCGATCGGCTACGCGATCGTGCTGTCGGTCCAGAACGTCGATCTCCGCTTCCCCGAGGACGGCGGCTTCGTCGGCATCGACAACTACGTCTCCGTCCTGACCTCGAGCCTGTGGTGGACCGACTTCGCCAACACCGTGGGACTGACGATCGTCTCGGTCGCGATCGAGCTGGTCATCGGCATGGCGATCGCCCTGTTCATGTATCGCGCGGCGTTCGGGCGCGGGGTGATCCGGACCTCGGTCCTGATCCCGTACGGCATCGTCACCGTCGTAGCGGCGTTCTCCTGGTTCTTCGCGTTCGACCCGGCATCGGGCTTCGTCAACAACCTGATCGGAACACCCGACAAGGCATGGTTCGGCGACAAGTACAGCGCCTACTTCGTGGTCATCCTCGCGGAGGTCTGGAAGACGACCCCGTTCATCGCCCTGCTGCTTCTCGCCGGCCTCGTCACCATCGACGACGGGCTCTATGAGGCGGCGCGTGTCGATGGGGCTTCCGCCTGGCAGCGGTTCTGGAAGATCACGCTGCCGCTGATGAAGCCGGCGATCCTGGTCGCGCTGCTCTTCCGCACGCTCGACGCGTTCCGGATCTTCGACTCGGTCTTCATCATGACCCGAGGGGCGCAGGAGACCGAGACGTTGTCGATCCTCGGCTACAACCAGCTGATCGGCCGGCTCAACCTCGGTCTCGGCTCCGCGGTCTCGGTGCTGATCTTCGTCTGCGTGCTCGCGATCGCGTTCATCTACGTCAAGGGGTTCGGGGTACGGATGGCTGAAGGAAGGCCCGGTAGCTGATGGATTCCTCGACTCGCTCACGCGCGCTGACGACGATCGGTCTCATCGTCGTGCTCATCTACGCCTTCGTGCCGGTGCTGTGGATCCTGTCGCTGTCGCTGAAGGATCCGGCGACGATCGCCGACGGAAGCTTCATCCCGACCGACTTCACCTTCGGCAACTACGAGGAACTGTTCTCCGACGGTCTCGACGGGTTCTTCACCGCGCCGCTGATGAACTCGATCCTGATCAGCCTGATCGCGACGGTGATCGCGATCATCTTCGCCTCGCTGTGCGCCTACGCGATCGCGCGGCTCAACTTCCCCGGTAAGGCGCTGATCCTCGCCGGCGCGCTGGCGATCGCGATGTTCCCGCCGATCTCGACGATCGGGCCGCTGTTCGACATGTGGAACGCGCTCAACCTCTACGACACGTATCCCGGCCTGATCATCCCCTACCTGACGTTCTCGCTGCCGCTGGCGATCTACACCCTCGTGGCGTTCTTCAGGGAGATCCCGTGGGAGCTCGAGCAGGCCGCGCAGATCGACGGGGCGACGCCGTTCCAGGCGTTTCGCAAGGTCATCGTGCCGCTTGCCGCGCCGGGCGTGTTCACCGCGGCGATCCTCGTGTTCATCTTCTGCTGGAACGACTTCCTGTTCGCGATCTCGCTGACCAGCTCCGACGCGGCGCGAACCGTGCCGGCCGCGCTCGCCTTCTTCACCGGCCCGTCGCAGTTCACCGATCCGTCGGGATCGATCGCCGCCGCGGCGATCGTCGTCACGATCCCGATCATCGTCTTCGTCCTGATCTTCCAACGCCGGATCGTCGCCGGGCTCACGGCCGGCGCCGTCAAGGGATAAAGGAGGCCCGCCATGGCAGGCATCACGCTCAAGAACATCTCGAAGCGCTTCCCCGACGGCTACGAGGCGGTCAAGGACCTGAACCTCGACATCGGTGACGGCGAGTTCATGATCCTCGTCGGGCCGTCGGGCTGCGGGAAGTCGACCGCGCTGCGGATGATCGCCGGGCTCGAGGACATCACCGAGGGCGACCTCGAGATCGGTGGCGATCGCGTCAACCAGCTCGCCCCTCGCGACCGCGACGTCGCGATGGTGTTCCAGAACTACGCGCTCTATCCGCACATGACCGTGCGCGAGAACATGGCCTTCCCGCTCAAGCTCGCGAAGGTCGACTCGAAGGAGATCGACGAGAAGGTCACCGAGGCCTCGCGGATCCTCGACCTCGACGCCCACCTCGACCGCAAGCCCTCGAACCTGTCCGGTGGCCAGCGCCAGCGCGTCGCGATGGGGCGCGCGATCGTCCGCTCGCCGAAGGCCTTCCTGATGGACGAGCCGCTGTCGAACCTCGACGCGAAGCTCCGTGTCCAGATGCGCACCGAGGTCTCGCGGATCCAGGCGCGGCTCGGCACGACCACCGTCTACGTCACACACGATCAGACCGAGGCGATGACCCTCGGCGACCGCGTCGCGGTGATGCGCGGCGGCGTCCTGCAGCAGGTCGGCTCGCCGAAGGACCTGTATGAGCGCCCGCAGAACATCTTCGTCGCCGGGTTCATCGGCTCGCCGGCGATGAACTTCATGCCGGGCAAGATCGAGGGCGACGTGGTCCGGCTGCCGATCGGCGAGGTACCGATCCCGGAGGAGTCACGGCGCCGGCTCGGTGACTCTCGCTCGCGCGACGTCATCGTCGGCGTGCGGCCCGAGCACTTCGAGGACGCGAGCCTGGTCGGCGACGACATCGCCGGGCGCGGACATCGCTTCACCGCCAACGTCGACCTGGTCGAGTCGATGGGGTCAGAGCAGTACGTCTACTTCTCATACGAGTCCGAGGGCGTCGCCTCGAAGGAGCTCGACGAGCTCGCGCAGGACTCGGGCGCGGCCGACGTGCCGACCTCGGGTGAGAACCAGGCCGTCGCCCGCGTCGAGCCGACGTCGGAGATCACCCGCGGCGGCCAGGCCGAGCTCTGGCTCGACACGCAGAAGATGCACTTCTTCGACCCGAGCTCGGGCGCCTCGCTCTACGCGGACCAGGGTTCGGGCGAGTAGTCCGCTCAGCGCCTGAACTGGCGCCGCACCTCGTGGGTCTGCGTGTCGACGCCGGCCGGCGGCCGCTCGATCCCCTCGCGCAGGCGCGCGAGGACGTCGTCGTTCCAGTCGTGGGTGCGGACGAGCATGTAGCGCAGGGATACCGCGCGCATGTATGCCTCGGTCTCGGTCCCGTCGCCGAGCATGTCGGCCTCGCGCAGCGTCGCGATGACCGGGAGGTACTCATCCTCGAACCAGCGCAACGCGATCTGCTCGCGGTCGAGCAGCTCGCCGGTCGCCTGGATCGCACGGAACCCCCACGCCTCGACGCCCTCGGCGAGCAGGGCGTAGGCGTAGCCGGAGCCGAGGACGATCTGATCGCGAGCCTCGGGAGGCAGCGGGACGCGCTCGTTGAACAGCCGCTGATGGCTCTTGAACATCAGCTCGGCGAGCGTCGTCGAGGTGTCGACGCCGACGGCGGTGATGATCTCGGTGACGTAGGCCTCGATCTCGGTCAGCCCCAGCGCGCGGGCGACGGAGACGCGATGGTGACCGTCCTCGACGAAGTGGACGTCGCCGACGCGGTAGACGGAGATCGGCGGCAGCGACTCGCCGCGCCGCATCGCCTTCGCGATCCGTTCCCAGCGCTGGCGGACACGGCGCGACGTCGGCCGGAAGCTGCGATCGAACTCGCGCCGCGAGCGATCGACCGTGCCGACGATCGAGTCGAGGGGGATGACCTGGAGGCCGAGCCGTCGCTCGCCGCGGCGGCCGACCGCCGCGATCACCTCGTCGAACGGCAGGATCGTGCCGACCTCGCCGCCGCCGCGCACCCGTCCGGCGAGATCCGAGAAGACCTGGCGCCGCCGCGCCTTGCTGAAATCGTTCTGCGCGTCCTGTGTCGTGAAGCCCGTATCCACCAACTTGGAATCTAAGGCCGCTGTCGAGGAGCCGAGCCGGGGCCAGCTGGTCGTCTGCCTCGGCGAGGCGATCGTCGACGTCCTCGCCGACGAGCTGCCCAAAGAGATCGACGAGTCGCGCGAGGGCGGGCTCGAGGCCGAGCGCCTCGGCGGCTCGATCGCGAACGTCGCTGTGGGAGCACGTCGCTTCGGCGCGCGCTCGAAGCTGCTCGGCGGTGCCGGGGACGACCGCCGTGGACGCTTCCTGCTCGCTGCGCTCGAGCGTGAGGGCGTCGACGTCTCCGACTTCAGGCTCGTCGACGGGGTCACGACCTCGGCCGCCATCGTCACGCTCGATCATGCGGGCGAGCCGAGCTACGACTTCACGGGCGAGCCGATCGAGCCGTTGCTCACCGCCCGGTCACGGCTCGGCGACGTGCTCGATCCGGCGGAGCCTGGACTGCTCGTCGTCGGCAGCGACACGCTCGTCGACGAACCCGTTCGCGAGCTCACTCGCGAAGCCGTCGTGCTCGCCGGCGAGCGCGGATGGCGAGTCCTCTACGACCCGAACCTACGCCCGAACCGCTGGCCCGACACCGCGACGATGCTCGACGTGATCGGCGGGCTGATCGGCTCGGCCTGGGCGGTCAAGCTGAACCTCGACGAGGCGCGCGAGCTGAGCGGCGAGGCCGAGCCGGCCGACGCCGCCGCGGCACTGCTCGAGCGCGGACCGGAGCTCGTCGTCGTCACGTGTGGTGGCGATGGTCTCGTCGGTCGCTGGCGCGGCGAGGACGCGATTCGGGTCGAGATCGAGCCGGCGAGGGTGCGTGACGCGACCGGCGCGGGCGACTCGGTCACGTCGGTGCTCGCGGCCGCGTCCGCGCTTGGCTCCCCGCGCCAGGCGCTCGCACCGGTGCTGCGCGCCGCGGGCGAGACGGCGCGCGGAGTCGTCAGCGTCTTCGGCGCGCTCGACGGGCTGCCCGCGCGCGGCTGGCCAGGCTGGCCCGAGCGCCGCTCCGCCTAAAGCTCGAACCAGGCGCCGGCCGGCCCGAGGTTGGCGATCTCGGTCTCGCCGATTCGCGAGCGCCCGCCCCACGAGTCGTGGATGTGCCCGCAGACCGCGAGCTTCGGTTGCAGGCGCTCGATCGCCGCGGCGATCGCCGGACTTCCGAGCGAGGTACCCGAGCCGTCGGTGTCGACGTGTCCCTGTGGTGGCGAGTGGAGGATCAGGAGATCGAGGTCGCCCGGCGCGTCCGCAAGTGTCGCCTCGGCCTCGTCGTCGGTCAGGTCGAAGCTCCAGTCCCACGGCGTCGTCGGGATCCCGGCGCCCAGCCCGAACACCGAGAGCCCGTCGACCTCCGCGGCCTCGCCGTGTAGCACGGTGGCGGTCGACCACCCGGCGGCGACCTCACGCAGGGCGTCGTCGGTCTCGTTGTTGCCTGGAACGAGCAGCGTCGGCGCGTCGATCGCGACGAGCCCGCCGATCGCGCGGTCGAGACCCTCGTGCATCGAGGCGAAGTCGCCGGCGCCGATGACGACATCGGCGTCACCGGACGCCGCGACGAGCTCGCGGGCGGCGTCGAGGTCGACGTGCAGGTCGGAGAAGGCGAGGATCTTCAACGCGGCTCCTTCGGGTTGTTCGTGACGGGCCCGCCGTCGCGGCCGGTAAGGAGCTCGGCCTCGTGGCGGTCCGCGGTGGCAACGGCCTCCTCGAGCAGACCTTCCCCGAGCTCGAGCTCCGACACGTCGAAGCGCTCGTCGAGCTCGTTGAGCAGAGCCGATTCGACGGCGTCGAGGTCGGCGCCCGGCACCTCGTCCTCGGCCGCGCCGGCCGTCTCGGGCCGCCAGTCGAGACCGAGCGCCTCGTAGACGGGGATGAGGACGTCGCGCAGCCGCGCGGAGTCGCCGGCGACGATGACCCCGCCGACGTGGGCGGCGCCGTCGATCAGCCGCTGACCGACGCCGGCGAGCTTGACCCGGCCGCGGGCATTGACCGAGTAGGAGCCGGGGCAGTACTCGCCCTCGACCTCGCCGACGCGCGCGTCGACCCCGACCCGACGCAATGCCGCCGTCACGAACTCGGACCAGAGCAGGAAACGGGCCTGCGTCCCGCGGCGCGGCGTGGGGTCGGGGAGCGCGATCGAGAACGCGACGGTTCCCTCGTGGAAGACGGCGGCGCGTCCGCCGGCAAGCCGTAGCGTGCAGCGGAAGCCCTGCTCGCGGGCCGCGGCGACGGCGTCGGCAAAGCCGGGTGAAGTCGAGTCCTGGCGCCCGAAGGTGACGACCGGTCCCGTGCGCTGCAACCGCGCGGTCGCGCCGAGCTCACCACTCGCCGCGTGCTCGAGGACGACCCGCGTGATCGCGGTTCCGAGCGCCGGGTCCTCGGGCGTCGGGTGACGGACGAGCGCGATCTCGCGCGGTCGCGCCGGATCGGCGGGTCGTGTCTCGGCGGTGGCTTCGTTCACGCGGCGCGGCGGGGATCGCCCTCGCGGTAGGGCGTCGGTTGACCCTCCCGAGCATCCCAGAACTCCTCCGCGAGCTTGCGGGCGCGCTCGCGCCATACCGGCGCGTAGCGGTCCGGGAGCGTTCGCGGGACCGGCGCTCCCATCACCCGGCCGAGCAGCCGCTCGCGGTCATCGGACTGGATCGCTCCGTGACAGCGCTCGCAGGCGAGCATGTCGCGGTCCTCGCCGCCGGCCAGCCGGTAGCGCCACGCGGGGAAGGGGTTGGAGCAGAACTCGCAGCTGATCATCGCCGCGTTCGAAGGTAGCAGAACCGAGCGAACGTGCGTTCGTGTTCGTCGTGTCGGTCCGGCGCACCCGTCGCGATCGGATTCGGGTCAAGGAGCGGCGGGTTGCGCCGATGAAGGAGCAGGTGGCGATCGACCTCAGCTACGACCAGAGAGCTGCCTCGACGCGCGCGGCGCTCGAGCGCTGGCGCGCGGATCCGAAGCCGGTCCTTCGCGACTGGTTCATCGGTGCCGCCGTCGTCGCCTTCGGTCTCCTCGTCGCGGTCACGGTGATCGCGTACGTCATGCAGCCCGATCCGTTCCTGATCGGGGTCGTCGGGGTCTGGTACGCGCCGGACCTCGAGGCGGCGGGGGAGGTGCTGCTTCGCAACTCACTCGTTCTCGCCCTCCACGGCTTCGCCTGCGTAGCGGGGTTCCTCGCCGGCAGCGCTCTCGCGCTCGAGAACGAGCACCGGCAAGGCCTCTCGCTCTGGGTCCACGAGCGCGCGCGGCCGATTGCGATCGGCTGGGTCGTCTGCGTCACCGCGTTCTCGCTCGCGACGCAGGCCTACGAGCTCGGCTTCACGGCCTCGACCCTCGCCGAGTCGTTCCAGATCGAGCCGGTGGTACTGATGGCGACGGTGCTCCCGCACGCGATGGTCGAGCTGGTCGCGCTCTTCCTGCCGCTCGCCGCGTGGACGATCGCGAGCCGCCGCGACGGCTGGGACGAGCTGCTCGCGGCGACCTTCGTCACCGTCGCGATCGCGATCCCGATGCTGCTCGCCGCCGTCGCCTGGGAGCTGACCGTCTGGCCGGAGATCCTCGAGGCGGTCTCACCGGCCGCCTGATCCGCGAGCTCGTAAGGGCCCCGACGCGCCGATGACCGGCCGAGGCGCGAAGATGAGCGACGTGACGCCGGACGGATCAGCCGATCAGCACCCGCCGCAGGGCGCACCCGCCCGGTCGCTGCCGGTCGCCGAGGCGGTCGAGAACGCGCGCGTGCGCGCGCCGACCCGCGGCAACCGCCGGCTCGAGTCGTTCCTCGACGCGGTCAACGCCGACCCCGAGGTGCGCGCCTGGTGGTACATGGCGCAGGTCAACTCCGAGCGACTCGGGATGTCCGACCACTCCTGGGTCCACGTCCAGATCGTGCTGAACATCGCACTGCGGCTGCTGCGGCTGCTGACTCGCGCCGGCGTCGAGCCGACGACCGTGACCGAGCACGGAATGCGCGAGCGCGACGCCGAGCTCGTCGTCGCCGGTGGCGCGCTGCTCCACGACGTCGGGATGTCGATCCACCGCGCCGACCACGAGGCCTACAGCCTGTTCCTCGCCGAGCGCAAGCTGCGCGAGCTGCTCGGCCCGGTCTACTCGGAGCCGCAGCTCACGGTCATCGTCTCCGAGACCCTGCACGCGATCATCGGCCACCGCCGCCGCGGCGAGCCCTACACGCTCGAGGCCGGAGTGGTCCGCGTCGCCGACGCGCTCGACATGGCCCAGGGCCGGGCCCGCCAGCCGGTCGAGCAGGGCCACGTCGGCATCCACTCGATCTCGGCGGCGGCGATCGACGAGGTACGGATCTCGCCCGGCGAGAGCCGCGCGGTCAAGATCGAGATCGCGATGAACAATTCGGCCGGGATCTTCCAGATCGACGACCTGCTCGCGACCAAGCTCCGTGGGACCCCGCTCGAGGACCACGTCGAGGTCGCAGCGATGGTCGAGGGCGAGTCCGAGAAGCGGCTGCTGCCCGAGTTCAGGATCCCGTAGCCCGCGATGGCACCACGACGAGCTTGCCCGTGTGCGCGCGGCGGGCGAGCTCCTCCTCGGCGTCGGCGAGCTCCTCGAGCGGGCGGACGGAGGCGATGTGCGGTCGGATCTTTCCGGACCGGGCGTCATCGGCGAGGCGCTCGAAGTGTCGCGGCGTGTGCATCGTCGATCCGATCATGCGCCGGCTCGGCAGGTAGAGCCGGCGCAGATCGATCTCGACCCGCGGGCCCGCGATCGCACCCGCGACGACCCAGCGTCCCCCGTCGCGCAGCAGGTCGAGAAGCCGCGGTGACTCGGGTCCAGCGACGACGTCGGCGATCGCGTCGAGTCCCCCGGGCGCGAACGCCCGAGCCCGCTCCTCGATCGACTCGGACTCGCGATCGATCGTCTCGGCGGCACCGGCGGCGAGGACGACATCGGCGTTCGCGCTCGTCGTCACTGCGACCACGCGCGCGCCGCGGGCCGCGCCGAGCGAGACGAGCGCGAGCCCGACGCCCCCGGACGCTCCGGTGACGAGCACCGTCTCGCCGGCCCCGACGCCACCGCGCTCGAGCATTCCGGTCGCCGTTCCGTAGGCGATCGGCAAACACGCGAGCTCGGCGTCGTTCAGCGGCGAGTCACGCATCTCGTGGACCTGTCCTGAGGGGACCACGACGAGCTCGGCGAAGCCACCGTCGTGCTCGCTGCCGAGTACGCCGACCAGCTCGCCGGGGTTGTCAGGCCGATCGCCGTCGTAGTAGGCCGGATCGACGAGGACACGGTCGCCGACCTCGAGCTCGGCGTCCACGCCCGGCCCGAGCTCGGCGATCCGGCCCGCGACGTCGCCGCCCTGAATGCGCGGGAACGCGATCGGACCCCGCCAGCCCGAAGCAGGCCCGGGCGATCCGTAGCTCCCCTCGCGCGTCCAGATGTCGGTGTTGTTGAGCGCTGCGGCGCCGACCTCGATCAGGACCTCGCCGGGGCCGGGGGTCGGGTCGGGGACGTCGGCGACCTCGAGCTTGTCGAGCCCGCCGTGGCCGGTCAGCCGGACGGCGATCACGATCGCTCTCGCAAATCCGTGAGGTGAGGATCGCGCATCGCTCGTCACACCCCCGAGGCGCCGCGGCCCTCGCCGGCGGCGAACCGTCCGGCGCCGCGCGCGGCCTCCCCGAGGACCTCGGCGCCGAGCCGCGCCTCGAGCTCGAGTCCCTCTGAGAGCGGGCGACCCGTTCCCTCGAGCAGAGCCCGGCGGTCGGAGAGCATCGTCGGCTGGGGGAAGGACGCGATCCGCTCGCCGAGCTCGACCGCGCGCTCGAGCGCGGACCCGTCGTCCACGACCTCGTTGGCGAGCCCCCATCCGAGCGCTTCCTCGGCTTCGACGATCCGGCCCGTCAGCACCATCTCGAGTGCGCGCCCCTGACCCACGACCCGCGGTAGGCGCTGCGTGCCGCCGTCGATCAACGGGACCCCGAAGCGCCGCTCGGTGCAGCCGAAGCGCGCTCCGCGCGCGGCGATCCGCAGGTCGCACCACAGCGCGAGCTCGAGCCCGCCCGCCACGCACCAGCCCTCGATCGCTGCGATCGCCGGCTTCGACGGGTCGGTCCGCGTGAAGCCGAGCGGCCCCTCGGGCGACTCGCTCCAGGCGAGCGCCCGCTCGGGGTCGAGCTCAGAGCCGAGCGCCTTGAGGTCTGCGCCCGCGCAGAAGGTGCCGCCGGCCCCGGTGAGGACGAGGACGCGCGCGTCCTCGTCGGCCTCGAAGCGGTCGCGTGCCTGCCGTAGAGCGGCAGCGGTCGACGGCGCGACGGCGTTGCGGCGGTCGGGACGATCGATGCTGACGACGGCGACCGCACGCTCGCGCTCGTAGCTCACCTCGGCGGACATCGAGAGGCACCGGAGCTGCTTTCAGCTCGGGTGCCGGGGCCTCCGGTTACGGGCGGCGGAGCCGCTCGAGATCCGCGCGTGCGCGTTCCTTGCGGCTGTCGAGGCGCGCCTGGACGATCGAGCCGAGCACGACGATCAGCACGAAGAAGACCATCACGCCGAAGCAGAAGAAGGTGATCGTCGCGTCGCTGACACGGCCGGCGAGCCCGACCCCGTCGGCGGCGAGCGCCGGTCCGGCGAGGCTCAGCAGCAGCGCGATCGCCAGAGCGGCGACCGCGGAGAGGCGCTTCGCGAAGGACTGCATCGGCGCGCAGTCTACCGGGCGGCCGGCCCGGGTGGCGGGATCGGCGGGACAGGCCGCGGGCGCTCGCCACCGGTCCGCGCCGACGCGAACGGGCCGGCTTTTTGGGCCGGCCATTCGCGAACTGTTGGCGCGCGGCCGCGGGGCAGGGATCGGGCGGCACGCCGGGAGGACGAGAGAGGAGCCTCGTCCGTGAGCGCAGTATTCGGCCGCAAAGAGCGGGCGGGGTGAATATCCCGATAATGCCGGTGTGAAATTCCCGTGAACCCGAAGATGCGCGTGTCCGGGCGTCACCTACACTCCGATGCGGTGGCCGGCAGGGCCCACCGCTCACATACACATATGACTTCCCAGAATCGCAAGCCCCGCGTCGCGATCATCGATTCCGACAGCGGATTCCTCCGAGTGCTGACCCGGCGCCTCCAGGCCGGCGGAGCCGAGTACCGGGTCTTCTCGACGCCGCCGCTGGCCGAGGAGCTCCTGACGATGCGGATGGATGCCGTCGTCATCGATCTGACCCTGCTCGGTCCGCAGGGCTGGGAGTTCGTCGAGCGGCTCGGCAAGGCGGCTCCCGACATCGGGATCGTCGTCTGCTCGCAGGGCACCCTCGCCCAGCGGGTCCGTGCGCTGCGCGAGTTCGTCGACGACTGGATCTCGAAGCCGTGCCACCCCGAGGAGGTCGCGGCCCGCGTCGAGGCGGTCAACCGCCGCCGCCGTCGCAGCCGTCCGGCCACCGATTCGGCGCCCGTGCGCGCAGGCGAGCTCGAGGTCCGCGCCGACCAGTTCCAGGCCTTCGTGGCCGGCGAGGGAATCGGTCTGACGCGACGCGAGTTCGAGCTGCTCCAGACGCTCGTCGAGGCGAGCGGCCGCGTGATCGAGCGCGAGGACGTCTACCAGTCGGTCTGGGGCTACACGATGGCCCACGGGGACCGCTCGGTCGATGTCTTCGTCCGCAAGCTGCGCGCGAAGCTCGAACAGGCCTCGCCCGAGTGGAACTACATCCACACGCACTTCGGCGTCGGCTACCGCTTCGAGGCCGAGCCTCGCACCGAGGAGGCCGCCGCGGCCGAGCTCGAGCGCCGGGCCGGCGAATCCGAGGCCTCCGAGCACGACGACGATCTCGAGCACGACGAGTTCGCGTTCGAGATCTCGCGGCTCTAGCGCCCATTCGCAAGCGCCTCGGCGCTTTGGCTGGCGTTCGCAAAGTTCGCTATATCGGCGCAGAAAACGCCGTGCCCGAGCGACGTTCACAGCTTTTTCACGTTCCTGCGACGCTCCCGTAACAGGATCGGATTCGGTCGCCGCGACGCTACGGCGCGCAACTACGAAGCGTCCATTCACTCGGGCGACGCTGCTCGTCGCCCGCACCCAAGGAGATTCTGTGAGAACGAGGAAGATGCTGTTGACCGCCGGCGCCTGCGGGCTGCTGTCGCTCGGCGCAGTCGCGTGCGGCGACGACTCGGAGTCCGGCGGCGATTCCGCGAGCGGCCTCTCGGGCAACATCCAGGTCGACGGCTCCAGCACCGTGGCCCCGCTCACCGAGGCGGCTGCCGAGCTCTTCCAGGAGGAGAATCCCGACGTTCAGGTTTCCGTCGGCACGTCCGGTACGGGCGGCGGGTTCGAGAAGTTCTGCGCCGGCGAGACCGACATCTCCGATGCATCGCGGCAGATCGAGGCCGAGGAAGAGAAGCTCTGCGCCGACGGCGGTGTGGAGTACGAAGAGGTTCAGGTCGCCAACGACGCGCTGACCGTCGTCGTCAACACCGAGAACCCGGTCACCTGCATGACGACCGAGCAGCTCGAGCAGATCTGGGGTCCTGACTCGACGGTCTCCAGCTGGTCCGACATCGACGACCTCGATGCCGAATACGACGAGGAGCTCCAGCTCTTCGGACCGGGTACCGACTCGGGCACGTTCGACTACTTCACCGAGGCGATCAACGGTGAAGAGGGAGTCCAGCGCAAGGACTACAACAACGTCGGCGAGGACGACAACGCCACGGTGACGGGCGTTTCGGGCTCTCCGGGCGGCATGGGCTACTTCGGATTCTCGTTCTTCGAGGAGAACGCCGACTCGCTGAAGGCGCTCGAGATCGACGGCGGCGACGGCTGCGTCGCACCGTCAGCGGAGACCGTCCAGGATGGCAGCTACACGCCGCTCGGACGTGGTCTCTACATCTACCCGTCCTCGGAGGCACTGAAGGACGAGGTCGTCCAGGAGTTCGTCAAGTTCTACGTCGAGAACCAGGAGCAGATCACCGAGGCCGCCGGGTTCATCCCGATGACCGAGGAGCAGACCACCGAGTCGACCGACGAGGTCGAAGCGCTGGCGTCCGGCGGCTCGGGTTCGTAGGACCCGAGACCGGCGAGAGTTCTGTCCCCAATGGAAGCAAGCGGAATCGGCGGCTCGGGCCCCGGTGACCTCGGTCGCCGGCTCGAGGCTCCGAGCGCCCGCACCAGCGAGAAGGTCATCGGTGGCCTTCTCGCTGCGTGCGCGGTGATCTCGGTCATCACCACAACGGCCATCGTCATCAGCCTGATCGGGCCGACGATCGGCTTCTTCGGTGACGTCTCACTCGGGGAGTTTTTCAGCACCGACTGGACCCCGACCTTCGAGCCGCCCAGCTTCGGAGTTCTCGACATCGTCGCCGGCACCGTCAGCGTCACGCTCTGGGGCTGCCTGTTCGCGATCCCGATCGGCCTGGCGGCGGCGATCTACCTCAGCGAGTACGCCAGTCGCCGTGTCCGCCGCGTTGTCAAGCCGATTCTCGAGGTCCTCGCGGGGATACCGACGGTGGCGCTCGGATTCTTCGCGGCTACGTTCCTGATCCCGATCATCCAGGACGTCTGGCCCGGCGAGTTCCTCGGCGGCGCCGACAGTCCTTTCATGGCCCTCGCCGCGGGACTCGGCATAGGCCTTTTGATCGTGCCGATCATCGCCTCGATCTCCGAGGACGCGATGTCCGCCGTGCCGCAGGGGCTTCGTGAAGGCGCCTACGCGATGGGCGCAACCCGGGCCCGGGTCGCCACCCGGGTCGTGTTCCCCGCCGCGCTCTCAGGCATCGTCGCCTCGATCGTGCTCGCGATCTCGCGTGCCGTCGGCGAAACGATGATCGTCGTGCTGGCCGCCGGCTCGACCCCCAACTTCAGCCTCAATCCGGTCGAATCGGTGCAGGCGCTCACCTCGTTCATCGCGACGACCGCGACCGGCGACATCGCCCAGGGGTCGGTCACCTACGACTCGATCTTCGCCGCCGGCACGGTCCTGTTCCTGATGACACTGGCCATGAACATGATCTCGATCAGGCTCGTGCGCCGCTACCGACAGGTCTACGAGTGATGGAATCCGCAACACCCTCATCGGAGCGCGCTCGGCTCGCCGTCGCCGGCGCCCGCGCCAACGTCGAGGCTGCGCTCGGTCGCCAGCCTCGCGGCGACGTGATCCGCACGAACGTGTTCGCCGGGCTTCTCCTCGCCGCGATCCTCGTAGCGCTCGCCGGTCTGGTCGCGCTGCTCGCTCAGGCACTGGTGGAAGGCGCGCCGGCGTTGAGCCCATCGCTCCTGACCGAGCCTCCCTCGACGATCGACACCGCCAACGCGGGGTTCCGGCCCGCGTTGATCGGCAGCGTCATGATGATCGCTTTCGTCTTCGTACTCATCGTCCCGCTCGGAGTAGGGGCCGCCGTCTACCTCGAGGAGTACGCCGACGGCACACGCTGGTGGAACCGCCTGATCGAGGTGAACATCCAGAATCTCGCGGCCGTTCCATCGATCATCTACGGGATCCTCGGCCTCGGGTTCATCGTTCGAGGGCCTCTGGGCATCGGATTCATCCTGCTCGCCGGGTCGATCACTCTGGCCCTGCTCGTTCTGCCGATCGTGATCATCGCCTCGCGTGAGGCGATCCGCGCCGTACCGCCGTCGATCCGTGAGGGCTCCATGGCGCTGGGCGCCACCCGGTGGCAGACGACTCGGCGCCAGGTCCTGCCGGCGGCGATCCCGGGCATCGCGACCGGCGTAATCCTCGCCATCTCACGGGCGCTCGGCGAGGCCGCGCCGCTGTTGCTGGTCGGCGCGACCGTCTTCGTGACCTTCAATCCCGAACCCTTCAGCGGCAACTACTCCGCGCTTCCGGTCCAGATCTTCCAGTACGCGACCCGGCCCCAGGAGGACTTCCAGACCCTCGCCGCGGCCGGCATCATCCTGATGCTCGCCGTGCTCCTGGCGATGAACTCGTTCGCGATCTGGCTTCGCAATCGCTACGAGCAGAAATGGTAGGAGAACTAAGGTGAGCCAGCGCATGACCGAAGAGCACGCCGCCTCGCGAGCTGACCACGCCTCCCGCGTCGGTGGGCAGACGTCACGACCCGAGATTTCGGTGGAGACCCGGCAGAGCACGGGGTCTTTTCGCCGGGGGGAGAAGGTCTTCGAGATCAAGGACCTGTCGGTCCACTACGGCGACAGCCCCGCCGTGAAGAACATCTCGATGGACATCTTCCACAAGAACATCACGGCGCTCATCGGCCCCTCCGGTTGCGGCAAGTCGACGCTCATCCGGTGCCTCAATCGCATGAACGACCTGATCCCGACCGCTCGGGTCGACGGGCAGCTGCTCTACC
Source organism: Thermoleophilia bacterium SCSIO 60948 (assembly GCA_021496505.1). Lineage (GTDB taxonomy): Bacteria > Actinomycetota > Thermoleophilia > Solirubrobacterales > 70-9 > JACDBR01. The sequence continues at coordinate 2,990,171 of CP053031.1, read as the reverse complement.
ACGGTCATGACCTCTACGGCCCCAAGATCGACCCGGTCCAGGTCCGCAAGATGATCGGCATGGTCTTCCAGAAGCCGAACCCGTTCCCGAAGTCCATCTACGACAACATCGCCTTCGGTCCCCGCATCCTCGGGATGAAGGGCGACATGGATGAGATCGTCGAGAACGCTCTTCGCAGGGCGGCGTTGTGGGACGAGGTCAAGGACCGCCTTCAGACCAACGCCTTCGGGATGTCCGGCGGCCAGCAGCAGCGTCTGTGCATCGCCCGGGGCATCGCGACGAATCCCGACGTGATCCTCATGGACGAGCCATGCTCGGCGCTCGATCCGATCTCGACCGGCAAGATCGAGGAGCTCATGCTCGAGCTCAAGAAGGACTACTCGATCGTGATCGTCACCCACAACATGCAGCAGGCGGCGCGCGTGTCGGACGCGACGGCGTTCCTCATCGTCGAGCTCACCGCGGACGAGAAGGGCCGCTGGGGCGAGATCGTCGAGTACGACGACACGGAGAAGATCTTCACGAATCCGGCCGACAGGCGCACCGAGGACTACGTATCGGGCAAGGTCGGATAGAGGTGCCTCGATGAGCGCCCGCGCGCGGGAGACTCGAGCCGGAGCGGATCACGTTCGCCAGGAGTACGAGCGCCAGCTCGCGGCGCTCGAAGCCAGCGCGCTCGAGGCGCTCGATTTCGTCGTCACCGCCATCGAGCGCACGACGGAGGCGATCGAGCATCGCGACATCGAGCTCGCGGAGATGGTGGTCGCCGACGACGACATCATCGACGGTCGCTACCTCGAGGTCCATCAGCGCCTGCTGACGATGCTCGCGACGCAGGCTCCCGTTGCGGGGGACCTCCGAGTGATCGCGGCGCTGCTCCACCTGATGAAGAACGTCGAGCGGATGGGCGATCAGTGCGTGAACATCGCCAAGATCCTGCCGCTCTCCGGGCACGACTCGCCCTCTGACGAGCGCATCGTCGCCAACCTGGTGAAGATGGGGCAGCAGGTCAAGATCCTGATCCGCCAGGCCAAGCGAGCGTTCGCGGACCGCGACATCGACCTCGCGCAGTCGCTCGTCGTCTCCGACGACGTCGTCGACACCCTCAACCGCCAGACGTTCCGGCTCGCGATCGAGGTCGGCGACGACCCGGACATCCGCGAGTGGGCGACAACGATGATCCTCGTCGCGCGCGCACTTGAGCGCGTCGGCGACAACGCCGTCGACATCGGCGAGCAGGTCGCCTTCGTGGTCACCGGGCTGTTCCGCGAGTTCCAGGACGCATCCGACCCCGCGGCGCGGATCTCGCGCCTCTGAGCACGGGGCGGGTGGGCCGCATCCGAGGCCCATGGGAGGATCGGCGGTCGTGAGCCCGACGCTCTGCGCCGCCATCGACATCGGCTCGAACACGACCCGCGTACTGGTCGCCGAGCCGCAGGAGGGACAGCTCCGCAAGCTGATGGAGCAGCGCGCCTACACCCGGATCGGGCGGGCGATCGAGAACGGGCGGATCCCCGACGAAAAGCTCGCCGAGGTCGCCGAGGTCGTCGCGACACAGGCCCGGCTGGCCGAGGAGGTCGGGGCCGGCGCAATCAGGATCGTCGCGACCGCTGCGATCCGTGAGGCCAAGAACGGCCGCGCCGCCGTCAAGCGGATCCGCCGCGCGACCGGTCGGCCGGTCGATGTGCTCGGTGAGGCCGAGGAGGGCAGGCTCGCGTTCCTCGGCGCCACGAAGACGCTCGGCCACACGGTCGACGGCCGCGTGGCGGTCGTCGACGTCGGTGGCGGCTCGTCGGAGATCTGTCTCGGGACCCAGGCCGGCGGCTGCGACGAGGTGCGCTCGTTTCGGATCGGGTCGGGGGTGCTGGCGAGCGAGCTCGTCGCGTCCGACCCGCCGTCGGCGGCCGAGGTCCGGCGGATGCGAGACCGGATCGACGAGCTCTTCGACGGCGCCGAGACCGAACCCCCGGCGCAGGCGGTCGCGGTCGGTGGCAGCGCCAACTCGCTGCGCACGCTCGTCGGCTCGGTGCTCGAGTACGAGACGCTCGAGCGCGGGGTCAGGCTGCTCTGCGGCGCTCCGGCCGCCGAGATCGCGCGCCGCTTCGAGCTCGACCCGCGCCGCGTCGAGATGCTCCCCGCCGGGATCCTGATCCTCGAGAAGATATCCGAGCTGCTCGGCTGCCCGCTCCAGATCGGCAAAGGCGGTCTGCGCGAGGGCGTCGTCCTCGACCTGCTCGCCGGCAACGGCGAGAGCAACCGCCCGAGGCTTCGCGCGGCCTAGCCGGCGCGGGGCGCCGCGACCCTACGGGGCGACGGCTCTGACCGCCCAGGTCGACGAGTCCGCCCAGACGCCGTCCTCGGCCTCCATGTCGGCCATCCCCTCGACGAGCGCCGCACGGATCCGGGGCCGGATCTCGTCGGCACGGTCTCCCCACAGACGCAGGATCTCCCCCGCCGGCCCGAGTGACATCACGAGATCGATCGCGTGGTCGAGGTTCTCCCCCGTCCTCACGCGTAGGTCCTGTCGCTTGAGCACCACGTCGCCGAAGCCGGCGTGGACGAGGATGTCGGAGACGGTGTCGGCGTTGGCCATCGAGAACGGGCCGGGGCCGCAGGTCGGCTCCTCGGTCTCCTCGGGGTGCTCGAGGAACCGCTCGACGATCCCCTCGGCGCGGTGGAGCCACTCGTTGTCGAGCTTGCGCCTCCAGACGACCATGTTCAGCCGCCCGCCCGGTCGCAAGGCGGCGCGAACGTTGCGAAGCGCCGCGACGGGGTTGGCGAAGAACATCGTCCCGAAGCGGCCGAACGCGTAGTCGTAGGTGTCCTCGAAGCTCGTCGCCTGCACGTCGGCGACCTCGAAGGAGACGTTCTCCGCGCCGGCCGCGGCGGCGGTCTCGCGGGCTCCGGCGATCATCCGCTCGGCGACGTCGACCCCGTGGGCCTCGCCGTCGGCCCCGACGAGCTCGGCGAGCTGGACCGTGGAGTCGCCGAGCCCGCAGCCGATGTCGAGGACGCGGTCGCCGGGCTCTGGGTGGTGGTCGGAGAGCGCGGCGTCACCGTGGGCTCGCGCGTTGCCGACGACGACGGCCTCGAAGCTCTTCCAGACATCGAACAGGGGGCCGTTCCAGGCCTCCGTCGCCTCCTCGTTCTCGGCTGCGACCTCGATGTCCGGCATGACCCCTCGACCATAGGTCCGAACCGCGTGAACGCAAGCGATCGTTAGGCGGTGGGCGCGGCTCTGAGCGGGTCCGTGACGAGGTCGGCTAAGGGGAGTAGCTTCGTCCGGATGGGGGGCTACCGCGAACTCATGCGAGGCGCCGCGGGACCGCTTCTCCTGACCTCGGGGATCGCTCGGCTCGGTGCCGGGATCGAGGGGCTCGCGTTCCTCGTCTTCTTCGAGCTCGAGACCGGCTCGTACGCGACGGCGGGCGTCGCGCTCGGCGTCTTCATCCTCACCGGCGGGCTGCTGGCCCCGGTCCGCGGCCGCCTCGTCGACCTGAGCGGCGCTCCGGCGCTGCTCGGCTTCACGCTCGCTTTCGCGGGTCTCGGGGCGACGATCCTGGCGATCGGACTGGGGGGCGGGACGAGCGATCTGAACTGGATCCTGCTGAGCGCGCTGACCGGGGTGGTCATGCCGCCGTTCAGCGGCTGGACGCGAGCGGCGCTCGCGGCACGGCTCGACGGGCGCGACCGCGAGCTCGCGTTCTCGCTGGACGGTGTGCTCGAGGAGATCAGCTTCGTAACCGGCCCCCTGATCGCAGGCGCCTTCATCGCCCTCGACAGCCCGGAGGCGGCGATCGCGGTGGCGGTGGCCCTGTCGTTCGGCGGAGGCCTCGCCCTCGTCGCGCGTCCCGGCCTGCGCTCATGGCGCCCGGCGCTGCGCGAGGCGCGGGTGCCCGGTGCGGCGCGAGCTCCGCTCAACGGCATCCTCCTGGTCGCGATCGCGAGCCTCGCGGGGGTCGGCGCGGCGCTCGGCTTCGCCGAGGTCGCGATCACCGCCTTCGCCGAAGAGCGCGACAACACCGCCGCCGCAGGCATCGTGCTCGCCGTGCTCTCGGTCTCGGGGATCATCGGCGCGTTGCTGCTGGGCTCGCGCGAGCGCGGGATCCGAGTCGCCGCCCGGCACGCTCTGCTCTTCGCATGGTTCGCCGGAGGTCTCGCGCTGCTGCCGCTGGCCGAGAGCGAGGTCGCGCTCGCCGGGCTCATCGTCATCCCGGGCCTGGCGCTGACGCCGATCTTCGTCACCAACGCCCTGCTCGTCGGCGAGCTGTCGGCCGGCCACCCCTCGGCGGCGGCGTTCTCCGGGGTGACGACCTCGCTCAACGCCGGCTTCGGGATCGGCGCGGCGTTCGCGGGCGCGGCGGTGGAGGGGCCCGGCACCGACGCGACGTTCCTGCTCGCCGCCGCGGCCGCGCTCGCGGGCCTCGCTTTTGCGCTCCCGCCGGCGCTTCGTTCGAGGCCGTCCGCGATCGCGCATCCGCTCGGTGAGGCGCCGCTGCGGGGACCCGGACGTTCCTGAACCCGGCTCGCGGGTAGGAAAAGCCCTCTCGTGCGCCGAAGGCGCGCGTTGAGCCGAGCTTCCTAGCCTTCGAGGGTCCGTGGCAGGGCAACCCGACAGATCAACCGGCCGGCGCCGGCATCGCTTTGCGCCGACGATCGCGCTGATCGTCGCGATCTTCAGCATGGGCGGGGGTGCCGCGACCCTCGCCGGGCTGCCGTTCGCCGACGGCTCGCCGCGCCCCGACGACGCCGACCCGTTCTTCCCCCGTGGCGGCAACTCGGGCTACACCGCCGACGCCTACGACGTCGAGCTCGACTACCGGCCCGGCGAGCGCCGGCTCGCCGGTCGCGTCAGCATGACCGCGACCGCGACCCAAGACCTGTCGCGCTTCTACGTCGACTCGCGACCGAACCTGAAGATCCGCTCGGCCAGCGTCGACGGCGCCGAGGCCGGCGCCGAGCAGCGGGGTCCTCAGGACGTGCGGATCACGCCGGGCGAGGGGATCGCCGAGGGCGAGGGGTTCGAGCTCGTGCTCGATTACGCGGGCGAGCCTGGCCGTCGCGCGGGCACCGGGTGGTTCTTCACCTCCGACGGCTCGCTCGCGCTCAACGAGCCGCGTGGGGTGCCGAGCTGGCTGCCGGTCAACGACGACGTCCGTGACAAGGCGCTCTGGGACTTCGAGATCACGGTCCCGAAGCGACTCGAGGCGATTGCGAACGGGACGTACGAGGGACGCGAGCGCGACGGCGGCACGGCGACGTACCGCTGGCACGGTGAGGAGCCGATGTCGAGCTACCTCGCGGTCGTCGCGATCGGCGATTTCGCGATCCGCGAGCGGACGGTCGCCGGCATCCCGGCCTGGATCGCGATCGACCGCGACATCCTCGACTCGTCGGCTCGCGGGGAGGCCGAGGGGCTGCGCGCGATGCCGCGCATCCATCGCCTGTTCGCGAAGCGCTTCGGCCCGTATCCGTTCAGCTCGACCGGGGCGATCGTCGACCGGGCCGGGGTCTCCTACGCGCTCGAGACGCAGACCCGCTCGGCCTTCGACGGCCAGCCGGGTGACGCGCTGATGGCGCACGAGATCGCGCATCAGTGGTTCGGCGACAGCGTCGGGCTCGAGCGCTGGCCCGACATCTGGCTCAACGAGGGCTTCGCCACGTGGGCGCAGTGGTTCTGGGTCCAGAAGGAGGGGCGCGAGTCGCTGCGCGCCCGGCTCGTCCGCAACTGCGAGGTCCCGGCGTCGAACGACAGCCTCTGGCGGCCGCCCCCGGCGTACCCGGGCAACGCCAGCCGCCTGTTCTCGCTCTCGATCTACAACCGCGGCGGGCTGGCGCTCGAGGCGCTTCGCCAGCGGATAAGCCCGAAGGTCTTCAATCGCGTGATGCGGCGCTGGGCGACCGATCACCGCTACGGGAGCGTCGGCCTGCTCGAGTTCCAGGACCTCGCCGAGGAGGTCTCCGGCCAGCAGCTCGACCGCTTCTTCGACGACTGGCTGCGCGATCCGAAGAAGCCCTCGGGCTGCGCGCGCTACGTCCGCTAGCCCAACCCTCGTTCACAGCCACTTCACCGCCTGGTGTCAGCCCGGTAACGGCTGAGGGCGCTCGGCGCGGTTGCATCGCCCCTGCAATCAAGCTGAATTCTCACAAGAGGGAAGCAACGATGACTCCCAAGCCTGTGCGGGCCGACCTGCACTGCCACTCGACCGCCTCGCAGGTCGCGAAGCTCGGCATCTCGCGCTCGATCGGACTGCCCGAGTGCGCGACGCCGCCGCAGGAGGTCTACGAGCTCGCCAAGTCGCGCGGCATGGACTTCGTGACGATCACCGACCACGACACGATCGATGGCGCACTCGAGATCGCCCACCTGCCCGATGTCTTCGTCTCCGAAGAGCTGACGACCTGGTTTCGCGGCGAACGCCACGCCGTTCACGTCCTCTGCTGGGGGATCGACGCCGCCGATCACGAGTTCCTGCAGTCCAACGCCCGCGATCTCGAGACCTGCGCCGCCTACCTCGCCGAGCACGAGATCGCGTGTTCGCTCGCCCACCCGTTCTTCTCGGTCGCCGCGCCCCTCGAGCAGCGCCACCGCCGTCGGCTCGCCGAACTGTTCGGCGTCTGGGAGACGCGCAACGGCTCGCGCGCGCCGGAGCTGAACGCCCCGGCGGCGATCTACCTCGAGACCCGCGGCGGCTCAGAATCGGGCGGCTCGGACGATCACGCCGGTGTCGACATCGGCCGCACCTACACCCAGACACCGTTCGCGGAGACGCCGGAGGACTTCCTCGCGCACATCCGCGGCGGCCACGCGCAGGCCGGCGGTGAGCAGGGCAGCGCCGCTAAGTGGGCGCACGCCGCGCTCGCGCTCGCGGTCCGATCGCTGTCGGCCGAACCCGCGACGAGCGTCGGCGACGGGGCGGAGGCGACCGACGAGAGCCAGGTCTCCAAGCGCGCGGTGACCGCCGGCGCGATCCTCGAGCTCGCCCGGCGCGTCGTCGCCGACGGGGGCGAGCGCGGTGGCTCGGGCGATTCTGAGATATCGGCCGGCGAGGCCTCGGGGCTGCTCAGTGCCTGGCTCGACTCGGTCGGCTTCGCATCCGACCCCGCGGGCCTGCTCGACACGCTCAAGGCCGAGGGCTTCCGCCATTCCGAGCTCGAGCGCCGCGCCCGGCGGATCCACGAGGCGCGCCTCGCCGCGGCTGCGAGGACCGTCACCGCCGCCGTCGAGGACCCGGCCCGGCTTCCAGCCGCGGCCGAAGAGCTGACGTCGGCGTTCATCCCGGCGATTCCGTACGTCGCCTCGGCGACGGTGTTGGGCGGCGAGCGCGCGAGGTTGCGTCGCCGTGACCCGGGCGACCGCCCCCGAGTCGCGCTGGTCGTAGACGGCGCCGGGTCGATGCACGGCGTCACGCACACGGTCGAGTGGGTGCGCGAGCGCGGCGTGCCGGGCTGGGACGTCGAGGTCGTCGGCACGGACGCGCGCGTCGATCGGCGACTGCCGGCGGTGGCCGAGCTGGAGACGCCGTTCTACCCGGGCCTCCACCTCGGCGTGCCGAGCGCCCCCGAGCTCGTCGAGACTCTCGCCGGCGGCAACTACGACCTGATCCACCTGACGGCGCCCGGGCCGGCCGGGGTGATGGCGGCGGTCGCGGCGAAGATCGCGGCGAAGCCGCTCGCGATCAGCCATCACACCGACCTCGTCGGCTACGCGCGTACGCGTTCCGGCGATCCCGGCGTCGCCGCGACGGCGGCGTTCGCGCTGCGCTCGTTCCTCGAGCAGGCCGACGTCGTGCTCTCACCGTCCGAGCCCGCCGACCGCTCGGTCGAGGAGCTCGGAATCGACCCGGTCGGAATCGCGCGCTGGGGCCGCGGAGTCGACCTCGAGCTCTACGACCCGGCCAAGCGCGACCCCGATCTGGTTCCCGGCGAGGTGTCGGTCCTCTACGTCGGCCGGCTCTCGCGCGAGAAGGGCGTCGACCTGCTCGCCGAGAGCTTCGAGCTGGCCCGCGAGCGCGACCCCCGGCTGCACCTCGTGCTCGCCGGCGGCGGTCCGGAGGAGCAGGCGCTGCGCGAGCGGCTGGGCGACTCGGCGACGTTCCTGGGCTGGGTCGAGCGCGACGAGCTGGCGCGGGTCTACGCGAGCGCCGATCTCTTCTGCTTCGCCTCGCAGACCGACACCTATGGCCAGGTGATCACGGAGGCGCAGGCGAGCGGGCTCCCGGTCGTCGCCGTCGCCGAGGGCGGGCCGGCCGAGCTGATCCGCCACGGCGCCGATGGCTATCTCTGCCGCGCCGACGCGTGCGAGATCGCTTCGGCGATCGCGCAGCTCGGCGCGTCGCCGTACCTGCGCGGAGCGCTCGGCGACGGAGGCCGCGCCGCGACGCGAGCCCGCGGCTGGTCGCGCTCGCTCGAGCAGCTGGGGCGCGGCTACGAGCTCGGTGTCGCCCGGGCGCGCCGCCGTATCGGCGCGAGCGGCGCAGCGCACCGTGCGGCCTGATCCGGCGCCTTTTCGCGAAGCGATGATCGGCGTAGGATCGAAGGACCGATGACGTCCCCAGAACCGGCCGAGCTCAGCGGTCCCGAAGCGCAGGCCGCCGCGGGCGACCGCGACTCGGACCCGAATCTAGAGGCGCTCTCCGGGGTGCCCGAACGCGTGCCGGGGCTCGATGAGGTCCCTGCGCCGCCGCCGGCTCAGGACTTCGACGACCCGGCTCTGTTCTTCAACCGCGAGCTCTCGTGGCTCGAGTTCAACGCCCGCGTCCTCGAGCTCGCCGAGGACCCGGACCAGCCGCTGCTCGAGCGGCTCAAGTTCTGCGCGATCTGGGAGTCGAACCTCGACGAGTTCTTCATGGTCCGCGTCGCGACCCTCAACGCCGCTCGCGAAACCGGGCGCGGAGGGCGTGGCGCCGACGCGCTCGGGCCCGGCGAGCAGATCGAGCTGATCGCCGACCGCGTCGCCGAGCAGCGCTCACGGGTCTGCCGTGCCTTCGAGCGCCAGATTCGCCCCGCGCTGGCCGGGCACGGCCTGCGGATCGTCGACATCGAGGACGTGCCGAGCGAGGAGCGGCGCAAGCTGAACGCGCTGTTCGAGCGCCAGATCTACCCGGCCCTCACGCCGCTCGTCCTCGGCCTGGGCCGGCCGTTCCCGTACATCTCGAACCTCTCGCTGAGCCTGCTCGTCATGCTCCGCGACCCGAAGTCCGAGGGCGAGGTGCTCGCGCGCGTCAAAGTGCCGCTCGAGATCTTCGGGCGCTTCGTCGAGGTCGGCGAGGGCGGACGGACGTTGCTTCCGGTCGAACAGCTGATCGCCGCGAACCTCGCCTCGCTGTTCCCGGGCATGGAGGTCGTCGACCATGCGCTCTTCCGAGTAACCCGCGACACCGACTACGACGTCTCCGACGAGGCCGACGACCTGCTCCAGGCGGTCGAGGAGGAGCTCCGCCGCCGTCGCTTCGGCGAGGTGATGCGGCTCGAGGTGTCGGCCGGGATGGCGCCCGTGCTGCGCGACCGGCTGATCGACGCGCTCGGCATCGACGAGGACGAGCTGTTCTTCGTCGAGGGCATGCTCGACATGACCGGTCTCTGGGAGGTGCACGGCGTTCGCGGCTTCCGCGAGCTCCGCGATCCGCCGTACTCGGGCGTGACCCCGCCGGCGCTGATCGACGAGGGCAAGCCGGCCGACTTCTTCGCCGCGATGCGCGAGCGCGACATCGTCGTCCACCACCCCTACGACTCGTTCGCCACGACCGTCGAGCGCTTCGTCGAGCAGGCGGTCCACGACCCGCAGGTGCTCGCGATCAAGCAGACCGTGTACCGCACGAGCGCCGACTCACCGCAGATCCCGATGCTGATCGAGGCCGCCGAGCGTGGCAAGCAGGTCGTCTGCATGGTCGAGCTCAAGGCGCGCTTCGACGAGTCGGCGAACATCCGCTGGGCGAAGGAGCTCGAGGAGTCGGGGGTGCACGTCGTCTACGGCATCCCGGCCCTGAAGACCCACTGCAAGTGCGTGCTCGTCGTCCGCCGCGAGGGCAAGGGCGTCCGCCACTACGTCCACATCGGGACCGGCAACTACAACGCCAAGACGGCGCGGATCTACACGGACATCGGGCTGTTCACGGCCGACCGCGCGATCGGGCTCGACATCGGCGAGATGTTCAACTACCTGACCGGCTACGCGCGAACGACCCGCTACCGCAAGGCGCTCGTGGCGCCGTTCGGGCTCCAGCCGGGGATCGAGGCCGAGATCGAGCGAACGGCCGCCGCCCACCGCCCGGATGCGCCGGCGCGAATTCGCCTGAAGATGAACTCGCTGCTCGACCCGGCGTCGATCCGCGCCCTCTACCGCGCCTCACGGGCCGGGGTCGAGATCGATCTCAACGTCCGCGGGATCTGCGCGCTGCGCCCGGGGGTCAAGGGGGTCTCGGAGAACATCAACGTCAAGTCGATCGTCGGGCGCTTCCTCGAGCACTCGCGGATCTTCTCCTTCGAGCGGCCCGGCGAGGAGCCGGCGATCTACATCGGCTCGGCCGACCTGATGCCGCGCAACCTCTACAACCGCGTCGAGCTCGTCGTGCCCGTGCTCGATGCGAGCGTGCGCGAGCAGCTGAGCGACGTCCTCGACCGCAGCCTCGCCGACGACGCGAACTCGTGGGTGCTCGACTCCACGGGCAAATGGACGCGAAGCGTGCCCGACGGCGACCGCCCGCGCTCCGTGCAGCGCGAGCTGATGGAGCGCCACTCCATGCGCTCGGCTGAGCACGCGACGATCTAGCCGCGATCACCGTCGTGCCGCAACGGACAACCCGTGGCGCGAGGGTTGGCCGGTGCCGGGCCGCGTGGTTCGCAACACTTCGGGTGTGGTCGGACGCCACGACGCGAGGGGATGGTGGCTCGACGACGCCGGGCCCGTAGAACCCGAGCCGCCGCTCGAGGGCGACGTGCGCGCGGACGTCGTCGTGGTCGGCGGTGGGTTCACCGGGCTGTGGACGGCGTGGGAGGTTCTCGCCGCCGAACCCGAGGCCAGCGTCGTGCTGCTCGAGGCCGACGAGCACTGCGGCGCCGGACCGAGCGGCCGCAACGGAGGTTTCGCCAACTGTCTCTGGTTCAGCCTGCCCGGTATGCGCGACCGCTTCGGCGACGCGCGCGCGATCGAGGTGGCGCGCGAGTCCCAGGCCGCGGTCGACGCGATCGGCGAGTTCTGCGAGGCCGAGGGCGTCGACGCCCACTTCCGCCAGTCCGGGTACATGCAGGTCGCGACGACGCCCGTCCACGACGGCGCCTGGGAGCGTCCGCTCGAGGCCCTCGCCGAGCTCGGCGAGCCGCAGGCCGCCCGCGAGCTGACGCCGGCCGAGGTCGCCGAGCGTTGCGCCTCGCCCGTGTTCCGCGGCGGCGCGCTCTATCCCGGCGCGGCGACGGTCCACCCGGCGCGGCTCGCGCTCGGGCTGCGGCGCCGGCTGATCGACCGCGGCGTCCGGATCTTCGAGCGCACGCCCGTGCTCGAGGTCCGCTCGGGCTCGGACGGGGTCAAGGTCATCACGCCGCTCGGATCGGTCGCCGCCGGCCGCGCCTCGCTCGGCGCCGGGGGCAGGCTCGCCGCGTTCGGGCCGACGAGCCGCCGGCTGACGCTGACCTCGTCGCACATGGTGATCACCGAACCGGTGCCCGACGTCCTCGACGAGCTCGGGTGGCGTGGCGGCGAGTGCATCACCGATTCGCGCGCGATGGTCCACTATTTCCGTACGACCGAGGACGATCGGATCGCCTTCGGCTGGGGAGGCGGCAAGGTCGTCCCCGGAGCTCGCACGAACGGCTCGACCGAGCTCGACCCGCCGCTCGTCGAGGAGGTCGCCGAGCACCTCGTCCGCTTCTTCCCGATGCTCGAGGGTCGGCGGATCGATCACGGCTGGGGAGGACCGATCGACGTCTCGCCGAGCCACATCCCCGTCGTCCTGCCGGTCGACGAGCGGGTCGCGGCCGGGTTCGGCTATACGGGGAACGGCGTCGGCCCCTCGCGTCTCATCGGCCGGGTCCTCGCCTCGCTCGCGCTCGATCGCCGCGATGCCTTCAGCCGCCTCGCGCTGATCGACCCGAAGCCCCCAGCCGTCCCGCCGGAGCCGTTTCGGTTCATCGGCGGCTCGATCATCCGCGCGGCGCTGCTGCGCTCGGAGACCGCCCAGGAGGGTGGCCTGCAGCCCGATCCTCTGACCGCGCTGGTCGCCGGCGTGCCGGAGCGAATCGGCATCCACGTCGGCCGCTGAACCGCGGACCGAGCCCACGCCGGGCGCCGCCACCGGCGTGTTTCCTCGTGCACAGCGCGGGCAACCGTCGTTCGCGCCTTGGCCCGTAACTCGATCGACATCCCCGTGCCTCCCGGACGCGTCTTCGAGGTCCTCTCGGACCCCCGCAGCTACGGCGAGTGGGTCGTCGGATCGAGTCAGATCCGCGATGCGGACCCGAACTGGCCCGCGGTCGGCTCGCGGTTCCATCACAAGGTCGGGTGGGGTCCGATCAAGGTCTCCGACCACACCGAGGTGCTCGACGCCGACCCCCCGCGGATGCTGCGCCTGCGCGCGAAGGCTCGCCCGCTCGGCACGGCCTTGGTCACGCTCGGGATCGCGGAGACCGGGGGCGGGAGCCGCGTCACGATGATCGAGGATCCGGGAGATCGGCTCTCGGCGCTCATTTTCAGCCCGCTGACCCACCTGCTCGTCCGCGGTCGCAACGTCGAGTCGCTGCGCCGCCTGCGCGACATCGCAGTCCAGCTCGACCAGGAACCGGCCGCGGCCGATCGCCGGCTCGGCGAGTCGGCGCAGCCCTAGCGGGCCGTGGCCCCCGACGCGGTCGTGATCGGGTCGGGACCGAACGGTCTCGTCGCCGCCAATCGACTCGCGGAGGCGGGCTGGGAGGTTCTCGTCCTCGAGGCCGAGCCCGATCCCGGCGGTGCGGTCAGGTCGGGCGAGATCGTCGAGCCGGGCTTCGTCTCCGACCGCTTCAGCGCCTTCTATCCGCTGGCCTTCGCCTCGCCGGTGATACGCGAGCTGGGCCTCGAGGACTTCGGCCTGACATGGCGCCGCAGCCCCAACCCGGTCGCGCACCCCGGCCGAGACGGCAGCTGTGCGTACATCGGCGAGGACGTCGAGGAGACCGCCGCTGGCCTGGAGGAGTTCGCGCGCGGCGACGGCGCGGCGTGGAAGCGACTGATGGCGCTCTGGGAGGAGATCGGCGACGACGTCCTCGCGGCGCTGTTCCGGCCGTTCCCGCCGGTCGTGCCGGTCGCGAGGCTGGCGCGCAAGCTCGGCGGCGGCGACCTGATCCGCCTCGCGCGGTTCGCGACGCTCGACGTGCGCCGGCTCGGTGAGGAGAACTTCAGCGGCGACGGCGGGCCGCGGCTGCTCGCCGGCAACGCCCTGCACGCCGACCTGTCGCCGGAGACCCCGCCGAGCGGGGTCTACGGCTGGGTGCTCTGCGGCCTCGCTCAGAATGGCGGATTCCCCGTGCCGGAGGGCGGCAGCGGCGGCCTGACCAGGGCCATGGTCCGGCGGATCGAGAGCCTCGGCGGGGAGGTTCGCTGCGACTCACCCGTCGAGCGGATCGAGCTGGTCGGCGGACGCGCGCGCGCCGTCCGGCTCGAGTCGGGAGAGCGGATCGAGGCGCGGCGGGCGATCCTGGCCGACGTCGCCGCGCCCCACCTCTACGAGCGGATGCTCGACCCCGCCGCGGTGCCGCAGGGGGTCCACGACGACCTGAAGCGCTTCGAGTACGGCGACTCGACCTTCAAGGTCGACTGGTCGCTCGACGGCGAGGTGCCCTGGCTGGCCGAGCCCGCACGGCGCGCCGGGACGATCCACGTCGCCGAAGGGGTCGACGCGCTGACGCAGCACTCGGCCGAGCTCGCCCGCGGACTGCTGCCCGATGAGCCCTACCTCGTCCTCGGCCAGTACGCGCACTTCGATCCGACGCGCTCGCCGCAGGGCAAGGACACCGTGTGGGCCTACACCCACACCCCGCAGACGATCTCCGGCGACGCCCGCGGCGAGATCGAAGGCGAGCTGACGGGCGAGGCGGCGGAGCGGTTCGCCGACCGGGTCGAGGAGCAGATCGAGGCCGTGGCGCCCGGGTTCCGCGACCGGGTCCGGGCGCGCCGGATCAGCACGCCGGCTGACCTCGAGGCCTCGAACCGAAATCTCGTCGGCGGCGCTATCAACGGCGGGACTCCGCATCTCAACCAGCAGCTCATCTTCCGGCCGGTCGCAGGCCTCGGCCGCGCCGAGACTCCGGTGCGAGACCTCTATCTCGCTTCCGCGTCGGCGCATCCGGGAGGGGGCGTGCACGGTGCCTGCGGGGCCAACGCGGCCTACGCGGCGATGTCTCGCCGCAACGCGCTCGCGCCGGCGCTCCTGCGGCGCCTGTCCGGTAGCGGAACCGAGCGGCCGCTCTAGCCGGCGGCGCCCGCCCCCGGCAGGTCCTCGGGGGCGGGGGTCAGTCGAGGACCTTCGAGCGCGCGCCGCCGGCCAGCTTGGCGGCGTAGAGCGCCGGGTCGCAGCGCGCGACGAGTTGATCGAGCGTCTCCGGCGGCCGCCACGTCGCGATGCCGGCCGAGAACGATTCGAGCGCCGGCGTCCGCTCGTGCAGGTCGGCGACGATCGCCGCCGCCGCCGTCGCGCGCTCAGGCGCGAGCAGCAGTACGAACTCGTCACCGCCGATCCGGGCGGCGAGCTCGCCGTCGACGAGCGTCTCGCGGATCCGTCGCGCCGTGCCGCGGATGACGCGGTCGCCCTCGTCGTGGCCGAAGCCGTCGTTGATCTGCTTGAGCGCGTCGAGGTCGAGGACGACGACCGCGGGGCGCTCACCGCTGTCGAAGGCGCGGTCGATCACCGCTGTCCCGTACTGCTCCCAGCCGCGACGGTTGAGCAGGCCGGTGAGCCGGTCGGTGTTGGCGTCCTGGGAGAGCCGATAGGCCAGCCGCTGGACCTCACGCATCGCGAAGGACAGCGACGCCATGACCGCGACCCCGATCAGCAGGATCAGCGTCGCGTTGCCCCAGTTGACCGGATAGGCCGGCGGCCCGAACACGAGCATCGGCAGGTAGGCGCAGGCCGCGAGCAGCGCGACGGCGCCGAGCAATTCGCGGTTCGACGCGTTGAAGCCGAACCAGACCATGCTCATGACGAGCAGGATCGAATATCCCGACGCCGGTCCGCCGCTGTAGGCCTGCATCGCCGTCAGCGCCGGGATCCCGGCGTAGGCCGCGCCGAGCAGGAGGACGGGGTGCGAGCGCGAGAGCGTCGTCGCCAGCACGGTGGTCACGCACGCGGTCACCGCGCCGATGAAGAAGACGAGGTGGTGTGCGTCGAGGTCGCTCAGGACCGCGACGAGGATCGGGATGATCATCCCGGCGATCGCCAGGCTGAGCGATGTGCGGCGCTGCGAGGAGGAGAGCACCGGCGCGCCGAGTGCTCGTGGGACATCCATCGAGGACTTCATCGGGATCTGTGTCTGCCCGCTTGAACCGGGCGCCAGTCCTGCTCAGCCGAGGCGCAGGACCTCGTAGGCGACACGGCCTTCGTCGACCGCGTCGCGAACCCGCACCTCGTTCGCGTTGAGGCGCGACCCGCCCGTCTTCACCTCGACCAGGAAGACGCCGCGGATCCGGCCCTCGGCGAGGCCGTCGAAGACGACGTAGTCGACCGGCCCGCCGAGGAACCGGGCGTCGGCGGGGTCGAAGCGCTCGGCGAACTCGCCGAGCAGCGGCGCCATCTGCTCGGTCGCGTGGCCGCCCTTCACCGCCCGGCTGCGCTTTGCCGCGTCGGCGCGCGCCGCCTCGATGTCGTCGCTGTCGAAGCGGTAGCGCACGCGGTAGGCCGCGTACTTGATCGCGACGAGCGCGAGCAGGCAGCAGGCGGCGACGAGCGCGGCGGTCGTGGCGTCGGCTGACATCGGGCGGCGAAACTACGCCGCGCCCCGGACCCCAACGCCAATCTGCAAGCGATGTTGCGCCGCCCCTGCTTGCGGCGCCGATCAGCCCTCGCCGTAGGGGTACCACCACTCCTTGTCGGCGATCTCCGTCTCGACGTGGACGTGCTTGGTCTCCTGGAAGGCCTCGAGACCCTCACGCCCGAGCTCGCGCCCGATCCCCGACGCCTTGAAGCCGCCGAACGGGCCGGCGTCGTTGTCGGTCAGCGGGTCGTTGATCCAGACGGTCCCGGCCTTGATCTCGCGCATGCAGCGGACCATCGTCTTGAGATCGGTCGTGTAGACGTTCGCACCGAGACCGAACCGCGTCGAGTTGGCGAGCTCGATCGCCTCGTCGAGTGAGGCGACCGGGACGATCGGGGCGACGGGACCGAACGTCTCCTCGCGCAGCAGGTCGGTCTCCGCGGCGGCTCCGGTGACGACGGCGGGGGCGTAGAAGTGACCGCGGTCCTGACCGCCGCGATCGCCGCCGACGAGGAGCTCGGCACCGGCGTCGAGCGCGGCCGAGACCTGCGCCTCGACCTTGCCGCGCTGGACGGCGGAGGCCATCGGGCCGACGTCGGTCGTCGCCTCCATCGGGTCGCCGAGCCGCAACCCGCGGGCGACGTCCGCGAACGCCTGCAGGTAGTCGTCGTAGACATCCCTCATGACGTAGAAGCGCTCGGCGGAGGTGCAGACCTGGCCCGCGTTCAGATACGCCGCCCAGGCGCCGCCGCGGGCCGCGACCCCGAGGCCGCCGCCCGCCGCGACGTCCGAGCAGACGACGAACGGGTCCTTGCCGCCCATCTCGAGGTTGACGCGGCCGAGTCGCGCGGCCGCGGCGGAGGCGATCTTGCGGCCGGTCTCGACCGAGCCCGTGAACGCGACGCAGTCGACCTCCTCGGCTTCGGCGATCCTCGCTCCGACCCTGCCGTCACCGGCGAGCAGGCCGAGCACGCCGGCCGGCAGGTGGTCGAGCAGCGGTCCGAGCGCGAGCGTCGAGAGCGGCGTCAGCTCGGAAGGCTTGGCGAGACAGGCGTTGCCGGCGGCGAGCGCCGGAGCGAGCTTCCACGTCAGCAGCAGCAGCGGGTAGTTCCAGGGCACGATGCAGCCGACGACACCCATCGGCTCCTTGACCACCATCGCCAGCTGCGAGGACTCGATCGGCGGGATCACGCGCCCCGCCTCGGCGCGGCCGAGCTCGGCGTAGAAGTCGAAGGCCGCCGCGCACCAGTCGATCTCGTCGTGGTTCTCGATGTAGGGCTTGCCGCCCTCGAGGGTCATGACGCGCGCCAGCTCGGCCTGGTTCGAGCGCAGGCGGGCGGCGACCTCGTGCAGCATCTCGCCACGCTCGAGCGCCGGAACCTGCGACCACTCACGCGCACCCTCGCGCGAGGCGCGCAGAGCCGCGGCGAACTGCTCGTCCGAGGGCGCGGCGACCGTCGCGATCGTCTCCTCGCTGTAGGGGTTCTCGACCGCGAGCTCCTCGCCGTCGCCGGCGGTGAGCTCCCCTCCGATCAGAAGCCGCGTCTCGAAATCCATCCGTGGTCCCTCCGCCGTCCGCCATCGCTCGCCTGCGAGCGGTGGATAGCAGACCCGCGGCGTCGTCCGTACTCGACGCCGCCGCGCCGGGTATCCCTAGGGGGATGGCTCCATCGATGGGCAGGGCACCGATAGGCAAGATCGACCGGCCTGACGAGGACGAGCGCGCGCGCCTGGACCGCAACCTCGATCAGCTCATGCAGGGACTCCGTGTCGCGCTGCCGGGGGTCCAGGTCCTGTTCGCCTTTCTGCTCATCCTGCCCTTCCAGGAGCGCTTCGAGGAGGTCACGGAGTTCCAGCGCACGACCTATTTCCTCACCCTGCTCGCGACCGCCGCGGCGACGGTGCTGCTGATCGCCCCTTCGGCGCGTCACCGCGTGACCTTTCGCCAGGGCGACAAGCGCTGGAACGTGCTGACGGCCAACCGGCTCTCGCTGGCCGGGTTCGGCTGCCTCGGGATCGCGATCTGCGGCGCGATCCTGCTGATCTCGGACTTCCTCTACGGCGGTCTGCTCGCGGGGGTTGTGACCGCGTTGCTGTTCGTCGCCGTCTGCGCTCTGTGGATCGTCTCGCCGCTTCTGCGGCGCCGGCTCTCGGACGAGTGATCCGCCGCCTCGCCTGACGGCGGTCGGATTCCACCGCCGGTTCATCCCCGACCCGTCATCTGACGATGGGGGTTCAGTGGATCGCCAGACGGCCATGAGACCGACGCGCCTCGGACAGTTGGCCGTGAAAGCGAGAACCGTCCCTGCGACGACGACCGTGCGCGAGATGGAGCGCACGTTCCTCGCCGAGCCCGATCTCGCCTGCGTCATCGTCGAGCGGGAGGGTGGCCACGACATGCTGACCCGCGAGTGCTTCTTCTCGGAGTCCGCCGGCCGGCTCGGATTCGGCCGCGCTCGGCACGGTCGCAATCCGGTCAGCGCGATCTCCGACGGCCACCCCGCACTCGTTCTTCCCTATGAGCTGGCGCTGCCCGAGGCCGGCCGCGCCGCGATGCGCCGCGACGGGTCCTCGCGCTACGACGACGTCGTCGTGACACCGGTCGCCGACGGGCTCGGCAAGGTCTCGTTCGGGCGCCTGCTCGGCGAGCTCTCAGAGCTCCACGCCGACCGCGCCAAGCACGATCCACTGACCGGGCTGCCGAACCGCGCGCTGCTCTTCGAGCGCCTCGAGACCGCGCTTCGCGGTGCCCGTCCCGAGCGCCGTCCGTGTCTGCTGTTCATCGACATCGACGACTTCAAGCAGGTCAACGACAGCCTCGGCCACCCTGCCGGTGACGAGCTGCTGATCGCGATCGCGAGTCGCCTCGGGAGCGCCTTTCGCGACTGCGACATGATCGGCCGCCTCGGCGGCGACGAGTTCGTCGTCCTTCTCTCGGCCCCTGACGAGTTCGCGGCACGCGCGGCGGCCGACCGTGTGTTGCTGGCCCTGTCGGATCCGCTCACCGCGGGACACCGCGACTTCGCGGTCGGGGCCAGCGTCGGCGTAGCGCTGCGCACGGACGAGACCCGCCCCGAGCAGATGCTGCGCGCCGCCGACCTCGCGATGTACGAGGCCAAACGCTCGGGCAAGAACCGCGTCGGCGTCTACCGCCCCGCCCTCCACGTCGCCGCGGTCGAGCGGCTCGAGCTGCGAAACGCGTTGCCGAAGGCGATCGCCGAGGGTCAGATGAGCGTGGCGTTCCAGCCGATCGTGAACCTCGAGACGCAGGCGATGCACGGCGTCGAGGCGCTGGCGCGCTGGACGCATCCCGAACGCGGGCCGGTCTCGCCGCTCGACTTCATCCGACTCGCCGAGGAGACGGGGGAGATCGCCGAGATCGGTGCCTTCGTCCTGCGAACGACGCTCGGCGCCCTGCGCGGGTGGCCGGAGCTCTCGGGGCTGCGAGTCGGTGTCAACGTCTCGCTGGTCGAGCTCGAGATACCGGGCTACGCGCGGCGCGTCGAGGAGATCCTCGCCGACGCGGGGTTCGGTCCCGAGCGACTGATCCTCGAGATCACCGAGAGCGCCTTCGCCCGCGACGACATCGTCGCGCTCCACGCCCTGCACGAGCTGACCGAGCTCGGTGTCGGGCTCGCGATGGACGACTTCGGTACCGGCTTCTCGTCGCTCGCGCGGCTCGGCGAACTGCCGATCGGCGTCCTCAAGCTCGACAAGCGGTTCATCGACAAGCTCGCGCGGAGCTCGGATCGCAGGCTGCTCCGCGGCCTACTCGGGCTCGCGCGAGAGATGGAGATCGACGTCGTGGCCGAGGGGATCGAGGAGCCCGAGCAGCTCGAGATGCTGCGCTCGATGGGCTGCCGGCTCGGACAGGGCTACCTGATCTCGCGCCCGATGGCGGCCGAATCGGTTCAGGGCTGGGCCGCGACGCGGCCTGCGCCCCAACGCGGCTGATCAGCCGCCGGCCGCGCCGGGCGCCGGAGGCACCGGCAGGGTGACCGCCTCATCGTCCTCGTCGCGCCGCGCCGCGAGCTTCTCCGCTCGCCGCTGCTGCCAGATGACGAAGACGATGCCGATGACCGCCAGCGCGAACAGCAGCGTCGCGATCACGTTGACCTGGACGGGGATCCCGCGCAGGTCGGCGCCGTAGACGTAGAGCGGGAACGTCTCGGTCGTCCCGGAGTTGAAGTTCGAGATCACGAAGTCGTCGATCGAGAGCGCGAAGGCCAGTGCGGCCGCGGATGCGACGCCAGGGGTGATCAGCGGCAGGGTGACCAGGCGGAAGGTCTCCCACGGGCTCGCGCCGAGGTCGGCGGCGGCCTCCTCGAGCCGGCGGTCGAATCCGATCAGCCGTGAGCGCACGACGACGACCACGAACGAGATCGAGAACATGATGTGGGCGATCAGCAGCGTCGTGAACCCGAGCGGGATGATCGCGATGTTGACGAAGAACGACAGCAGCGCCGCGCCGATGACGATCTCGGGCGAGGCCATCGGCAGGATGATCAGGAGGTTCGAGACCTTGCGGCCGAAGAACTCGTAGCGGACGAGCGCGATCGCCATCGCGGTGCCGAGGATCGTGGCGCCCAGTGTCGCCAGGGCGGCGAGCTCGATCGATGTGACGAGTGACTCGTTGATCGCCGCGACGCCGAACGCGTCGGCCCAGTACTTGAGCGTCAGGCCGTCGGAGAGGTCGAAGGTGAGCTTGTCGGCCGGCGTGTCCCCGAACGAGAACAGGGCGATGACGGCGATCGGGATCAGCATGTAGAGCGTCGCGAACCCGGCGAAGACGATCACCCAGTTGCGCCGGATCCAGCCGATCGGCCCCGAGCCGTGCGGCCGCCGCCGCGTCTCGACCGTCGCCCCAGTCATGCCTTCGCCTCGTCGTCGGAGCCCATGAAGGCGTCGGTGCCGGCGAGGCGGATGTAGATCGTGACGATGATCAGGATCGCCGCCATCATCAGGAACGAGAGCGCGGCCGCCTCCGGATAGTCGCGCTCGACCAGATAGAGCGACTGGATCTGATTACCGATCATGAACTGGTTCGTACCGCCGAGGAACTGCGCGTTGACGTAGTCGCCGAACGCGGGGATGAACGTCAGCAGGATGCCGGCGATGATCCCGGGCGCGGTCAGAGGCAGCGTCACCTTGCGAAACGTCGTTCGCGCCGACGCGTAGAGGTCCTGACCGGCCTCCAGCAGACGCGTGTCGAGCTGCTCGAGCGACGCGTAGATCGGCAGGATCATGAACGGCAGGAAGTTGTAGGTGAGGCCGGCGATGACGGCGGCCGGGGTCGCGAGCAGGCGACCGTCGTCGGGGATGATCTGCAGGAACTGGAGGATGTCGACCGCCGGGCTCGAGTCGCTCAGGATCGTCACCCAGGCGATCGTCCTGATCAGGTACGTCGTGAAGAACGGTGCCACGACCGCGAACAGCAGGACGAGCCGCCAGCGCGGGCTGACCCGCACCGCGATCGCATAGGCGAGCGGGTAGGCGATCAGCAGCGCGAGGATCGTCGCGGTGCCCGAGAACGCGAGCGTCTTGAGGATCTGATCGGCGCGTCCGCTGAGCGCCTCGGCGTAGTTCGAGAAATTCCAGTCGAAGAAGAAGCCCTCCGTGGTCCCGAACGAGCCCGAGAACAGCGATGTGTAGCCCATGATCCCGAGCGGGATCAGGAAGAAGACGAGAAGCCAGGCCGCGCCCGGCCCGAGCAGCAGGTAGGGCGCGAGGCGGCGGCGCGAGTTCACGCCCCGCCGCCTCGACGCGGAGCCGCCGCAGCGGCCCCACGTGCGTCTCTGTCGCCCCCGGCCACCAAGGTCAGCCGGCGACCACGTCCTGGTAGGACTCGGTCAGCTCGTCCGTCGCGTCGGTCGGCGGGTTGACCTGGTCCGAGCAATCGGCCGTGAACTCCTCGTCGGGGAACACGATGTCCTGCTCGGCGAGCTGCGGATCGCGGTCGGCGAGGATGTCCTGGACGCCGTCGACCGGCGGGATGTAGGTCACCCACTCCGTGATGTCGGCCTGGACCTCAGGCTCGTAGACGAAGTTCATGAAGTCCTGCGCGGCCTCCGGGTTGGGAGCGCCGATCGGGATCACCATGTTGTCCGTCCACAGCATGCAGCCCTCGTCCGGCATCACCCACTCGGCGTCCGAGTTGGAGATCAGCGAGGCATCGCCGGACCAGCCGACCGCCGCGACGACGTTGCCCGAGTTGATGTCCTTCGTGTAGTCGTTGCCGGTGAAGCGACGGATCTGGCCCGAGTCCGCGGCCTCGCGGATCTTGTCGATCGCCGCCTGCCACTCCTCGGCGCTCGCCTCGGCCGGATCGATCCCGTCCGCCTTCATGACCAGCGGCACGCTGTCTCGCATCTCGGTCAGGAACGTGACCTTGCCCTTGTACTTCGGATCGAAGAGGTCGTTGATCGACGTGATCTCGGGCGCCTCGGCCTTGTTGACCCAGATGCCCGTCATGCCGCTCTGCCACGGGATCGCGTAGTCGCGCTCGGGGTCGAGGGCACTGGACTCCGCCTGCGGGGTCATGTTGTCGAACACCGTCGGCAGGTTCTCGTGGTCGAGGTTCTGGAGGTAGCCGAGGTCGTACATCTGCTTCGCCATCCAGTCGGTGACGACGAAGATCGAGCGGTCGCCCGACTGCCCCTGATCGAGTTGGGGCTGCAGCTTGCCGAAGAAGGCCGAGTTGTCGTTGACGTCCTCGATGTAGTCGACCTTGACGCCCGTTTCCTTCTCGTACTCGGCGATGGTGCCCTTCTGACCGGGGTCGACATAGCCGGGCCAGTTCGAGATCACGAGCTCGCCCGACGCCTCGCCGGCGGGGGCGACGTCGGCGTTCTCGCCGGCGTCCTCCTCGGCACCGCCGATCGAACCGCCGCACGCGACGATTGCAAGGGTCGAGATCAGCGCCGCGACGGTGGCGGCTCCGCGCCGCAGTTTGCCGGTCGGGCCGGCCTCGGTCTCGTTCATCGCTCTGGTTCCTCCTTGGCTCAGGCGACCGTGGCCGCGCTGTGGTCCTCGTTGGGGTCTGCGTCCGTGGTCGCCTCGGAGTCGGTTCCGTGGACGAGGTGCATGTGCTCGGGGGTCCAAGACAGTCGTACGGGTGCGCCGCCGCCGGGGAGCCGCGAACGCTCGGACTCGTCGGCGTTCGGTACGAGCACGGTCATGCGCGAGCCGTCGGCGAGGCCGACGACGATCTGCGTCGCGGTTCCGAGATAGACGGAGCTCTCGACGGTGCCCTCGACGCTGGGTCCGGCCGGTGCCGGGTCCTCGGGACGATCGACGATCAGCTTCTCCGGCCGGACCACTGCGTGGCAGGCCTCGCCGGAGGCGAATCCGCCCTGCTCCGCGGTGAGCTCGACCCCGCTACCGAGCCTCACCGTCGTGCGATTCGAGTCGGCCGCGGTGACGGTTCCGGGCATCAGGTTCGAAACGCCGATGAAGCCGGCGACGAAGGCCGTCGTCGGATGGTCGTAGACCTCTTCCGGGCCCGCGACCTGCTCGACCCGGCCGCGGTTCATGACCGCGATCCGGTCCGACATCGTCAGCGCCTCCTCCTGGTCGTGGGTCACGTAGACGAACGTGATCCCGACCTCGCGCTGGATCCGTTTGAGCTCGATCTGCAGTCCCTTGCGCAGCTTGAGGTCGAGCGCGCCGAGCGGCTCGTCGAGCAGCAGCACCTTCGGCAGGTTGACCAGGGCGCGCGCGAGTGCGACCCGCTGCTGCTGGCCGCCGGAGAGCTGGTTGGGCTTGCGGTCGATCTCGCGCGGCAGGCCGACGCGTTCGAGCTCGGCCTCGACACGGCCGCGAATCTCGGACTTCGGCGTCCCGGTCCGCTTGAGCCCGAAGGCGACGTTCTCGCCGACGGTGAGGTGCGGGAACAGGGCGTAGCTCTGGAAGACGGTGTTGGTCGGACGCTTGTGGGCGGGCAATCCGGCGACGTCGGAGCCCTCGATCTCGACTCGCCCCTCGCTCGGCTGCTCGAAACCCGCGATCATCCGCAGCGTCGTCGTCTTGCCGCAGCCCGACGGCCCGAGCATCGTGAAGAACTCACCCTGCGGGATGTCGAGCTCCATGTCGCGGACCGCGGTGAAGCCGCCGAATCGCTTGGTCACGCCCCTCAGGCGGACGCTGGGGAGGGCTTCGCCGTCCGGCGTCGCCACGGCCCCGTGCTGCGGTGCGTCGTGCACGCTTATCCGATCCTCTCCCCTCGACCTTCCATGCGTTCGGCGCGGATGGCCAACGACTCCACCACCCGAACGCCGGAAAGGCTATGGGTAGGGAGGCGCACCCGCAAGTGCAGGAAACCCCAAAACGGCCAACCGCGGTTGGACACCGTGTACAACCGGACGCCGGGACGTTGAACCTAAATCCCGTTGCCTCGCTGCGTCGGCATAGCTACCGTTGTACGAAAGGTCGATAGCGCTGCTCCGTTGTGTAGAGGAGCCGCCTGCGAGGAGGAGATGGCGATGGCGATTGGCGAGGTCGCGACGGGCCGCGAGAGCGCGGTGGCGGCAGCCGACATGCAGGAGGTCGCGCGGCGGCACCTGTGGCTGCATTTCACTCGGATGGGGTCCTACGACGCCGATCACGAGATCCCGATCATCACCCGCGGTGAGGGCGCCTACCTCTGGGACGAGCACGGCAACCGCTACCTCGACGGCCTCTCGGCGCTGTTCTGCTCGAACGCCGGCCATGGCCGCACGGAGATCGGCGACGCGATGGCCGCGCAGGTGCGCGAGCTCGACTTCGTCACGAACTGGAGCTACGCCCACCCGCGCGCGATCGAGCTCGCGCAGCGGATCGCCGGCCTCGCTCCCGGCGACCTCAACCGCGTCTTCTTCACCTCCGGCGGCGGCGAGGCGGTCGAGTCCGCGCTCAAGCTGGCCCGTGCCCACCACCGCCTTCACGGCAAGGGTCAGAAGCACAAGGTCATCGCGCGTGAGATCGCCTACCACGGCACCACGCTCGGCGCCCTGTCGGCGACCGGGATCACCTCGCTGAAGGTCCCGTTCGAGCCGACCGCGCCCGGCGGCGTTCACGCCCCGAACACGAACCAGTACCGCTGGCCGGCCGATCGCGATCCGCTCTGGGCCGCCGATCAGATCGAGGAGCGGATCCTGTTCGAGGGGCCGGAGACGGTCGCGGCGGTGATCCTCGAGCCGCTGCAGAACGCCGGTGGCTGCATCCCGCCGCAGGACGGCTACTTCCAGCGCGTCCGCGAGATCTGCGACCGCCACGACGTCCTGATGATCTCCGACGAGGTCATCTGTGCCTGGGGCCGGCTCGGCCACTACTTCGGTTGCGAGCGCTACGGCTACCAGCCGGACGTGATCACGTCGGCGAAGGCGATCACCTCGGCCTACGCGCCGATGGGGGCGATGATCGTCTCCGACAAGATCGCCGAGCCGTTCATGGAGGGCCACGCGATGTTCGCGCACGGCTTCACGTTCGCCGGGCACCCGGTGGCGGCCGCCGCGGCGATGGCGAACATCGACATCTACGAGCGCGAGGACCTCTGCGGTCACGTCCGCGCCAAGGAGGGCGAGTTCCGCGGCATGCTCGAGTCGCTGCGCGACATCCCGATCGTCGGCGACGTCCGCGGCGACGGCTTCTTCCAGGCGATCGAGCTCGTCCGCGACCAGGACACGAAGGAGACCTTCAACGACGAGGAGTCGGAGTGGCTCCTGCGCGGGTTCCTCTCCGGCGAGCTCTATCGCCGCGGCCTGATCTGCCGCGCCGACGATCGCGGCGACCCCGTGATCCAGCTCGCGCCGACCCTGATCTGCGACACGGAGCAGTTCGAGGAGATGGAGGCCGTCCTGCGACCGACGCTCGAGGAAGCGACCCGCCGGCTCCACGCGCGCTCGAGCTAGCGCGGGCGCGCCGCGGGTGCAGGCCGGGAGGTAGCGCGGGATGTTGAGCGTCGAGAGCCTCGTCGCCGATTGCGGCCTCGAGCTCGTCGCGGGCGAGGCGGGTGCCGGTAGGGCGATCCGCTGGGTGCACGCCTCAGAGCTCGAGGACCCGACGCGCTTCCTGTCGGGCGGAGAGCTGCTGCTGACGACCGGCATCTCGCTGACCGATCCCGCGGCGCAGCGCGCGTTCGTCGCGCGGCTCGACGAGCACGGCGCGTCCGGCCTCGGTTTCGCGACCGAGATCGTCCATCCGAGCGTTCCTGAGGCGATCCTCTCGGAGGCCTCCGAACGTGGCCTGCCCGTGTTCGAGGTGCCGTACGAGAAGCCGTTCATCGAGATCACCGAGAAGGCGTTCGCGCGGATCGTCAACGAGCAGCACGAGGCGCTCGAGCGCGCGTCGAGCGTCAACGCCCGGCTCGAGCGACTCGTGATCGAGGGTCGCGGGCTCGAGGCGGTCGTCGGGGAGATCGCGCTCGCGGTCGGCGGCACCGCTGTCGTCTGCGATGCGAGTGGCGCCGAGCGGTTGCGCCGCAACGGTGCCCGCCCGCCCGAGGCGGCGACGCTGCAGGCGCTCGGCGAAGCCCTCGGGAACGCCGCGGGGCGACCTGGTGGCGCGGCGAGCTTCGACCCGGCGCTCGACGGGCTCGAGGGACGGGCGCTGGCGGTGCCGGTTCCCGGCAGGGGTGCGGGCCCGATCGGCTGGCTGACGGTCGTCTCCGACATGGACGGGCTGGGCGAGTTCGAGCTCATGACCGCGCGCCAGGCCGCGCTCGTGATCGGGCTCGAGCTGATGCGCGAGCGCGTCGTTCGCGAGACCGAGCGCCGGCTCGCGGGCGATCTGCTCGCCGACGCGCTCGCCGAGCGCCTCGACGGCGCCGAGGCTCTCGGGCGGCTGCGGCCGTTCGGCATCGGGGGGCGCGCGTCGGTCGCCCTGTTCGCGACCGAGAATCCCTCCGCCGCCGAGCCGGCGCTCGAGAAGGCGTTCGCGGCCGAGGGCGTGGCGGCGCTCGTCGCGACGAGCGAAGTCGGCGGCAGCGACGAGTTCCTCTGCGCGCTGATCGACGCCGCCCATGAGCCGATCGAGACCGTCACGGCCGCGCGCCGCAAGCTCCAGGCGGCGCTCGGCCGCGAGGTCAGGGCCGCAGCGTCGCGGCCGGCCGACGTCGGGTCGCTGCGCCGCGCCTTCCACGAAGCGCGCTGCGCGCTCGAGGCGACGTCGTTTGCCAACGGCGACGCGCCGGAGGTCGCCTCGCACCGCGACCTCGGCGCGTTCACGCTCCTGCTGGCGCTCCAGGACGACGAGGCCTTGCGGCTCTACTCGGACGGCCTGCTCGATCCGATCGAGCGCACGGAGGGCGAGTACGGCGGCGAGCTGCTGCGCTCGCTCGAGGCGTTCATCGAGAACAACGGCAACTGGGAGCGCGCGGCGCGCAGCCTCTACTGCCACCGTCACACGCTTCGCTACCGGATCCGCAAGATCGAGGAGCTGACCGATCGCGACCTCGGTCGCGCGACCGACAGGATCGAGCTGTGGCTCGCCCTTCGGGCGCGCGAGCTCGTGCGCTGAGCGCGGGCACTGATCGGATGTGGGGCTGGGACGGATTTTGGAACTGACGGGTGAACTGATGGCGCGAGGCGCCGGGAGGCTGAGATGAAGGTCGGAGTGCCGACGGAGATCAAGTCGGACGAGTACCGCGTGGCGCTGACGCCGATCGGCGTCCGCGAGCTGACCGAATCCGACCACGAGGTCCTGATCCAGGCCGGCGCCGGAGAGGGCAGTGCGATCTCGGACTCCGACTACGAGGCGCAGGGCGCGCGGATCGTGCCGGACGCCGACGCCGTCTTCGGCGAGGCCGACATGGTGCTGAAGGTCAAGGAGCCGCAGGCTGAGGAGGTCGCGAGGCTGCGCCCCGAGACGCTGCTCTTCACCTACCTCCACCTCGCGCCGGCGCCCGATCTGACCAAGGGCCTGTGCGATTCCGGCGCGACGTGCGTCGCCTACGAGACCGTCGAGGATCGTCGCGGCCAGCTGCCGCTGCTCGCCCCGATGTCGGAGATCGCGGGCAAGATCGCGACCCAGGCCGGCGCGTTCATGCTCGAGAAGCCGATGGGCGGGCGCGGCGTCCTGCTCGGCGGGGTGCCGGGCGTCGCGGCGGCGAACGTGATGGTGATCGGCGGTGGCGCAGTGGGCTACAACGCGGCGATCGTCGCGATCGGGATGGCCGCGGA
Source organism: Thermoleophilia bacterium SCSIO 60948 (assembly GCA_021496505.1). Lineage (GTDB taxonomy): Bacteria > Actinomycetota > Thermoleophilia > Solirubrobacterales > 70-9 > JACDBR01. The sequence continues at coordinate 2,962,080 of CP053031.1, read as the reverse complement.
CGTCTTCGTCTTCGACAAGAACATCGACCGTCTGCGCGAGCTCGACGTGGCCTTCGCCGGGCGCGCCTCGACGGTCTTCTCCTCGACGCTGTCGATCGAGGAGCGACTGCCCGACATGGACATGATCATCGGCGGCGTCCTCGTCAAGGGGGCACGCGCGCCGCACGTGATCAGCCGCGAACAGCTCTCGCTGATGAAGCCGAGCGCGGTGCTCGTCGACGTCGCGATCGACCAGGGCGGCTGCTTCGAGACCTCGAAGCCGACGACCCACGGCGACCCGACCTACACGGTCGACGGGATCATCCACTACTGCGTCGCGAACATGCCCGGCGCGGTGCCGATCACCTCGACCTATGCGCTGACGAACGCGACGCTGCCCTACGTCCTCTCGCTCGCCAACAACGGGCTCGAGGAGGCGGCGCGGCGCGACCCGGGGCTGCGGCTCGGGATCAACGTCGCCAACGGCAAGGTCACGCACGAGGCGGTCGCCGAGGGCGTCGGGATGGACTACGTCTCGCCCGAGGAGGCGCTCGGGTTCAGCGGTGGCAACGGTGCCTCTCCGAGCGGTGGCACCGAGGCGGCCGGCGCAGTCCACGGCTCGCACTGAAGCGGACGGGCGCGGGAGGGAAGAGCGGTGGCGACGGCGCAGCGGACGAAGCTCCGCAACTACATCAACGGCGAGTACGTCGATCCGGTCGACGGTGGGTCGGAGGAGGTGATCAACCCGGCGACCGGCGAGGTCTTCGCCGAGGCGCCGCTCTCGACCGAGGCTGACGTCGACGAGGCGGTGCGCGCGGCGCGGGCCGCGTTCGACGGCTTCTCGAGGCTGACCCCGGCCGAGCGCTCGAACATGTTGCTCGAGCTCGCGGAGGCGATCGGCGAGCACGGCGAGGAGCTGACCGACCTCGAGTCGGCCGATGCGGGCAAGCCGCGCCAGGTGTTCCTCGACGACGAGATCCCGGGCGCGATCGACTGCCTGCGCTTCTTCGCCGGCGCGGCGCGCAACATGGAGGGCAAGGCGGCCGCCGAGTACATCGAGGGCCGGACCTCATACGTACGCCGTGAGGCGGCCGGCGTCGTCGGTCAGATCACGCCGTGGAACTACCCGCTGATGATGGCGATCTGGAAGATCGGCCCGGCCCTCGCGGCGGGCTGCACGACGGTCATCAAGCCGGCCGAGGTGACCCCGGTCTCGACGATCCGCCTCGCGCAGATCGCCGGTGAGATCCTGCCGAAGGGCGTGCTGAACGTCGTCGGCGGCCACGGCGACCCCGCGGGCTCGTCGCTCGTCACCCACCCCGAGGTCGACATGGTCTCGCTGACCGGCTCGCCGCGGACCGGCAAGTGGATCGCCCGCGAGGCCTCGGACTCGCTCAAGCGCGTCCACCTCGAGCTCGGCGGCAAGGCGCCGGTGCTCGTCTTCCCCGACGCCGACATGGACAGGGCGATGGAAACGATCGCCGCCTGCGGGCTCTACAACACCGGCCAGGACTGCACCGCGGCGACGCGGATCCTCGCCTCGGAGAAGGTCTACGACGAGGTCGTCACCGGGCTCGCCGAGCAGGCGGCGAGCTACCGCTTCTCGACCGACATGAGCGACCCCGATGTCAACCTCGGGCCGGTCGTCTCCGAGACCCAGCGCGACCGCGTCGCCGGCTTCGTCGAGCGCCGGCCCGACCACGCCGAGGTCGTCACCGGCGGCCGCGTCCCCGACCTGCCGGGGTCGTTCTACGAGCCGACCGTCGTGGCCGGCCTCGAGCAGGGCGACGAGATGATCCGCGACGAGATCTTCGGCCCGGTCATGACGGTGCAGCGCTTCTCCGACGAGGAGCAGGCGATCGAGTGGGCCAACGCGACGCGATATGGCCTCGCGTCCTCGGTCTGGACCCGCGACGTCGGCCGCGTCATGCGGGTCTCACGCGCGCTTCGCTTCGGCGCCGTCTGGGTCAACGACCACATCACGATGGCCAACGAGATGCCTCACGGCGGCTTCAAGGAGTCCGGCTACGGCAAGGACATGTCGATGTACTCGCTCGAGGACTACACCGTCGTCAAGCACGTGATGATCTCTTTGGATTAGTCGTCCGCGGGCGGCGGGGCCTGCAAAGCGGCGCCGGCCGGGGTCATCGGCTCGTCGTGTGCGGAGCACACGTCCTCGCCTGCTTCCCCCGCCTGACTTGCTTTTCGGCCCCGTTCGGCTGACGTGCTCCGGCCTCTGGTCAGAGGACGAGGATGGCCCAGAGGGTGATGAGGGCGAGGACGAGTGCGACTTCGAGGCCGATGACGAGGGCCCGGACCCAGGTCGGGGTGAGGCGGGACTGGAAATAGGTGCTGTACCAGCCGCCCTCGGACCGTCGCGGCTCTAGGTCACGCCGTGACGGGGTGACCCAGACGAGTAGCGCGAACAGGCAGATGCCGAGGAAGATCTCGAGCCGGTCGTCCGGTGATAGCCAGGCGATCGCCGACCCGGCGACGACGCCGAGCAACACGAGTTCCGTGCGGTAGCGGAGAACCATCCGCGTCCCGTATCGACCCGCGCCCGCCCGAGCTTCAGTCGCGGACCGGTCCGGTCAGTCGAGCCCGATCCGTTCGTCGAAGCCGGCGGGGGCGTGGACGTTGAGCATCCGGACGGGGGTGTCGCCGTCGTTTCGGAATCCGTGCGACACGCCGGGCGGGACGAGTACGAAGGTCCCCGGGCCTGCCACGACCTCCTCGTCGCCGAAGCCGAAGACCAGCTCGCCCTCGAGGATGTAGAACGAGTCGTCCTCGCGGTCGTGCACGTGCTGTTCGAGCTCGCGCCCGGCGGCGATCTCGATGATCGCGAGGTTGAAGCGGGGCGTGTCGGCGCTGCGAGCGAGGAACTCGACGTTGCCGATCCGCGACCCCTCGCCGGGTCTGACCACTCGAGGCCCTGGCTCCGAGCTCATGCTGCGGTCTTGGCCCGACCGCAAGCGCGGCCACGTTTTCGCGATCCGACTGGCGCCAGCCTCGTCATCCCGGCCGCAACCTAAGCGCCGAGCGACGTCCTCGCAATTCGGTTGGCCGGTGGTGCGTCGTGGGCAGGATGAGGGGGTGAAGCGGAGCGCCTCCGTCCGGGATTTCGTCCTCGTCGCGTTCGCGTTCCTCGTCGCGATGGCGGGGACGACGCTGCCGACTCCGCTCTACCCGCTCTACGAGGCGGAGTTCGGGTTCTCCGGCCTGACGGTCACCGTGATCTTCGCGACCTACGGCGTCGGCGTGATCGCAGGACTCGTCCTGTTCGGCAACCTCTCCGATCGGATCGGGCGCAAGCCCGTCCTGCTCGCGGGCCTCGCGTTCGGAGCGTTGAGCGCCGTGTGCTTCCTGCTCGCCGAGGGCCTCGCGCCGATCCTCGCCGGCCGCTTCCTCTCGGGTCTGTCGGCCGGCCTGTTCACCGGCACCGCGACGGCCGCGCTGCTCGACCTTGCACCGAACGGCGACCAGGGCCGCGCCTCGCTCGTAGCGACCGTCGTCAACATGGGCGGCCTGGGACTCGGACCTCCGCTCGCCGGGATCGTCTCGGAGCTGCTGCCCGATCCGCTGCGGCTCGTCTTCCTGATCCACATCGTGCTGCTCGCGGTCTCGGCGCTCGGCGTCTGGTCGGTGCGCGAGCCGGGGGAGGCCGGCGGTCGCTTCTCGATCCGGCCCCAGGCGCTCGAGGTTCCGGCCGGCGTCCGGGCCACCTTCGTCCGCGCCGCGACGGCGAGCTTCGCCGGGTTCGCGGTGCTCGGACTCTTCACCGCGATCTCGCCCGCGTTCCTCGGCCAGGTGCTCGGCGTGAGCAACGGTGCGGCGATCGGGGGAGTCGTCCTGCTCGCCTTCAGCGGCTCGATCGCCGGGCAGCTCACGCGTCGCGCGATCCCCGACGCGTTCGCGCTGGCGGGCGGGTGCATCGTGCTGATCGCCGGCGTCGCCGTTCTGTCGACTGCGCTCCTGGCCGAGATCCTCGCGCTCGTCGTCCTCGCGGCTCTCGTCTGCGGGTTCGGCCAGGGGCTCGGGTTTGCGGCGAGCCTCGGCATGGTGGCCAGCGCGGCGCCGGAGGAGCAGCGCGCCGCGGTCACCTCGAGCCTCTTCGTAGTCGCCTACGTCGCGCTGTCGATCCCCGTCGTCGGCATCGGCGTGCTCGCGCAGGCGACCGATCTCGTCGAGGCCGGCACGGTCTTCTGCGGGTTCGTCGCGCTGCTGTCCGGGGCGGCCGCCGCTTCGCTCGTCTTCGGGCGCTCGCGCGGCTCCGCGGCGCCCGCGAACCGGTGATCCGTCCAGGTTCCTGACCCCCGGCTCCAGCGACCCGCCGTCGCGGGCGATCGATGCGGCGGAGACCGACGGCGGCGCAGGGGGGTGAGATGAGCAGGAAGTTCAGGATCCGGGCGGCATGGATCGCCGCGAGCCTCGGCTTGGGATGCGCCCTCGCGCCGTCGGCGGTCGCCTCCGTCGACGCGCCGGCGGGGCTGAAGGCGACGGCCGCGGCAGCGAGCGCGACTTCGAGTCCGGCGTCGAGTCCGGCCCAGACGGCCGGGCGGGGTCTCCAGCGCGCCGAGCGGCAGATCCGCCGCTGTGCGAACGACGCCCGGCGCGAGGCAGGGCTACCGAGGCTCGAAGGTTCGAGCGCGCTCGCCAAGGCGGCGCGCCGGCACGCGCGCGACATGTCCGAGCGCGGCTACTTCGACCACACGAGCCCGAACGGCGACGGGCCGGGCGACCGCGTGAAGGCGGTCGCGCCGAAGCTGCGGCTCTCGTGGATCGGCGAGAACATCGCCGCCGGCTACCCGGACCCGGCCGCGGCGTGCGAGGGCTGGATGGCCAGCTCAGGCCACAAGGCGAACATCCTCAGCCGCAACTACACGCAGATCGGTGGCGGCTACGCCACCGGCGGGCCCTGGGGCGCCTACTACGTCCAGGTCTTCGCGAAGCCGGGCTGAACCTGGCTTCGCGAGCGCCCGGCGCGGCGCGGACGGTGCGCCGCGCCGGACTCCGCGAAGTGGTTGCGCTACGCGCTCGCGCGCATCCGGCGCCGTAGGCGCCCACGCAGACCCTGGCGGTCCTTGAGGATCCGCTGGGCGGCGTTGTGGCCGGAGGCGGCTGTGACACCGCCGCCGGGGTGGGTCCCCGCGCCGGCGAGATATAGCCCCGAGACGGGCGTCGAGTACTGGCTGAGCAGCGGCGACGGGCGCATGAAGGCCATCTGGTCGAGCCCCTGCTCGCCCTGGAAGATCGAGCCGTCGACGAGTCCGAAGATCCGCTCGAGGTCCGGCGGCGCGAGGACCTCGCGCTCGAGGATCGCGCCGGGGACGTTCGGCGCGTAGCGGGCGAGATGCTCGACGCAGGCATCGCCGTAGCGCTCGCGCGCGTCGCCCTCCCAGGCCGCCTCGTCGGGCGGGCCGTACTGGGTGAACATCGTCATGATCCAGCGCCCGTCATCGGTCAGTGACGAGTCGATCGCCGACGGCAGCTCGGCCTCGACGTAGGGCTCGCGCGCCGGGATCCCGCGCGTCGCGTCCTGCCAGGCACGCTCGAGGTAGTCGATCGAGGGGCAGAGGTTGACGCCCGCGGTGAGCATCAGCTTCGCGTCCTCTTCACTCACACCCTCGTAGCGAGGCGGCTCGGAGAGCACGAGGTTGACCTTCACCGAGCCGCCGCGGGTCTTGTAGCGGCGCATGTCGGTGACTACGTCCTCGGGGAAGTTCTCCGCGCCGGCGAGGTCGAGGATCGTCGTCTTGGGGTGCGCGCCCGAGGCGACGATGGGCGCCCGGAACTCGGTGCCGTCCGCGAGCGTCACCCCCTTGACCTCGCCACCGACGACGTCGATCGAGGCGACCTCCGCGTCGGTCCGGATCTCGGCGCCGTGCGACTCCGCCGCGCGCGCGATCGCCATCGAGATCGCGCCCATGCCGCCGATCACCTGTCCCCAGGCGCCCTCGACGCCGTTCATCTCGCCGAGCGCGTGGTGGAGGAGGTTGTAGGCGGTCCCGGGCGTGCGGGGGCCGGCCCAGACGCCGACGACCCCGGTCGAGGCGACCGAGCCCTTGAGGCCGTCGAGCTCGAAGCGGTCGTCGAGCATGTCGCCGACTGACTGGGTGAAGACGCGGACGAGCTCGTGGACCTCGCGCATGGCCATGCCGCCGGCGCGCCCGGCCTCACGCAGCAGCCCGGCGACGTCGGCCGGGCGGCGCGAGCCGAGCGCCGGCATCGCCTTCAGCATCATCGGGCGCACGAAGCGGGCAGCGCGTCCGAGCACCTCTTCGAACTCGGGGTAGGCCTCGGCGTCGCGAGGCGAGTGCTTGCGGATCGACTCGACCGTCTTGTCCGTGTCGTCATGGAAGAAGATCGGGCCGTTCTCGGTCAGCGCGACGTAGGCCGGGTCGAGCGGATAGGCCTCGTAGCCGAAGTCGCGCAACCGCAGGTCCGAGACGACCTTCGGCTGCAGCATCGAGACGACGTAGGAGGCCCGCGATACGCGGGCGCCCGGCCAGACCTCCTCTGTCACGCAGGCGCCGCCGAGGATGTGGCGGCGCTCGAGGATCAGCGTCCGCAGTCCGGCCCGCGCCAGGTATGCGCCCGTCGTCAGCCCGTTGTGACCACCGCCGACGACGATCGCGTCGTACTCGCCGCGCCCGCCGGCGGCAGGTGCCCGGCCGTTCGGCGAAGGGGTCGAGCTTGCGGGCGTGGTGGGGGCGGACGTCGGTTCCATGCCGCGAGCCTAGATCAAAGTGCAATTGACCACAAGGTCAATGCCGCGGACCGTGCGTTGTCGACGATCGCGTTTGCGATCGATCGGTCGAGCGACGATCTACGGCCAGCAGGTGGCGCGTATTCGCCACCCGACCGACGACTGCTCGGCTCTGATCGGCGCGCGTCGAGTGGCTCAGGCCGGGTTGGCCTGTGCCCAGGCGACGATCTCGCTCGACTCGGCGATCACGGCGCCGTTGTCGGTCACGAGGACGGGGACCGTCTGCCTGCCGGTGAGCTCCTCGATCTCGCGCCGCCCCGACGTCTCACCGATCTTGCCGGGCAGCATCCGCGAGCCCTTGACCTTCACGACCTCGGGGTCGTAGCCGTTGTCGGCGAGCGCCTTGTAGGCCTTGCCGCACGGGTGCATTCCGCCGCCGATCGGCAAGCCCGGCTTTGCGTTCCAGCAGACGTAGAGCTTCACCTGTCTCCCAACCTACTCCGCCGCGTCGATGCGCTCGCGAGCGCGCTGTCGAATCGGCGAGGCTCGATTGGTACAGGGCGTCCAAAACGATTCGGCGCACGCCCGACACAGCGTCTGGCGTGCCATCCTTGTTCGGAGGAGGGGCCCGCCGTGAACGGCGGCGCGCTTTTAGGAGAAGGCGCCGATTCGCCCCGCCGCCGGCGCTCGGCCGGCAGTGCGAGAAGGAGCTTTCGAGATGACCGAGACCACCGACGTCGGGCGATCAGAACCCTCGCTGGAGGATCTCTCCAGCCCCGCGGAGGTGCCGGAGGAGTACCGCCGCCTGCAGCGCAAGGCGCGCGAGCACATGATCCTCCACTTCTCCGACATGGCCTCCTACGGCGACGGCCACGAGATCCCGCTGATCGTCGAGGGCGAGGGGTACCGGGTCACCGACGCCTCCGGGCGCTCGTTCATCGACGGTCTCTCGGGCCTCTACTGCCTCAACCTCGGCCACTCCCACGGCGCCGAGATCGGAGAGGCCGCCGCGGAGCAGATGGCGCGCCTGCCCTACACCTCGAACTGGACCGTCGCCCACCCGCCGGCCGTCGAGCTCGCCACCGCTCTGGCCGAGCGTGCGCCGTCGCACCTCAACCGCGTCTTCTTCACCTCGGGCGGCTCCGAGGCCGTCGAGTCCGCATGGAAGATCGCCCGCCAGTGGCACGAGGCCCAGGGCCAACCGCAGCGCCGCAAGGCGATCGCGCGCCGCGACGCCTACCACGGCGTGACGATGGGGGCGCTCTCGTTCACCGGCATCCCGTCGTGCCGGACGGCGTTCGAGCCGCTCGCCGTCCCGGTCCACCACGTCTCCTCGACCAACGCCTACCGCCACCCGGCCGGTGGCGAGGGCGACGAGGCCTTCACCCGCGCGCTGCTCGACGAGGTCGAGGACGCGATCGAGTTCGAGGGTCCCGAGACCGTCGCGATGATCATCGCCGAGCCGGTCCAGAACGCCGGAGGCTGCCTCGTGCCGCCTCCCGGCTACTGGCAGGGGCTGCGCCAGATCTGCGATCGCCATGGGATCCTGCTGTGCTCGGACGAGGTCATCTGCGCCTTCGGCCGGATCGGCGAGTGGTTCGGTGCCCAGCGCCTCGGCTACGAGCCGGACCTGATCACGTTCGCGAAGGGCGTCACCGGAGCCCACTTCGCGATGGGCGGGCTGATGGTCTCCGACAAGGTCGCGGCGCCGTTCCTCGACGGGCGCTCGTCATACCTGCACGGCATCACGTTCGGTGGCCACCCGGTCGGCTCGGCCGTGGCGCTGAAGTCGATCGAGATCTTCGAGCGCGAGGGCGTGTTCGAGAACGTGCGCTCGAACGAGGCCAAGGCCAAGCAGGCGCTCGAGGGGCTCCTCGACATCCCGATCGTCGGCGATGTCCGCGGCATGGGCCACTTCTGGGCGCTCGAGATCGTCCGCGACTCGGAGACCAAGGAGCCATTCGAGGGCGAGGTCGCCGAGTGGCTGCTCAAGGACGTCCTGTCGGAGAAGCTCTTCGAGCAGGGGATGATCTGCCGCCTCGACGACCGCGCCGACCCGATCGTCCAGATCGCGCCGCCGCTGACCGCGGGACCGGAGATCTTCGACGAGATGGCGGGGATCCTGCGCGTCGGACTCGAGCACGCGGCCGAGCGCGCCGGGGAGCGGACCTAACGCCGGGCCTACGCCCCGACGTACTCGGCCAGGTGCTCGCCGGTCAGGGTCGATCGCTTCTCGACGAGCTCGCGCGGCGTGCCCTCGAAGACGATCCGGCCGCCATCCTGGCCGGCGCCCGGTCCGAGGTCGATGATCCAGTCGGCGTGGGCCATGACCGCCTGATGGTGCTCGATCACGATCACCGAGCGCCCGTCGTCGACGAGCTGGTCGAGTAGGCCGAGGAGCTGCTCGACGTCGGCGAGGTGGAGGCCGGTCGTCGGTTCGTCGAGGACGAGGACCTTGCCCTTCTCCGACATCTGGACCGCGAGCTTCAGCCGCTGGCGCTCACCACCCGAGAGAGTCGTCAGCGGCTGTCCGATCCGCAGGTAGCCGAGTCCGACGTCGCGCAGGCGGACGAGGATCTTGTGCGCGGCCGGGATCGCGCCGTCGCCATCGCCGAAGAACGTCTCCGCCTCGGCGACCGACATCGCGAGCACCTCTGAGATGTCCTTGCCGCCGAAGCGGTACTCGAGCACCTCGGCCTGGAAGCGCTTACCGTCGCATTCCTCACAGGTCGCGGCAGCCCCCTGCATCATCCCGAGGTCGGCGTAGACCACGCCGGCGCCGTTGCAGTTCGGGCAGGCGCCGTCGGAGTTGGCGCTGAACAGGCCGGGTTTGACGTCGTTGGCCTTCGCGAACGCCTTGCGGATCGGGTCGAGCAACTTCGTGTAGGTGGCGGGGTTCGAGCGCCGCGAGCCGCGGATCCCTGTCTGATCCACCGTCACGACGTCTTCGAGCCCGGCGACCGAGCCGTCGATCAGCGAGCTCTTGCCCGAACCCGCGACTCCGGTCATGACGACGAGCACGCCCAGCGGGATGCCGACATCGACGTTCCTCAGGTTGTGCGTGTCGGCGCCACGGATCTCGAGCGCGCCATCCGGCTCGCGCACCTCGTCCTTGAGCTGCGCGCGGTCGTCGAGATGCTGCCCGGTCGGAGTCTTCGCCTTTCGGAGCTGAGCGACGCTCCCCTCGAAGACGATCTCGCCGCCATCAGAACCTGCGCCCGGGCCGATGTCGACGACGTGGTCGGCGATCTCGATCGCCTCCGGCTTGTGCTCGACGACGAGCACCGTGTTGCCCTTGTCGCGCAGCTGGACGAGCAGCTCGTTCATCCGCGCAATGTCGTGCGGATGGAGGCCGATCGTCGGCTCGTCGAAGACGTAGGTGATGTCGGTCAGCGACGAGCCGAGGTGGCGGATCATCTTCGTCCGCTGCGCCTCGCCGCCCGACAGCGTCCCGGCCGGCCGGTCTAGTGAGAGGTAGCCGAGACCGATCGCGACGAACGAGTCGAGCAGCTCCTGAAGTGAGGTGACGAGCGGCGCGACCGCCTTGTTCTCGACCTTGCTCACCCACTCGGCGAGCTCGGTGATCTCCATCGCGCAGACGTCGGCGATCGACTTCTGGCGGATCTTCGACGAGCGTGCCGCCTCGGACAGTCGCGTGCCGTCGCACTCGGGGCAGGTCGTGAAGACGATCGCGCGGTCGACGAACGCGCCGATGTGCGGCTGCATCGCCTCGCGGTCCTTCGACAGGAACGACTTGCGGATCGACGGGATCAGGCCCGAGTAGGTCAGGTTGATGCCCTCGACCTTGATCTTCGTCGGCTCCTTGTGGAGCAGGTCGGCGAGCTCCTTCTTCGTGTACTTCTTGATCGGCTTGTCGGGGTCGAAGAAGCCCGACTGGCGGAAGATCCGCCCGTACCAGCCCTCCATCGAGTAGCCGGGGATCGTGATCGCGCCCTCGTTGAGCGACTTCTCCTCGTCATAGATAGCGGCGAGGTTGAAGTCCGAGACCGTGCCGCGGCCCTCGCAGTGCGGGCACATGCCTCCGGTCCGCGTGTAGCTCACGGCCTTCATCTCGCCGCCGCCGACCGAGATGCCGCCCTTGCCGGAAACCGATGCGACGTTGAACGAGTACGCGGCGGGCGGGCCGATGTGCGGCTTGCCGAGCCGGCTGAACAGGATCCGCAGCATCGCGTTGGCGTCGGTCGCGGTACCGACGGTCGAGCGCGGGTCCGAGCCCATCCGCTCCTGGCTTACGATGATCGCCGTCGTCAGCCCGTCGAGGACGTCGACGTCCGGGCGCGCCTGGGTCGGCATGAAGCCCTGGAGGAAGGCGCTGTAGGTCTCGTTGATAAGCCGCTGCGACTCGGCCGCGATCGTCCCGAAGACGAGCGAGCTCTTGCCCGATCCCGAGACGCCCGTGAACGCGGTCAGCCGTCGCTTCGGCAGCTCGACGCTGACGTCCTTGAGGTTGTTGACGCGGGCGCCGTGGACGCGGATCAGATCGTGGCTGTCAGCCTTCATTGGGCGCTCAGACTAGGCGCCCTCGCAAGCCCGTGTTTCTCGGAAACTGCTCTCTTCGTTCTCTGCGAAGGTGACCTCGATGGCTCGGCGCGCCGATCTCGAAGAGCTGCGGCTGCTGCGCCGCGCCCGCGACCGGATGGACCGCGAGTACGCGGAGCCGCTGGACGTCGCCGCGCTCGCGCGGACGGCGCTGATGTCGACGGCGCACTTCAGCCGCCGCTTTCGCGAGGCCTATTCGGAGACGCCGTACTCGTATCTGATGACGCGCCGGGTCGAGCGCGCGAAGGCGCTGCTGCGAGAGCGCGAGCTGAGCGTCACCGAAGTCTGCTTCGAGGTCGGCTGCACGAGCCTCGGATCGTTCTCGGCTCGCTTCACCGAGCTCGTCGGCGAGACGCCTTCGGCCTACCGCGCCCGCGACCACGACGAGGTCCGCGGACTGCTCGCCTGTCAGACGATGGCGGTCATGCGACCGCGCAAGCGGCAGGCGCCGATCGAGCGATCGAGCAGTTCTCGAGAAGCGCCGGCCGCTCCCCCGGCCTAGCTTGGTCGCCATGAACGTTTCGATCAGTGGCGTCCACGTGATCGTCGACGACCCGGATGCGGCCGTCGGCTTCTACCGCGACGTCATAGGCATGTCCGTCAAGAACGAGGTCGAGAACGGCGGCTTCCGTTGGGTCACGCTCGCGACCGAAGAGCAGCCCGAGATCCAGGTCGTGCTCTCCGAGCCGCACGCGGGTCGCTCGCAGCAGGACGGCGACGCGATCGCCGCGCTGCTCGCGAAGGGCGAGCTCGGCTCGCTGATGCTCCGCAGCACCGACCTCGACGCGACGTTCGAGCGGATCGCCGCGGCCGAGAACGCCGAGGTCCTGCAGGAGCCTGCGGATCAGTTCTGGGGCGTTCGCGACTGCGCGGTTCGCGACCCGGCGGGCAACGTCGTCAGGATCGAACAGGCATAGCGGTGCCGGACCCGGGTCGTTCGCTTCGGGTCTTTCGATCGCTAAGCGGAACCTCGCGTTCCGCCCTCGGCGGTGGGTAGGAATCTCCTCGGGCGGCTGGGGAGGCCGCTGAACTCGGGGGACGAGAGGAGAGCTCATGCAATCCGCATCAACCGCCGGGTCGGCGCCGCCTGCCGTCGACGCGGCCGGACGAAGAAAGGTCCTGGGAGCGGGCCTCGTCGGCAGTTCGCTCGAGTGGTACGACTTCTTCATCTACGCGACGGCCGCGGCGCTCGTGTTCCCGGCCGTCTTCTTCCCCGACAGCTCCGCCGTCACCGGCACGCTGCTTTCGTTCTCGACGTTCTGGGCGGGGTTCCTCGCACGGCCGATAGGCGGCATCGTCGTCGGCCATCTCGGTGACAAGTTCGGGCGCAAGCCGGCGGTCGTCGGATGCCTGCTGTTGATGGGCATAGCGACGTTTACGATCGGCGTCCTGCCGAGCGCCGCGACGATCGGCGTGTTCGCACCGATCCTGCTCGTCACGATGCGCTTCCTCCAGGGTTTCGCGGTCGGCGGGCAGTGGGGCGGACTGGCGCTGCTGACGATCGAGAGCGCGTCTCCGAAGCGGCGCGGATTCGCAGGGACGTTCGCGCAGATGGGCGTGCCGCTCGGCGTCATTCTCGGCAACTCGGCGTTCCTGATCGTCGGTGCGGTGCTCAGCGAGGCCGCGTTCGCCGGTTGGGGCTGGCGGGTTCCCTTCCTGCTCAGCGCGCTGCTGATCCCGGTCGGCCTGTTCGTCCAGATGCGGGTCGAGGAGACGCCTGCCTTCAAGGAGGCGAAGGCCGAGGCCGAGAGCCGCAAGCAGGGTGTCGTCCAGGCGCCGCTGGCCGAGGCGATCAAGACCAAGTGGCGGACGATCCTGCTCGGCGCCGGGATCCTTTTCGTGACGAACGCGATCTTCTACGTGTCGATCGCGGGGGTCCTCGACTACGGCACGCGTGAGCTCGGCCTCGAGCGCAACGCGCTGCTCGCGGCGATCCTCGTCAGCTCGACGATCACGATCGCGGGGATCCTGCTCGCGGGTCGCTGGTCCGACAAGGTCGGCAGGCGTCTGCCGACGATCATCGGGGCCGGGCTGCTGACGTTGGTCGCGTTCCCGTTCTTCTGGCTGATCGACACGGGTTCGATCGTCCTCGTCGGGGTCGCGCTGATCCTCGGCGGGATCGGCACCAGCCTCACCTACGGGCCGGCCGCGGCGTTCCTCGGCGAGCTCTACGAGGCGCGGATGCGCTACTCGGGAGCCTCGCTCTCCTACCAGCTCGCGGCGATCCTGATCAGCGGCGGAACGCCGTTCATCACGACCGCGCTGCTCGAAGCGACCGGCACCTCGGCCGCGGTGTCGGGCTTCCTGTTCATCCTCGGCCTGATCACGCTGTTCTGCGCGATCAAGCTGCCGGAGACGGCTCCGGCGAAGCTCGAGGAGCGCAGGGCCTCGAGGCCGAAGCCGTCGGCCAGCCCGGCGACCGCGGAAGCCAGCTGAGCGCTACCCCCGGGCGACGGCGTCGAGCGCGACCGCGCCGGCGCCGTCGACCCGCACGGGGTTGAGCTCGAGCAGCTCGAGGCGCTCGGAGAGCAACAGGTCGCCCGCCGCCGAGGCGAGGTCGGCGAGCGCGGCGAGAGCTAGCCGCGGCCCGCCGCGCGCGCCGGTCAGGACGGGCGCGGCTCGCAGCGTCCCGATCGCTCGCAGGACCCGGGTCGGACTGGCGGGCAGAGGCACGATGACGACGTCGTCCAGCACCTCGGTCCAGATCCCGCCGAGGCCGATCGCGAGCACCGGGACGACCCCGTCGGTATGCGCGGCGACCACTACGTCGACGCCCGGTCCCGCCATCGATTCGACGAGGAGTTCGGCGCCGGGGTGCCCGATCGCCAGCAGCCGCGATGCCGCCGCGCGAAGGGCGTCGTGGTCGGAGAGCCAGAGCTCGACCGCGTCGAGCTCGGTCTTGTGCAGCAGCCCCGGCGCCGACAGCTTGAGCGCCACCGGGTAGCCGATCCGCTCGGCTATCTCCATCGCCTCGTCGGCGCTCGTGGCCGTCTGCCCGCGCGGCACCGAGATCCCGGACCGGCCGAGGATCCGCTTCACCTCCGCCTCGGATCGCCAGCGCGGCATTGCCGGGCCCAGGGGCTCGGAGCCGCCGCGCGTCGCCGCCGCGACCGCTCGCAACCGCTCCGGATCGCCGAGCGGGACTCGAAGCGCCGACGCCGCTCGCAGCGCCGCGCCCATGCCCGCCACCGTCGGCACCCCGCGCTCGGTCAGCTCTACAACCGCGGGGACGTCGATCAGGTCGGGGAGTGTCGAGGCGAGCAGCGGCGCGGCCGCGGAGGCCTCGGCGCCGGCGACTAGCGCATCACGCGTCGCTTTCCACTCGTCGCGGGCGTGGGGCTCGAGTCCTGGCGAGTCGTCGAAGAACAGCAGCAGCTGGTCGATCGCTGCGTCGTCGCCGACGGTGCGCGCGATCGCCTCGAGTCGTTCGGTCTGGCCCCAGATGACCGACGTGTAGTCGAGTGGGTTGCCGGGTGTCGCGGCCTCGGGCAGCAGCTCGGCGAGCCGCGCCATCGTGCCGGGCGCCAGCGCCGGAAGGTCGATCCCGCGCGCGTCGGCGGCGTCGGCGGCGAGGCTCGAATCACCGCCGGAGCAGGTCAGGATCGCCAGACCTCCGCGCCCGCTCGGGCGCGAGAGCGGCATCGCGAGCACCCTGGCGAGCTCGAGCAGCTCGTGGGGGTCGGTGGCCCATGCTCCGCCCGCCTCCTCGACGAGCGAGCGGAAGACGCGGGCGTCGCCGGCGATCGCGCCGGTGTGCGCGGCGGCGGCCGCCGCGCCCGCGGCCGAGCTGCCGCCCTTGAGGACGGCGACACCCACACCGAGCTCGGAGCAACGCGCGAGTGCCAGTGCGAACCGCTCGCCGTCTCCCTCGTCCTCGCAGAACATCGCCACCGATCTGACGCCGTGGCGCTCGGCGAGCGCGGCGAGCCAGTCGGCGGGATCGAGAACCGTCGAGTTGCCGACCGAGACGACGGTGTGGAAGCCGATCCCGCGGCGTGAGTTGAGCGCGTTGACCGCGACGTTGCCCGACTGCGACACCATCGCTACGGCGCCTCTTCGCACGCTCGCCGAGACCCCGTCGCCCCAGAGTGGAGCTCGCGCCGCGAGCGCGCAGACACCGTTGCCGTTCGGGCCGCAGACCGGCAGCTCGTGCTCCGCCGCCACGGCCGCGAGCTCGCGCTCGAGCTCGACGCCGCCGGCGACCTCGCCGAACCCGGCCGACAGGACCACGGCGCCGCCGCAGCCGAGCGCGCCGGCCTCGCGCAGGGCGGCGGGCACACCCGGGGCGGGAACGGCGACCACGACCGCGTCGACCGGCCCGGGAAGTTCGGAGACGCTCGCCACGCACGGTCGGCCATGCACCTCGTCGCGGTTCGGGTTGACGCCCCAGACGTCGCCTTCGAAGCCGGCGCGCGCCAGGTTCTCGAGCACGTTCGAGCCGTAGGAGTCGGGACGTTCGGAGGCGCCGACGACCGCGACCGATCGCGGCGCGAGCAACCGCTCGAGCTTCGTCGCATCGACGCCCGTGCGCGTGCTCACCAATCCGCTCCTAGGTCAGCATCCGCTCGACGCCGCGGCGCTCGAGGCCGCGGGCGATGATCAACCTCTGGATCTCGCTCGTGCCCTCCCAGATACGGTCGACGCGCAGCTCTCGCAGGAAGCGCTCGGCGACGTTGGACCGCATGTAGCCGCGACCCCCGAACACCTGGACGCAGCGGTCGGCGCAGCGCCACGCCGCCTCGGACGCGAACAGCTTCGCCATCGAGGCCTTGTTGTGGACGACCTTCGGGTCGGCCGCCGGGTCGCCGGCCATCCGCGCGACCTCGTGCGTCAGCAGCCGCGCAGCCGTCGCGTCGGCGGCCGAGTCGGCGAGCGGGAACGAGACGCCCTGGTAGTCGAAGATCCGCGATCCGCCCTGCTCGCGCGCAAGCGCCCAGTCCGTGGTCTCCTCGAGCAGCCGCCACATCGCCCCGACGCAGCGGGTCGCGATGCCGAGCCGCTCCTCGGTGAACCACAGCCGCTGGAGGTCCTCGCCGGCGCCGACGCCGCCGATCACCGCGTCGCCGGAGACTTCGACGTCGAGCGCGAACGTCGGATGGCCGTCCGGATAGCTGTGCGTGAATGCGGGGTCGTCGATCATCTCGACGCCGGGCCGGTCCTTGTCGACGGCGAACAGCGTCGGCAGCCGCTCGCCGCCGTCGACCACGTTCGCCATCACCACGAGCACGTCGGCGATGTCGCCCGAGGTGACGAACCACTTCTCGCCCTCGATCCGGTAACCGCCGTCGGTCGGTGTCGCGACGGTCGCGATCCGCGACGGATCGGAGCCGGCGTCGCGCTCCGTGACGGCATAGGCGTCGCGCAGTTCGCCGCGCAGCGCCGGCTTGAGGTAGCGCTCGATCTGCTCGTCGGATCCGTGCGCCCAGACGTTGTAGGCGTTGGGGATGTGCCAGGCGATCGCGTTCGTCGAGCGCCCGTACTGCTCCTCGACGAGAACCCACTCCAGCGGCGACCAGCCCTGGCCGCCGTGCTCGGGCGAGTGATGACCGCCCTGGAGGTCGCGGGCGACCGCCTCGCGCTTGACCTCGGCGATCGTCGCGTCCGGGAGCTTGCCGCCACGCGCCTCGGCCTCCTCCTCGAGCGGGATCAGCACCCGTTCGGTGAAGTCGCGGGCGCGTGCCTGGAGGTCGAGAGCTTCGGGATCGAGCGCGTTGGGCCCGCCATTCGTCGCGGTCCGCGGAGTTTGAGCGCCTGGGTCCTTGACCGTCTGCATGTCGCGAGGCTAACATGCGTTTGATCGATTGACCACAAAGTCAATGAGCGGCTTCGACAGGCGCGATCGATCGGTACGGGGAGTGGACAGCGTGACCTCTCGCCCGGCCGCGTGGAACCGGCAGAACACCCGCTCCGTCAGGAGAGCCCATGAGTACCGAGGCCCCGCGCAAGCCCGTCCTTCGTCTCGATTCCGAGGCCGTCGAGAGCACCCGCCAACCCGTCGAACGAGCGACGATGCTGCCACCGGCGGCGTTCGCCGATCCATCGGTCTTCGCCTGGGAGCTCGACGAGATCTTCTCCGGTTGGGTCTGCGCCGGACACGTCTCGCAGGTATCGAGTCCGGGCGCCTACGTGGTCCGCGAGGTCGGCCCCGACAGCGTGATCGTGATCTGCGGGTCCGACGGCCGGCCGCGCGCGTTCCTGAACGCCTGCCGCCACCGCGGCGCGCGGCTGCTCGAGGATGCCGAGGGCACCGTCCGCAAGCGGATCCGCTGCCCCTACCACTCCTGGTCCTACGACCTCGAGGGCGAGCTGCGGGCGGCGCCGCACATGGACGAGGTCGAGAACTTCGAGTTCAACTGCTGGGGGCTGATCCCGGTCCGCTCGACCGTCGTCGGCGGTCTGGTGATGTTCGACCTCTCGGGCGAGGCGCCGCCGATCGAGGACCACATCGGCGGTCTCGAGCCGCTGCTCGCGCGCTACCGCAACGCCGAGCTCGTGCGCGCCGGCGAGCGCCACTACGAGGTCGCGGCGAACTGGAAGGGGATCGCCGAGAACTACTCGGAGTGCCTGCACTGCCCCGGCATCCACCCTGAGCTCAACGAGCTCTCGAACTACATGACGGGCGAGTCCTACGAGGGCTCGGGCGCATGGTGCGGCGGCTCGATGACGATCAAGGAGGGCGCGGCGACGATGGGCCGTGAGGGCGCCGAGGCGCCGGGCCGGCCCCCGATCAAGGGGCTCGAGGGCGAGGAGCACCACCTCGTTCTCTACTTCGTGCTGTTTCCGAACGCGCTCGTCTCGATGCACCCGGACTACGTCATGTTGCACACCCTCTGGCCGCGCGGCGAAGACCGTACGGAGATCGTCTGCGAGTGGTACTTCGAGCCCGAGACCGTGGCGCGTGAGGACTTCGACCCGTCCGACGCGGTCGGCTTCTGGGACCAGGTCAACAAGGAGGATTGGTACGTGTGTGAGCTGACCCAGAAGGGAGTCGCGACGCGCGGGTACGTCGCCGGGCGCTACTCGGCGCAGGAGTACGACGTGCACCGCTTCGACCGCATGGTGGCCGATCGATACGCCGAGGCGCTGCGGACCGAGGTCGCGGCGTGAGCGGTGCGAACGGCGCCGGCGTGGCGCTGCCGGAGGGGTTCGTCGCCGGCAACGAGGTCGCGGCGAAGCTCGGCCGCGTCGGAATGCCGGCGCCGATGTCCGATCTCGCCTCGCGCGACTGGGACGCGATCGTCGTCGGCGGCGGCCACAACGGCCTGACCGCGGCGGCCTACCTGGCGCGCGCCGGCAAACGCGTGATCGTGCTCGAGCGCCGGGAGCGGCTCGGCGGCGCGGCGACGCTCGAGCAGCCGTTCGGCGACGGCTACGTCATCAGCCCATGTGCCTACGTCGTCGGCCTGCTCGACGAGCTCGTGATCGACGAGCTCTCGCTGCGCTCGCGCGGCCTGCGCTACTGGATGGCCGATCCGAACCTCTGGGTGCCGTTCGACGACGGGACGTCGTTCTCGCAGTGCCTCGACGACCGGAGGACGCAGGCGAGCCTCGAGGCGCTCGGCCTGTCGAAGGCGGACATCGAGGGTTACTGGGCCTACGAGGAGCTGTTCGACGACGTCCGCAAGCTGCTTCGCAAGGGCGCGCGCGACACCTGGGTCGGCGACACGCCGACGCGGGGTCAGATCGAGGAGCTGCTCGGTGGTGACCAGGAGAAGATCGACCTCGTCTTCGACGACTCGATCGCCGACGTCCTCGACCGCTACGTCTCCGACCAGCGGCTGAAGGACGCGCTCTTCGGCCAGGGCGTCATCGGCACCTGGGGCGGTCCGAAAGACCACGGCACGGCCTCGATCAAGCTGATGCACTACCAGGGCGACATGGACGGGATGGGTCCCGTCTGGGGCTATGTCGAGGGCGGGATGGGGATGGTCTCCTTCGCGATCGCCGACGCGGCGATCGAGGCCGGCGCGACGCTCTGCTGCGACGTCGAGGTCGCTCGGATCCACCCCGGCGAGGGCGTCGAGCTCAGCGACGGCACGCGCCTGCGTGCGCCGCGCGTCGTCTGCAACGCGGACCCGAAGCGGATGCTCGGCATGCTCGAGGGCGCCGGGATCGATTCCGCGTTCGAGCGGCGGATCGTCGACTGGAAGGTCCGCAGCCCGGTCGTGAAATTCAACGCCGCGCTGAGCGCGCTGCCGAACTGGACGGCGGCGCCGGGCGAGAGCTGGCCGGCGCGGGCGACGATCGACGTGACCGGCGGCCTCGAGGACGCCCAGCGCGCGTTCGAGCGCTGCGAGGCGGGCGAGCCAGCGGTCGGCTTCGGCGAGATCTACATCCAGACGGGCTACGACCCGAGCCCGGCCCCGGCCGAGCGCCACCTGCTGAGCGTCTTCGGTCAGTACGCGCCCTACGAGATGTCGAGCGGCGACTGGGACTCGCGCCGCGACGAGGTCGCGAAGCAGTTCGTCGATCTGATCGCGCGGTTCGCGCCCGGCTTCGGCGACCTGATCATCGACCACGAGGTTCTCGGCCCGCCGGACATCGAGTCGCGGATCGGCCTCACCGGAGGCTCGATCTTCCAGGGCGAGGTGACGCCGGACCAGATGTGGGCGGGGCGCTTCCCGGCGCGGACCCCGGTCGACGGTCTCTACATGTGCGGAGCGGCGACCCATCCCGCGGGGTCGGTGATCGCGCTCAACGGCCGCAACGCCGCCGCCGCGCTCCTGGCCGACGCCGGCGATCGCGAGCTCGCGGCCGCGAAGTGAGGAGCGAGCCCGGCTCGCGTAGGCTCCGTCGATGACGGCCACCCGACCGCTCCCGGCCTCGATCCGACCCGGAAACGCCGTCGCCGAGAGGCTCGGTCGCGTCGGGATGCCGGCGCCGATGTCCGAGCTCGCGGCGCGTGACTGGGACGCGGTCGTCGTCGGCGGCGGACACAACGGCCTGACCGCGGCGGCGTACCTCGCGCGTGCCGGCAAGAGCGTGCTCGTCCTCGAACGCCGCGAGCGGCTCGGCGGGGCGTGCACGCTCGAGCAGCCGTTCGGCGACGATCGCTACGTCGTCAGCCCGTGCGCCTACGTCGTCGGATTGCTCGACGACCTCGTCATCGATGAGCTCGGCCTGAAATCGCGCGGCCTGCGCTGGTGGGCCGCCGACCCGGCGCTGTGGATCCCGTTCGAGGACGGCACCGCGTTCGCGCAGTACCTCGACGATGCGAAGACCCAGGCGAGCCTCGAGGCGCTCGGAGTCTCGGGGCGCGACATCAACGGCTACTGGGCCTGCGAGCGGCTCTTCGACCAGGTGCGCCGCAGGCTGCGTAAGGGCGAGCGCGACTCGTGGGTCGGCGAGACCCCGAGCCGCGCCGAGATCGAGGAGATGCTCGGCGGCGACCGCGAGATGATCGATCTCGTCTTCGACCTCTCGATAGCGGAGGTCCTCGAGGCCTACGTCGAGGACGACCGGATCAAGAACTCGCTGTTCGGGGGCGGGATCATCGGCTCGTGGGCCGGTCCGCGCGACCCCGGGACGGCCGGCGTGAAGCTGATGCACCACCAGGGGGACATGGACGGCAACGGCCCCCTGTGGGGCTACGTCGAGGGCGGCATGGGGATGGTCTCGTTCGCGATCGCCGATGCCGCGATCGAGGCCGGGGCGACGCTCTGTTGCGGTGTCGAGGTGGGCGCGGTGCGTCCGGGCGACGGCGTCGAGCTCGAGGACGGCACCTTCATCCGCGCCCGCGACGTCGTCGTCGGCTGCGATCCGAAGCGGATGCGCTCGATGCTGCCGGACGACATCGATTCGGGCTTCGGGGCGCGGCTCGACGACTGGCGCGTCCGCAGCCCGGTGGTCAAGTGGAACGCGGCGCTCTCACGCCTGCCGAGCTTCACCGCGGTGCCCGGAGAAGACTGGATCGCGCGCGCGACGATCGAGTGCACCAGGGGGATGGACGCCGTCCAGGCCGGCTTCGAGCGCTGCAAGGCGGGCGAGCCGGGGATCGAGTTCGCCGAGATCTACATCCAGACCGGCTACGACCCGAGCCCGGCGCCCGACGGCCACCACCTGATGAGCGTCTTCTGTCAGTCCGCGCCCTATGAGTTCGGCGAGGGCACATGGGACTCGCGCCGCGACGAGGTGGCGAAGCAGGTAACGGATCTGATCTCGCGCTATGCGCCCGACCTCATCGACTGCATCGTCGACTCCGAACTGCTCGGCCCACCCGACATCGAGGAGCGGATCGGCCTGACCGGCGGTTCGATCTTCCAGGGCGAGGTCGTCGCCGACCAGATGTGGGAGGGCCGTTTCGCACCGCGCACGCCGATCGATGGCGTCTGGATGTGCGGCGCCGCGACCCACCCCGGCGGCTCGGTCATCGCGCTCAACGGCCGCAACGCCGCGATGGCGCTGCTCGGCGCCTAGCGCGGCTCACCCCGCCACTCGTGCGGATAGCCTCGAGCGCCGTGGCGACTTCGGCAGAGGACACGCGCGCCCGGATCCTCGACGCCGCCTGCGCGCTGATCGCCGCCGAGGGGATCGACGACGTGCGGATCGCGAGGGTCGCGACCCGCGCGCGCGTCTCCTCGGCGCTGATCCACCACTACTTCTCGACCCGAGAGGAGCTGCTCGCCGAGGCACTTCGCCACTCCTACGAGCGCGCGGGCGACGACCGCTTCGCGGCCGACCCGGAGACGCTCGACGGCGATGTCGCGCGTCTCGCGCAGGCCCTCGCCGCATCGCTGCCGCTTCCCGGCCCGCAGTCGGAGGAGTGGGTGCTTTGGTTCGAGCTCTGGCTTCGCGCGGTGCGCGACCCGGCGCTGCGGCCGGTCGCCGCCGAGCTCTACGCCCGCTACCACGAGTGGTTCGCGGGGGTCCTGCGGCGCGGGGTCGAGGCGGGCACCTTCCGCGCCGACCTCGACGTCGACGGCGCGGCCGACGTGATCGTCGGTCTCACCGACGGGCTCTCGATCCGCGCGCTGCTCGGTGATCCGGGCATGGACCTCGGTCGGATCGGCGCGCTCCTGACCGAGTCCGTCGCAGGGCTGGTCGGCGTCGAGCCGGCCGAGCTTCGTCGCAGCCTCGATGAGTTAACCGCCGGTTAGCGGCACCGGCACGCGGTTGCATCGCGCGCGACGCCGGAGTAACTTGAACCGCTGTTCAGGTTTCGGCGGGGGGTCGCGACAGGGACGCAGGTAGGGACAGGACAGGGAACCGAACTCGAGGAGGCGGCGAGGCGCGTGAGTCCACGCCCGCAGATCGACCACATCCGCCGGCCGCAGCTTCTCGCGGCCGCCGCGCAGGTGATCGCCGAGCGCGGGCTCGCCAACACGCGGATCTCCGATGTCGCCGAGCGCGCCGGGTCGAGTCCGCCGGCGGTCGTCTACTGGTTCGGGTCCAAGGACGAGCTGCTGCTCGGCGCGATCGTCGCCGAGGAGGACGGGTTCTACGACGAGGCACGCGCCGCGCTCGAGCCCCTGGAGGGCGGGCGCGAGCGGCTGGAGCGCCTGATCGACCTGCTCGTTTCCGACAGCGCCGAACCGCTGTGGATCGAGCTCTGGCCGCTGGCGCTGCGCGACGCACGCGCCGCCGAGGCTCGCGTGCGGCTCGAGGAGCGCTGGCGTGGCCTGCTCGGCGAGATCATCCGGCGCGGGCTCGAGCGCGGTGAGTTCGACGTCGCCGATCCACACGCGGCCGCGGTGGCGCTCGGGGCGCTTACCGACGGGCTCGCCATCCAGGCGACGCTCGGCGACGCCGAGGTCAGCCCCGAGCGCCTCGGCGCGCTGATGCGAGACGCGGCCGGACGCCTGCTCGGCTGCGAGCTGCGGACGAACGACGAGCGTGCCGCCGGGGTCGGGGTCGGAGGAACGGCGTGAGCGCCGGGCACGGCGCCGGAGACGCGCCACGCCAGCCGCGCTTCGTTCCCGACCGCGGGATGACCCGGCGCTCGTTGCTCCGGTCGGGCGCCGCGGCCGGGCTCGGCGTCTACGCGGCGGGTCTGTCGGGGTGCCTGCTCCAGCGCCCGGTCGAGCGCGTCAACGCCGGCGTCGTGGCCGAGCCGAAGATCGACGGCGACCTGCGGATCTTCAACTGGGCGCAGTACATGAACCCGGCGCTCAAGAAGGGGTTCTCGGAGAAATACGGCGTCGAGATCTCCGAGGTCAACTTCGACAACCTCGAGGCGATGGTCACCAAGCTCCGCGGCGGCGGCGCCTACGACCTGATCTTCCCGACCCCCGAGTACCTCGATCGGCTCCGTCAGGAGGGGCTGCTGACCCGCTTCGACGCCTACAAGCTCAAGGGCGCCGACGAGATCACCGCGTTCTACGACAACGTCTGGTGGGACCCCGAGCACGAGTACTCGATCCCCTACACGTACTACACGACCGGAATCGCCTGGCGATCGGACCAGGTGAGCGGGATGGAGGGGTCCTGGAACGACCTGACCAATCCCGAGGGCGCGGGGAAGATGTTCATCCTCGACGACTTCCAGGAAGCGATCGGTGAGGGCAACCTGATCAACGGGTTCGACCTCAACACGATCGACCCGAACGAGCTCGAGATCTCGAAGGAGACGCTGCTCGAGCAGAAGGAGTTCGCACGCGGCTTCTCGACGAACTCGACGTCGAACCTCGTCTCGGGCGCGGCCTGGATCCACCAGGCCTGGAACGGCGACATCGTCAACGTTCGAAACCAGGTCGACGCGCCGGAGAACTACCTCTACGAGACCTGCTCGGAGGGCGTGCCGGTCGGGACCGACTGCTACGCCGTGCCGATCACCGCCGAGAGCCCCGGGACGGCGCTCAAGTTCATCGAGTGGATGCTCCAGCCCGAGAACGCCGCCGCCAACGTCGGCTGGAACGGCTATCCGCAGCCGGTCGCGGGAGGTCGTGAGAAGTTCGCCGAGCTCGTCAAGGACGAGCCCGCGATCGACGTCGACCTGGACGCCCTCGGCGACGGCGGGATGGAGTACAGGCTCGGCACGGCGGAGGACCGTCGCCTGTGGACCGACACCTGGACCGAGATCAAGGCGAGCTGACGAGCGGTGCGCGAGAACCGGTTCTGGAACCTCTTCCTCGCGCCGGGCGGCATCTGGCTCGCGCTGCTGTTCATCGCGCCGGTCTCGCTGCTGCTGCTGATCTCGTTCGGCTACACCGACGACCTCGGCCGCACCGTCTACCTCGAGACGTTCGACCTCTCCAACTACGCCGACGCCTTCGATCCGACCTACCTGCCGACGCTGCTGCGCTCGCTGCTGTTCGCGTTCGCGACCGCGGTGTTGTGCCTGCTGATCGGCTACCCCGTCGCCTACTTCATCGCTCGCTACGGCGGCCGCTACAAGAACGCGCTGATCGCGGCGCTCGTCCTGCCGTTCTTCATCAACTACCTCGTCCGCACCTACGCGTGGGTCGCGCTGCTCTCCGACGAGGGGCTCGTCAACGGCGCGGCGACCGACCTCGGCCTGATCGACTCGCCGATCCAGCTGATCAATACGCCGTTCGCAGTCATCGGCGGCCTCGTCTACGGCTACCTGATCTTCATGATCCTGCCGGTCTACGCGTCGATCGAGCGCCTCGACCGCTCGGTGATCGAGGCCGGGAAGGACCTGTTCGGGACGCCGTTTCGGACGTTCTGGCACGTGACGCTGCCGCAGACCCGGCAGGGGATCCTCGCCGGCTCGGTCCTCGTCTTCCTGCCGGCGGTCGGCGACTTCGTCTCCGCCCAGTTGCTCGGCGGCCCCGACACCTACATGGTCGGCAACCTGATCCAAGAGCAGTTCACGGTGAACGAGAACTGGCCGTTCGGCGCCGCGCTGACCGTGGTGATGATGGGCTTCCTGTCGGTCTGGATGTTCCTCTACCTGCGCTCGGCGGCACGTGACGCGAGGGCGGCGATCTAGATGACCGGCGCGACCCGGACCGAGCCGATCGGCGCCGCGCCACGCTCCGCCGAGTCGGCGAGCCGGCGCCGCGGCCCGCGTCGGCGCCGCAAGGGCGGCTTCGACCGGCCGCGCTTCCTCAAGCTGTGGACGGCGCTCGTCTACGTCTTCCTGTTCGTGCCGATCGCGGTCGTGATCCTGTTCTCGTTCAACGGCCAGAAGTCGCTCCAGGTGATCGAGGGCTTCTCGTGGCAGTGGTACGAGGACTTCTTCAACGACGCCTCGCTCAAGGCGTCGCTGGTGATGTCGCTCGAGGTCGCCGCGCTGACGATGCTCGCGGCGACGGTGCTCGGCACGCTGCTCGCGATCGGCCTCGTGCGCTCGCGCGGTCGCTTCACCGGGTCGGCGAACGTCCTGATGCTGATCCCCCTCGTCATCCCTGAGATCGTCGCCGGCATCTCGGCGCTGCTGCTGTTCTCGCGGCTCGGCATTCAGCTCTCGTTCCTGACCGTCGTGATCGCCCACATCACGTTCTCGATCTCCTACGTGACGATCGTCGTCCGGGCCCGGCTCGCGAGCATGGGCCGCGACGCCGAGGAGGCGGCGATGGACCTCGGCGCGACCCGCTGGCAATCGGTCCGGCTCGTGCTGATCCCGAACCTGTGGCCCGCGGTGATCGCGGCCGGGCTGCTCTGCTTCGCCCTGTCGTTCGACGACTTCGTCCTCAGCTACTTCACGACCGGGCTCGACACCCAGCCGCTTCCCGTGCGGATCTGGTCGGCGATCCGGTTCGGTCCGACCCCGGCGATCAACGCGCTCGGCACGATCATGATGGTCGTCTCGCTGACCGCGGTGGCGCTGGCGGTCCTGATCCCTCGCGTCTTCGGGCGCAAGGAGAGCGGTGTCAACGTCCTCAAGGCGGGAGGCTGAGGGAGGCCATGAGCGTTACGAGCGAGAGAGCGACCGAGGTCGAGACCGACGAGGCGATCGGCCTGCGCGGAGTCTCGAAGAGCTTCGGCGACCACGAGGCCGTCAAGCGGGTCGACCTGTCTATCGCGCGCGGCGAGTTCTTCAGCCTGCTCGGCCCGTCGGGCTGCGGCAAGACGACGACGCTGCGGATGCTCGCCGGGTTCGAGCAACCGACCGAGGGCTCGATCCTGCTCGAGGGCGAGCCGGTCGAGGACGTCCCTCCCTACCGCCGCGACGTCAACATGGTCTTCCAGAGCTACGCGCTCTTCGAGCACCTCGATATCACCGGCAACGTCGCCTTCGGCCTCAAGCGCCGCAAGGTCGAGAAGGCCGAGATCGACCGCAGGGTCGGCGAGGCGCTCGAGCTCGTCGGGCTCGATGAGCGCGCCACGGCGCGCCCGGCGCAGCTCTCGGGCGGGCAGAAGCAGCGCGTCGCGCTCGCCCGGGCGCTCGTCAACCGCCCGAAGGTGCTGCTGCTCGACGAGCCGCTCGGCGCGCTCGACCTCAAGCTGCGCCGTCAGATGCAGGTCGAGCTCAAGGCGATCCAGCGCGAGGTCGGGATCACGTTCGTCTACGTGACCCACGACCAGGAGGAGGCGCTCTCGATGTCGGACCGGATCGCCGTGATGAGCGATGGCGAGGTCGCGCAGTGCGGCGTGCCGGAGGACATCTACGAGCATCCGACCGAACCGTTCGTCGCCGACTTCATCGGGATCTCGAACCTGATCGAGGGAACCGTCGCCGACCCGCAGAGTGTCCGGCTCGCGATCGGCGAGACCGTGCCCGTCGAGCTGCCCGACGGTTGCGGCCCCGGCGACTCCGTCCACATCGCGGTGCGGCCGGAGAAGATCGCGCTCGACGAGGACGTCGCCGACGGGATGGTCCGGCTGCGTGGGACGGTCGAGCAGCGGGTCTACCTGGGGATGACCACGCAGGTGACCGTGTCGCTCGGCGGCGGCGCCCGCGTCGTCGCGGTCGATACCCAGACCTACCGCGCCGATCCGGGTGATCGCTGGGAGGCCGGCGACGAGGTCCTGGTCGGCTGGCATCCGCAGCACTGCCTCGTTCTTCGCTGAGCGCTGAGCGCCGAGCCGACCGGGTAGAAGGGGCGCGATGCGAGTCGTCGTGATCGGAGCCGGCCTCGCCGGGCTCGCCGCCGCAGACGAGCTCGAGCGCGCCGGGCGTGAGGTGGTGGTCCTCGAGGCCCGCGATCGCGTCGGAGGGCGCACGTGGTCGCGCCGGTTGCGCGGCGGAGCGCCCGTCGAGATGGGCGCCGAGTTCGTGCTGCCGGGCAACGACGCACTGATCGACCTGGCGCACACGCTCGGACTCTCGCTCGGCGAGCGCGGGATGAGCTATGGCCGCCGCGACCCCGTCGGGGGGATCGGCACGGACCACTCCGAGCTCGAGTTCGCCGCGCGCAAGGTCGCTGCGGGGCTCGAGGGCTTCGAGCCCGAGGAGGCGCCTGACGCCGAGCGCTTCCTCGGCACGCTGGCGATCCCCGAGGGCGCCCGCGAGGCGCTGCGGGCGCGGATCGAGGTCTCCGCCGCGGGTCACGTGGCCGACATCTCGGCGCGCGACCTCGGCGGGCTCGCCCACATCGACCGTGAGCCGGCGCTCTCGATCGCACCCGGGAACGATTCGGTGGCGAAGGCGCTCGCCGAGCGGCTGGCGGGATCGGTCCGGCTCTCCACACCGGTGCGGCGGGTCAGGACCCGCCCGCACTCGGTCCGCGTCGACACGGGTGACGGTCTCGAGATCGAGGCCGACCGCTGCATCGTCGCGATCCCCGCGAGCGTCATCGGCCGGGTCGAGTTCGACCCGCCGCTGCCCTCCGACGCGCGCGCCGCACTCGACGGGATCGCCTACGGCCACGCGGCCAAGCTGTTCGTGCCGCTGCGCGAGCCCGCCGAGCCGAGCGCGGTCCTGTCGGTACCCGAGCGCTTCTGGTGCTGGACCGCGCACGGAGCCGACGGCACACGGCCGATCGCGCTCAACTGCTTCGCCGGCTCGCCCGCGGCCCTGGAGCGGCTGGATGTCGCGAACGGCCCCGACCGCTGGCTCGAGGCGGTGGTTCGACTGCGCCCCGATCTCGACCTCGACCTCTCCGGCGCGGCGCTCTCGACCTGGGACGACGACCCGTGGGCCGGCGCCGCCTACTCGCTGTCAGCAGGCCCGCTCGTCGAGCGGGTCCTGAGCCGGCGGTTCGGCCCGCTGGCGTTCGCCGGTGAGCACACCGCCGGCGGCTTCGCGGCGCTCATGGAGGGAGCCGTGCGGAGCGGGAAACGCGCCGCCCGGGTCATCGGCGAGCGCGTATGACAGCGCGCCGGCGCGGCCGGTTTTGCACAATCGGGTCCGTGCGGAACCGAACCTCGCTCCTCTTCCTGCTCGCCGCCACCGTCGCGGTCGCCCTCGCCTGGGCGCTCCCCGCCACCGCCGCGACCCCCGTCCGCGGCGTCGACAAGGCGGCTGACGCGGGGATCGCCGACACGACGAAGTCACACGGAGCGACCGTCGCCGACTTCGACGGCGACGGCCTCGAGGACATCCTGATCGTGCTCCACAACACGCGCTTCCCCCGGCTCGAGATCAACCAGGGCGACGGGACCTACGCGGACCGCACGGCGCAGCTCTTCCCGTCGAACCCCGGCGTCGACGACTACCACTCGTGCCCGGCGGCGGACATCGACCGCGATGGCGACATCGACTTCTACTGCACCCACGGCGGCAACCGGGGCGGGGTCGGACCGAACGCCAACGAGCTCTGGGTCCAGGGGGCGGACGGAACCTTCTCCGAGCGGGCGCGGGAGTATCGGGTCGGCGACCCCTATGGGCGTGGCCGCGAGGCGACGTTCATCGATGCCGATGGCGATGAGTGGCCCGACCTGTTCGTCGGCAACACCTTCCCGCGCGACGACGGGCGCTCGGGCGCCAACCGGTTCTTCCTCGGCGTCGACGGGACGCGCTTCCGCGCCGCCCCCGGGTTCGGCCTCAACCGCACAATCGGCGGCGACAACCTCGCGGCGGCGCGCGACATGGATCGCGACGGCGACGAGGATCTCGTGATCTGCTCGAAGACCGGTCTGTGGCTGTTCGACAACGTGCGCGAGCGGCGTTTCAGAGGTGAGCGGCTGACGCGCCGCAACGAGGACTCGTGCCGCGACGCCTATGTCGGGCGCTGGAACGACGACGCCCGCCCCGATATCGCGCTGGCCAGCCGCACTCGGGTCCGGGTGCTGACCGGGCGCGCGAACGGCCGCTTCGGGCAGATCGCGAGCCGCGCGGCCGACGACGTCGGCTCGGTCGCGCTCGGCGACGTCGATGGCGACGGGCGCGACGACGTCTACCTGGTGCGGCTCGGGGAGGATCGTCCCGGCGAGCCCGCCTCGACGCCCGACAGGACCGACCGCCTCTAC
The DNA here is from genome assembly GCA_021496505.1 of Thermoleophilia bacterium SCSIO 60948. Lineage (GTDB taxonomy): Bacteria > Actinomycetota > Thermoleophilia > Solirubrobacterales > 70-9 > JACDBR01. The sequence continues at coordinate 2,932,580 of CP053031.1, read as the reverse complement.
CTGAACCGCCGCGGCGGGCGCCGGCTGGCGCCGCAGCCGATCCCCCAGACCCGGACCGGCCTCGGGGAGTCCGCGACCCCGCTCGACTACGACCGCAACGGGTTAGACGACTTCCTCGTCCTCAACGGGCTGCGCGAGAGCCAGGGTCCGATCACCCTGCTGGCGTTCTTTCGTCGCTGAGGCGACCGAGTCGCCGCGTGCGGCGGCTCAGACGGAGATCGCGCCGGCCGCCGTGAGCGCGAGGACGAGGATGCCCAGGGCGATCCGGTAGCCGACGAAGACGCCGAGGGTGTGGTTCTGCAGATAGCGCAGCAGTCCGGCGATGACGGCGTAGCCGACGACGAATGCGACGACGGTCGCGAGGGCGATCATCGCGATCGGCTCGCCGACGGCCTCCTCGCCGCGCAGGATGTCGAGCAGCTGGTAAAGCCCGCTGCCGAACACGGCCGGCAGCGCGAGCAGGAACGCGAACCGCGCGGCGGCGGCGCGGTCGAGGCCGAGCAGCAGACCGGCGCTGATCGTCGCGCCCGACCGCGAGACGCCGGGGATCAGCGAGAGGCACTGGGCGAGGCCGATCAGGATCCCGTCGCGGGTCGACAGGCCGTCGATGTCGCGCTCGAGCTTCGCGCGGCGATCGGCGTAGAGCAGGACGAGGCCGAACACGATCAGCATCGAGCCGACGAGCCAGAGGTTGCGCGCGCCGTTCTCGATCTGGGTCTCGAACGTGAGCCCGAGGATCACGATCGGGACCGTCGCGATGATGATGTACCAGCCGAGTCGCGCCTCCGGCCGTCTGCGGAGCTCGGGGTCGCGAAGCGATCCGAGCCAGGTCGTCGCGATCGCCCAGAGCTCGTGGCGGAAGTAGATGAGCACGGCCGTCTCGGTGCCGAGCTGCGTCACCGCCGTGAACGCCGCCCCCGGATCGTCCCAGCCGAACAGGGCCGGGAACACGAGCAGGTGGGCGCTCGATGAGATCGGCAGGAACTCGGTCAGACCCTGGAGCAGGCCGAGGACTATGGCTTCGAGCAGCGACAAAGCGGCCGGGGACTCTAGGGAGCGAGCCGACTCGGGCGGCGGCTCAGATCACGGCCCGCAGCACGGCGGTCGTGACGACCGCGGCCGCGACCGCGGGCAACAGCGCGCTGCGCCGCCAGGTGAGGATCAGCGCCGCGACGCCGACCCCCGCGATCCGCTCGTCGAGCTGGAGCCCGGACCCGGCGGCCTGGCCCAGGGTCTCGACGACGACCAGCGCCGCGAGCAGAGCCGGGGCGACGAGCGAGACGACGCGTTGGGCGGTCGGCGGCAGCTCGCGGCCGCCGAGCAGGATCGGCCCGCTGACACGGATCAGCGCCGTGGTCACCGCGAGGGCGATGATCGTGACCCAGACGGCGCTGCTCATCGCGGCGCCTCGAGCGGCTCGGGTCCGCGGCCCGGATCGGCGCCGCCGATCGCTTCCCTGCCCCGGTCGCGCAGACCGATCAGGGCGGCCGCGGCGGCGACGATGATCGGGACGCCGGGCGGAGCGAAGGGCAGCAGCGCGAGGGCGATCGCCGCGCCGAGCAGCGCCGCGACGAGCGAGCCGGGAGCCGAGCCCTCGCCGGACATCAGCAGGGCGAGGAAGAAGGTCGGAAAGATGACGTCGATCCCGTAGGTCGCGGGGTCGCCGATGGCGTCGCCGACCAGCGCGCCGATCGCGGTGCCGGCGATCCAGCAGGGGAGCGACGGCAGCGTCGCTCCGATCATGAACGCGGGGTCCATGCGGCCGTCGGGTCGCACGGCCATCGCCCAGGACGCGTCGATCATCAGCAGTCCCGCGCCGGCCCTGCGCGCCGGCCCACCGCGAAGCGACGGAGCCAGGGCGATTCCCATCGGCAGGTAGCGCATGTTGAGCAGCAGGCCGGCGACGATCGCCGCGAGGGCCCCGCCCCCGCCGCCGAGGATCGCGACGGAGGCGAACTGGGCCGAGCCCGCGAATACGAGCGCGGACATCACGACCGCTGCGACGACTCCGATGATCGGGCCCGCGAGGACGCCGAACGATGCCGCGAGGACCAGCCCCGCGACGGCGAACGGGATTCCGGCGCGGGCGCCGGCGCGCAGGGACTGACGGGTCGTCGGCGACATGGGAGCCGTGGATTCAAGCGCGGCCCGCGACGCCCCCCGATGCGATTCGCTTCGCGGCCCGATCAGTTGCGCTGAAGCTCGCCGCCGAACGAGAAAGGGCGCCCCGGAGGGCGCCCTTTCACTCAGTCGGCGGAGTTGGAGGGCGGCCGTGCCGCGCTCGCTCCTAGAACTTCGGGTGGTGGCGGACCTCGAACGGGCCGTTCGCCTTACCGGCACGGAGGTTGCGGCTCCAGCCGGGGCCGTCGCCCTTGGTCTGCGAGGTGTCCCAGCGCAGGCCGGCGATGACGGCGTACATGTGGCCCTCGTTCGCGTAGACCGTGATCCACTTGCCCTTGCCGCGCTTCTTCCAGTTCATGTACGAACCGGACGGCATCGGGCTCTTGACCAGGCGCGCGCCGGGCTTGCCGAGCGCGTAGGACACGGCGCCGGAGCAGTCGTAGCCGCTGTCCTTCCACTTTCCGTGCCCGCCGCCCATCCGGTACGGCTTGTTGCGGATGTCGTTCGCGGCGCGGATCGCGCGCTTGACGCGGGCCGGGGCGCTCTCAGGCGGAATGGCCTTGCCGTTCTTGAGCTTGGCCGTGTCGCCGGCGACGGTCGTCTGATTGCTGTCGTCGCCCGTTCCGACGCCGCCGCCACCGGCGGAGGCCGTAGCGGGCACGACCGCGATCGCGGCGCAGGCTACGAGGCTTGTGAGGGTCGCGAAACGCTTACGCGAGCGCTTCGGGAAGTCTGATGCTGTCAACTAACGGTCTCCTTCGACTGCCTACGGGGTTAGCTGACGGGCTAGCGCAAAGGAGATCGCGCCTCCGCGTAATCACGCGGACTCGCCCCGACGAGTGGTTCCCCCGTTCCTCGACCGTCCTGAGAGCGGCCGAGAACTCGGCATACCAATTTGCAGGGTGGCGGCAAGATACACGTTTCGATGGCGTCTTGCAAAGACCTGCTCACATTTCACTCGCAGAGCGCGAAGCTCGCACGATTTCGCTACGCGCAGCGCGAGATCCGGCACCTGTGAGGCCGATCACGCGACGCCGGCGGACCGCCGCCGCTAGCTTGGCGCGCGATGGAACTGCGCGGATCGAGAGTCCTGGTGACGGGGGCGACGGGCGGCCTCGGAGGGGCGATCGCGACGGCGCTCGCGGAGCGCGGCGCACGGCTCGTGCTGAGTTCGCGGAGCCCCGAGTCGCTCGCCGTGCTCGCCGAGCGGCTGCCCGGGGAGGGCCACGAGACGCTCGTCGCAGACCTCGGCGAGCCCGGCGCCGCGGAGGCGCTGGCCGAACGCGCGGGTGAGCTCGACGCGGTCGTCGCCAACGCCGGGGTCTCGGGCTCGGGCCGGATCGAGGAGTTCGATCCGGCGCGGATCGAGCTGACGACCCGGGTCAACCTCGAGGCCCCGATCCGTCTCTTCGCCGCGGCGCTTCCGGCGATGCGCGAGCGCCGGCGCGGCCAGATCGTCGCCGTCACCTCGCTCAACGACAAGTTCGCGCCGCCGCTCGCCGGCATGTACTGCGCGACGAAGTTCGGTCTGCGCGGGTTCTGCATGTCGCTTCGCGAGGAGCTCCACGGGTCCGGCGTCGGTGTCTCGATCGTCGCTCCCGGCTTCGTCCGCGACGCCGGCATGTTCCACGCCTCCGGCGCCAGGGCGCCGTTCTACGTCGGCACCGCCACGCCCGAGCAGGTCGGGGCCGCCGTCGTCCGCGCGATCGCCGCCGATGTCGCGGAGATCGAGGTCGCCCCGCTCCGCCAGCGGATCGGGGCCGCGTTCGCGCACCGCTATCCGCGGCTCTCCGCTCGTTTCACCCGCAAGGCCGCGACCGCGCTCGCCGAGCGGGTGGCCGCGGGACAGGCGCGCGGCGGTCCTTGAACGCGGGCTGATCGCGCCGCCCCTCGCTGGGTAGGAGACTGACGGGCCGACGGTGAGACGGCGAACGTTTCGGGACACCACGCGGATCGCCGCCGGCGGACCGCAAGCACGGAAACGAAAGTGAGATCGGGATGACGGACAGCTTCGGCGCCAGGGACACGCTCGAGGTGGGCGGGGAGAGCTACGAGATCCACCGCCTCGATGCGCTGCAGCAGAAGTTCGACGTCGCCAGGCTGCCCTACTCGATCAAGGTCCTGCTCGAGAACGTCCTGCGCCTCGAGGACGGCGAGTCGGTCACGAGCGAGCACGTCGAGACGATCGCGCGTTGGGACGCCAACGCCGAGCCCTCCGACGAGATTCCCTTCCAGCCGGCCCGCGTCCTGATGCAGGACTTCACCGGGGTCCCGGCGATCGTCGACCTCGCCGCGATGCGCGACGCGATGGACGAGCTCGGCTCGGAGCCGTCGAAGATCAACCCGCTCGTCCCTGTCGACCTCGTCATCGACCACTCCGTGCAGGTCGACGCGTTCGGCAACGAGCGCGCCTTCGCGGTCAACGCCGATCGCGACTACGAGCGAAACGGCGAGCGCTACGGCTTCCTGCGCTGGGGCCAGCAGGCCTTCGACAACTTCCGCGTCGTCCCGCCCGCGACCGGCATCTGCCACCAGGTCAACCTCGAGCATCTCGGCCAGGTCGTCTTCTCGGGCGAGACCGAGGATGGCGGTCGCGCCGCCTACCCCGACACGCTCGTCGGCACCGACTCCCACACGACGATGATCAACGGGCTCGGCGTCCTCGGCTGGGGTGTCGGCGGGATCGAGGCCGAGGCCGCGATGCTCGGCCAGCCGATCTCGATGCTGCTGCCGCAGGTAATCGGCTTCAAGCTCGACGGAGAGCTGCGCGAGGGCGCGACGGCCACCGACCTCGTCCTCACCGTCACCGAGATGCTGCGCGAGAAGGGCGTCGTCTCGAAGTTCGTCGAGTTCTTCGGCCCGGGCCTGCAGGGGCTCGGTCTCGCCGATCGCGCGACGATCGGCAACATGTCGCCGGAGTTCGGCTCGACGTGCGCGATCTTCCCCGTCGACAAGGAGACGCTGAGCTACCTCGAGCTGACCGGGCGGCCGACCGAGCAGATCGAGCTCGTCGACGCCTACGCCCGCGAGCAGGGGATGTTCCACGACGAGGACTCCGAGGACCCGACGTTCTCCGACACGCTCGAGCTCGACCTCTCCGAGGTCGTGCCGTCGATCGCCGGCCCGAAGCGCCCGCAGGACCGGATCGCGCTCTCGGAGGCGAAGGCCGCGTTCCTGACCGACCTCGAGGACCACGACGCCGACGCCGCGAAGGCGCTCGGCAACGGGCGCGACGAGGCAAACGAGGAGACCTTCCCGGCCTCCGACCCACCGGCTGACGACCGCTCGAGCGAGGCGGGCAAGCCTGCCGAGCACGGGACGAGCGTCACGGCCGTCGAGGAGCGCACCGCCAACCCGGTCGAGGTCGAGTGGGACGGCGAGACGTTCGAGCTCGACCACGGCCGTGTCGTGATCGCGGCGATCACGAGCTGCACGAACACCTCGAACCCGTCGGTCATGATCGGCGCCGGGCTGCTCGCGAAGAAGGCTGTCGAGCGCGGCCTGAAGCGCAAGCCCTGGGTGAAGACCTCGCTGGCGCCGGGCTCGACGATCGTGACCGAGTACCTCGAGCGCTCCGGGCTCGACGAATATCTCAACGAGCTCGACTTCGACCTCGTCGGCTACGGCTGCACGACCTGCATCGGCAACTCGGGCCCGCTGCCGGAGGAGATCTCAGAGGCGGTCGCCGAGAACGACCTGGTCGTCTGCTCCGTCCTGTCGGGCAACCGCAACTTCGAGGGCCGGATCAACCCCGACGTGCGAAACAACTACCTCGCCTCGCCGCCGCTCGTCGTCGCCTACGCGCTCGCCGGCCGGATGGACGTCGATCTCGACTCCGAGCCGCTCGGCGAGGACTCCGACGGCGAGCCGGTCTACCTCTCGGACCTCTGGCCGTCGAGCGAGGAGATCCGTGAGGTCGTCAGTGAGGCGGTCCGCGCCGACATGTTCAAGAAGGGCTACGAGGACGTGTTCTCGGGTGACGACCGCTGGCGCGAGCTCGACACCCCCGAGGGCGACCGCTACACGTGGCCCGACTCGACCTACGTCCGTCGCCCGTCGTTCTTCGAGGGGATGGAGGCGGAGCCGTCGGAGATCGAACCGATCGATGGCGCCCGTGTCCTGGCGGTGCTCGGCGACTCGGTCACGACCGACCACATCTCACCGGCCGGCGCGATCAAGAAGTCGAGCCCGGCGGGCGAATGGCTGCAGGAGAACGGCGTCGAGCCGCGCGACTTCAACTCCTACGGATCGCGTCGCGGCAATCACGAGGTGATGATCCGCGGCACGTTCGCGAACGTCCGGCTTCGCAACTCGCTGGTCGACAAGGAGGGTGGCTTCACGAAGATCTTCCCCGACGGCGAGGAGACGACGATCTACGAGGCCGCCATGCACTATGCCGAGGAGGACACCCCGCTCGTCGTCCTCGCCGGCAAGGAGTACGGGTCGGGCTCATCGCGCGACTGGGCGGCGAAGGGCACGAAGCTGCTCGGCGTCCGCGCGGTCCTCGCCGAGAGCTTCGAGCGGATCCATCGCTCGAATCTGATCGGCATGGGCGTCCTGCCGTTGCAGCTCCCCGAGAGCGTGTCGGACCTCGGGCTCGATGGGTCGGAGACGATCACGGTCGGCGATCTCGAGGACGGCGAGGCCAAGGAGGTCGAGGTCACGGCGACCTCCGAGGACGGCGAGGAGACGAAGTTCACCGCGCAGGTCCGGCTCGACACGCCGAACGAGGTCAACTACTTCCAGAACGGGGGGATCCTGCAGCGGGTCCTTCGTGATCTGCGCTGAGGATCGGTCTCCCCCAGACCTCGGGGTCGATCGGACCAAGGCCGGCCCATCGATCGGTCGGAGTGGCTTAGTTAAGCGCGTTTGACAGGCCGACACACTGTCTGCAATCGATACGATCGGGTTCCGCGCAATCTCTTTCGTGCATTCGAGAGCGGTTGGGTAAAAGCGGGAACGAGTTCATGGGGCGGGCCGTGTCGACCCCCTTCGCGGTCCGCCCCTCCTTTCTCTCGAGGTGTCCGCCGCACGCGCCCGGCTCCGGTCCCAGAGGACGATCCCGACGACGGAGCCGAACGGACCGAGCGGCGTAGCGGTCGCGGCCAGAAGCCACAGGGGGACCTGGCGGCGCAGGAACGCGACCCAGATCAGGCTGAGCAGGATCAGGTAGCCGATTCCGTGCGCGAGGCCGAACGCGAACGTCGCGTCCGGGTAGCCCGGGACCAGCCAGAAGACGAGCAGCCCGATGAACAGGAGTGCCTCGATGTAGGAGGCGCGCCGTACCCAGGGGTAGAGCGGCCCCGGCTCCGCCTCGAGCAGCATGTCCTCGGCCCGGGCGAGCGTCCCCTCTTCCTGATCCGATCGCGTGCTCACCGAGGCGATCTATAGCGGTGCCGGGCGTTCGACCTACGACGGGCCGTCCACGACCGCTCGGACAACGCGGCGCTCGAAAGCTTCGACCGGCGTCCAAGGTCGCGCCGTGTTGGCGTCGCGATGATGACGTTCATGGACGCAGGCTCGATCTCGCACACCGGACGAACCCTCAATGACTCCGGTGTCGTCGTCCGCGAGGCCAGACGCCTCGCGGGGCTCGAGCGCCGATACGGGTGCTCGTGCGGTGCCACGCATACGTCGTGGAGCCGGATGACCCAGTGCTCCGATTGCGGCCGTTCCCTCGGGGCGGCGGTGATCACACGGGCTGCGCTCCTCGCCTAGCGGCGAATCAGTTCGGGCGAAGTTCTCGCCTCTCATCTCTCCTCCGGACCGCGGTCGCCGAGCAGGGCGGCGGCCGCGGTCCACTCTCCTCCCGTCTCCCTTAACCAGGCCGAGAACCTCGGTCGCCAGACTGTGGGGGAGCTTGGAGGCGCAACACGCAGCGAGGGCCGCGAGCGGCACGGCCGGGACCCTCGCGTCCGCGCGTGGGGTCGTGAAGCACTTCGGCAGCGGCCGCGCCGCGCGCCGCGTGCTCGACGAGGCTGCGATCGACCTCCGTCGCGGCGAGCTCGTCTGCATCCTCGGGCGCTCGGGGTCGGGCAAGTCGACGCTGCTCAACCTGCTCGGGGGGATCGACCGTGCCGACTCCGGCCGGATCGAGGTCGCCGGGGTCCGGGTCGATCGCCTCGGCGAGCGTGAGCTGACCCGCTACCGGCGCGAGGTCGTCGGCTTCGTGTTCCAGTTCTTCCACCTGATCCCGGAGCTGACCGGTGTCGAGAACGTCCTGCTGCCGGCCCGGCTGAACGGCGCCGCGGCCGAGGGCCGCGGTCGCGAGCTGCTCGAGCGCTTCGCCGTCGGCGCCGCCGCCGAGCGGCTGCCGCACACGCTGTCGGGCGGTGAGCAACAGCGGATCGCGATCGCCAGGGCGCTCGTCAACGAGCCACCGCTGCTGCTGGCCGACGAGCCGACCGGCAACCTCGACTCGGCCTCCGGGCGCGTGGTGCTCGACTCGCTGCGCAGGATCGCGGGCGGCGATCGCTCGGTCCTGATGGCGACGCACGATCCCGAGGCGGCCGCGATCGCCGATCGGGTCCTCTCGCTCGAGGACGGGCGGCTGATCGGGTGAGGCGGAGTCTGTCTCGCTCGCTCCGTCGACTGCGCGCGGAGCGAGGGCGGGTGTTGCTGTCGGCCGCCGGGATCTTCGCCGCGGCGGCGATGGCCGGCACCTCGATCACCGTCAGCTACGGGCTCGGCACGGGCTTCGAGCGGGCCGCCGAGCAGGCCGACCTGCCCGATGTCCTGGCGAGCTTCGACGAGCGCGATCGCGACGAGGTCGAGGCGCGGATCGACGCGCTGCCGAACGTCGAGGCGTCGGCGTACCGGTTCGTGCTCTCGGGTCACGTGATCGACGCGCCGGGAGGCTTCTCCGACGACGCCGACATCGAGATCGTCGACCCGGACGGCCGCCGTGGCTATGCGATCGTCGATGGTCGCGACCTCGACGGGTCCGGCGCCGAGGTCGTCGTCGAGCAGGGCGTGGCCGACGCCTGGGATCTCGAGGTCGGCGACTCGATGGAGGTCGAGCACCTCGGGTCGGCTGAGATCGTGGGGCTCGCCGTCGGGCCGGACGACGTCGCCTATCCGCTCTCTCCCGAGCCGCGTGTCTACGTCGCCAACAGCTTCGGAGACCGACTGCCGGTCAACCAGGCGCTCGTCTGGGCGTCTGATCCGAGCGACCTCGATCCACTGCTCGTGCAGGCTCGTGCGCTCGCCTTCGGCCTCGACGACCTCGAGTTCGTCACGCAGGACGGGTTGCGGGCGCTGATCAACCAGGCGGCCGGCGTCGTCATCGCCCTCCTGATCGCGTTCTCGCTCGTCGCTCTTGTCGCGGCGGGGACGATGCTCGGCGCCTCGGCGAAGGCCGACGTCGAGCGCCGGCTGCTGTCGATCGGCGTGATGCGGGCCGTCGGCGTCAGCCGGGTGGGCGTGACGAAGCGCTACGCGCTCGAGGCGGCGATCGTCGCCCTTCCCGCCGCGTTCGCGGGGATCGCGGTCGGGGCGCTGCTCGCCGCCGGCCCCAGCGCGCGACTGCTCGGGGCGCTCAACGAGCTGCCCCCCGGCCTCGCCCTGCTCCCCGTCCTGGCGGCGACGCTCGTGGTCGTCGTCGGGCTCGTGCTCGCCGCGACGACCTGGCCGGCGTGGCGGGCCGCGGGCCGCCCCCCGGCGCTCAACCTGCGCGGCGGCGAGCTTCGCGGCCGGGCGGTCCGGCGCAGCCGCTCGCCGGGCGGGCCGTTCGGGCTCGGGATCCGCCTGGCGAGCGCCCGCCGAGCCCGCCTGGCCGCGACCGCGGCGACGATCGCCAGCGCCGCCGCCGTCGTCCTGCTGCTGCTCGGCGTCGCCTCCTTCCTCGAGCGGCTGCAGTCGGACCCGGTCTCCGTCGGGCGCCAGTACCAGCTGACGAGCACGCTGCCGGCCTCCGAGGCACCGCGCATCTCGGGCCTGGACGGGGTCGAGGGCGCCGCCCCGCGCTACGAGCTCGAGGCCGTCGGGTCCTTCGACCTCGGGCAGCCGCTCCAGCTCGTCTCCTACGCGGGCGACCCGTCGGACTTCCAGGCGGCGCCGCTCGATTCCGGCCGGCGGGTGCGCGCCGCGGACGAGGCCGAGGTGGGGGTCGGTCTCGCCGACGCGCTCGGCCTCAGCCTGGGCGGAACCCTCGCGGTCCAGCTGCCGTCCGGGGAGGAGGCGCGGTTCGAGGTCGTCGGGATCGCGCGGACGCTCGAGAACGACGGGCGGGTCGCGATCGTCGGCGACCCGGACCTGCTCGCCCGGCAGCCCGGTGTCGAGCAGGTGATCGCGGTGCGCCTCGCCGACGGCGCCGATGCCGGGACGGTCGCCGCCGAGCTCGACGACGCCTCGAACGGCGCCGCGGAGACCGAGGCCGTCGGCGGCGCGACGACCGATGACCAGACCTTCCTCGGCGTCCTCGCCGCCGTGCTGCGAGTCGTCGCGCTCGTCAATCTCGCGATCTGCCTGTACGCGCTGATCCAAGCGCTCGCGGTGACGGTGGCCGAGCGGCGCGGGGTGATCTCGATCCTGCGCGCGGGCGGCGCCGGGCGCGGTTCGATCACGCTGGTCCTGCTCGGCGCGGCGCTCACGTGCGTCGCGATCGCCGCACCGGCCGCGTACCTGCTCGAGCGCTTCCTCCTCGCACCCGTCGTCGCGAACCTGGCGAGCGGCTTCGCGTCGGTGCCGCTCGCTGCCGGGGCGACCCAGGTCGCCGTCGTGGTCGCCGGGCTCGCCCTGCTGGCGGCGATCGCCGCCGCCTGGGTCGCGCGCCGGGTCGAGCGCCGCCCGATAGTCGAGGGGCTGCGACGGTGAGTCGCGTGCCGCGCGCTCGGCGCCTCGCCGTGCTCGGCCTGCTGGCGATCGTCCTCGCGGGTGTGGTCGCGGTCGTCGCCATCGGCGGGGATGCCGGCCAGGCGAGTGCGCCGGCGGGGCCGCGCTCGACGCTCGATGCGACCTTCCGCGACCCCGACGGCGACGGGAAGCTCGAGACCGCGGCCGGTGAGCCGTTCGCCGAGCGCACCGAGCTCGCGCCGGCGAGCGAGCCGGGGAAGACCCTTGCCGAGCTCGGGCAGGTGACCGACGCCCACGTCCGCGATGAGGAGTCGCCCGCGCGCGCGGTCCAGCTCGATCGGCTCGGCGACCCCGTCACCGAGGCGTTCCGGCCGCAGGAGGCGCTCTCGCCCCAGGTCTTCGCCGCGGCGCTCGGGGCACTCGACGCCGCGGCGCCGGACGCCGTCCTCATCAGCGGCGACCTGATCGACTCGGCGCAGCGAAACGAGCTCGACCTCGCGCTCGGGATCCTCGAGGGCGGCGAGGTCGACCCCGACAGCGGCGGGCCCGGCTACGACGGCCCGCAGGAGGCCTCGAGCCCGGACCCGTTCGTCTTCCGCCCCGACGTCGACGCGCCGACGGCGCCCGGGGTCCTCGACCGCGCCCAGGAGTCGTTCATCTCACCGGGCCTCGATGTGCCGTGGCTGCCCGCGGTCGGCAACCACGATCTCCTCGTCCAGGGCGAGGCGCCGCCGGAGCCGTTGTTCGAGGACATCGCCGTCGGCGACGAGCGCCTCGTTGAGATCGATCAGGGCCTCGAGCTGCCCGACAGCCCGACGCGCGAGCTGCTCGCCGACGTCCTCGAGGACGGCCTCCCGGGAACCACGACGCCGACCCCGGCCGACCCGGACCGGCGCTATCTCGAGCCTGCCGAGCTCGTCGGCGATCTGCGTGAGGCATCCGGCGTCGGGGGCGCAGGCGAGCGGCTCGACTACGGATTCGACGCCGGCGAGGACGTCCGCATCGTCGTGCTCGACGTCGCCGACCGCGCGGGCGGCGCCGGCGGCGCCGTGACCGATGCCGAGCTCGAGCTGCTCGACTCGGAGCTCGACGCCGCGGCGGAGTCGGGTCGGTGGGTCTTCGTCGCCTCCCACCAGCCGCTCGACGAATCCGATCGCGGCGACGAGGCCCTGGCGCTGATCGATCGCAGCCCGCAGGTCGTCGCGGTGCTGTCGGGGCACACGCACGAGAACCTGATCGAGCCACGGGAGAGCTCCGCAGGCGGCTACTGGGCGATCGAGACGAGCTCGCTGGCCGATTTCCCCGAGCAGTCGCGGATGCTGCGCCTGCGAGAGACCGCGGACGGGCTCGTCATCGAGACCTGGATGCTCGACCACACCGACGCCGGACTGCCCGGAGTCTCGCGCGAGCTCGGCTACATCGACGCCCAGGGCGGCCGTCCGCGGGGGCTCGCCGGCGGCGCGGAGGACCGCAACGCGCGGCTTTACCTGGAGCGGTAGGGGTCAGCCGGTCAGCGCCGTCAGCACGATGCGCTCCTGCTCGATGCGGTGCGCGACCGGGTAGCCCTCGGACGGTGAGGCGCGCTGGGGCCGGCCGACGTAGCGGAGCTCGACGCCCTCGGGCAGGATCGGCGGGACGCGGCGGGCCATGACCTTCCACGCGCCCATGTTCTCCGGCTCCTCCTGGACCCACACGACCTCGCGCAGGTTCGGGTAGCGCTCGATCAGCTCGGTGAGCTGTGGGCGGGGGAAGGGATAGAGCATCTCGACCCGCGCCACCGCGACGTTCTCGGCCGCCTCGCGCTGCTCGGAGCCGTCGATGTCGTAGTAGACCTTCCCCTGGCAGAGGACGAGCCGCTCGACCTTCTCGCGTCGCTCCTCGGCCCTGGGATCGTCGAGGACGAACTGGAAGCTGCCCTCGCTGAGCTCCTCGAGCGTCGAGGCCGCGGCCTTCAGGCGCAGCAGTCCCTTCGGCGTGAAGACGACGAGCGGCCGCGCCTCGGCGATCCGCGCCTGGCGGCGCAGAAGGTGGAAGTACTGCCCCGCCGTCGTCGGGTTGGCGAGCCGGATGTTGCGCTCGGCCGCGAGCGCGAGGAAGCGCTCCATCCGCGCGCTCGAGTGCTCGGGGCCGGCGCCCTCGTAGCCGTGGGGCAGCAGCAGCGTCAGGCGCGTCGTCTGGCCCCACTTCGCCTCGCCCGAGACGATGAACTGGTCGACGATCACCTGGGCGCCGTTGATGAAGTCGCCGAACTGCGCCTCCCAGATGATCAGGCTCTCCGGCGAGGCCGCCGAGTAGCCGTACTCGAACCCGAGGCACGCCGTCTCCGACAGCGGGCTGTTGTGGAGCTCGAACGGCGCCAGCGCCCCGGAGAGGTTCTGGATCGGCATGTATTCGAGGCCCGTCTTCTCGTCGTGGAGAGCGAGGTGGCGGTGCGAGAACGTCCCGCGCTCGGCGTCCTGGCCGGTCAGGCGGACGTGCGTCCCCTCGGTCAGCAACGACGCGAACGCGAGCCCCTCGGCGTGGCCGAACTCGATCGGCCCCGACTCGAGCGTCTCGATCCGTCCCTCGAGCGGCTTTCGCAGCTTGCGGTGGATCGTGAAGCTGTCCGGCACGCGGATCAGCTCGGCGTTCAGCGAGCGCAGCCGCTTCGCCGACACCTTCGTCTCGACCTCCGGCGTCTGCTGGCGGATCTCGCCCGTCTGGATGCCCGTCTGGGTGTCGGCCTCGAACTCGCCCGACTCCATCTTGCGGCGCAGCTCGGTGAGCGTCCCGCGCAGCGACTCCTGGCGCTCGGAGGCCGTCTCGGAGACGTCGTCGGGGCTGACGACGCCCTCCTTGACGAGCTTCTCGGCGTAGATCTCCGAGACCGGCTGGTGGGCCTTGATCTTCGCGGCCTGGAGGGGCTGCGTGTAGGCCGGCTCGTCGGTCTCGTTATGGCCGTAGCGGCGATAGCCGATCAGGTCGATGACGACGTCGCGGCCCCAGCGCTCGCGGTAGGCCATCGCCATCCGCACCGCCGAGATGCAGCCCTCGACGTCGTCGGCGTTGACGTGGATGATCGGGACGTTGAAGCCCTTGGCGAGGTCGGAGGCGTACGGCGTCGAGCGACCCTCTGACGGCTCCGTGGTGAAGCCGACCTGGTTGTCCATGATGATGTGGATCGTGCCGCCGGTCGAGTAGCCGTTGAGCGACTGGAGGTTGAGCGTCTCGGCGACGACCCCCTGGCCCGGAAACGCCGCGTCGCCGTGGAGCAGCAGCGGCACGGCGACCTGCGGGTTGTGGTGGAGCTTCGGGCCCGAGTGCTCGGTCTGGGCGGCGCGGGCGCCACCGGTCGCGGCCGGATCGACGAACTCGAGGTGGCTCGGGTTCGGGTAGAGCAGGACCTTCACGTCCTCGCCGTCCTGGGTCGAGAACATGCCCTCGGCGCCCTGGTGGTATTTGACGTCGCCGGTGCCGCCGTGGGGCATGTGGACGATCGACTTGACCTGCTCGAGCGCCTTCGCGCCCTCGAACTCGGCCAGGATCGACTCGGTCGAGCGCCCGAGATTGTGGGCCAGGACCGACAGCCGGCCGCGGTGGGCCATCCCGAGCACGACCTCCTCGGCGCCGTTTCGGCGCGCGAGAGTGCAGACGGTGTCGATCATCGGCACGGTGACGTCGAGGCCCTCGATCGAGAACGTCTTCTGGCCGAGGTAGCTCTTCTGCAGGAAGCGCTCGAACTGGAAGACGTCGATCAGCCGCGTCAGCAGGCCGCGCCGGTGCTCGGCGTCGAGCGGGGTCCTGTGGGCCCCCGTCTCGATCATCTCGCGCAGCCACATCCGCTGCTGGTGCGAGGAGAGGTGCTCGATCTGGTAGCCGATCGTGCCGCAGTAGGCCTCGCGCAGGCGCGGTAGGACCTCGAGCAGCGTCTCGCCCTCGACACCGATCCGCAGGATCGAGGCGGGGATACGGCTCATCAGCTCCGGCGTCAGGTCGAGCGACTCGGGGACGAGCGCCGGGTCGCCCTTCGGCTCGTGGCCGAGCGGGTCGAGATGCGCGGCGAGGTGGCCGTGCGTGCGGTAGGCCTTGAGCAGTGAGGTCGCCGCCTGCACGCCCTGGAGCAGCTCGACGTCGGGCTCCGAGCTGACGACGCCGGTCGTCGGCTGCGAGCTCCCGGTGGCGAGCGCCGGCGCCGAGGCCGAGGCCGGGTGAGCGTGGGTGATCGGGCCGGGGTCGACCCCGAACGCCTGCGCCACGGACTCGTAGAAGCCCTCCTCACCGGAGAGCAGCAGATCGACCGAGCGCAGGAACGAGCCCGACTCGGCGCCCTGGATGATCCGGTGGTCGTAGGTCGAGGTCATCGTCATGACCTTCGAGATCCCGAGCGCCTTGATCTTCTCCGGCGTCGCGTGGCTCCATTCGACCGGGTAGGCGATCGAACCGGTGGCGACGATCGTCCCCTGGCCGGACAGCAGTCGCGGGACCGAGGCGACGGTGCCGATGCCGCCGGGGTTCGTCAGCGTGACGTTGGTGCCGCGGAAGTCGTCGGCGGTCAGCGCGTTCTCGCGCGTCTTGGTGATCAGCTCCTCGTAGCGCGAGTGGAAGCCCTTGAAGTCGAGCGAGCCCGCGTCGCGGATGCAGGGAACCATCAGCGAGCGCTGGCCGCGGCGCTGGATGTCGACCGCGATGCCGAGGTTGATCGCCGCCGGCTCGGTGACCTGGGGCTTGCCGTCGGCCTCGGAGAAGGTCCGTGCCATCGAGGTCCACTCGTCGTCGATCGCGCGCACGATCGCCCACGCGATCAGGTGCGTGAAGGAGAGCTTCGCGCCCTGTTCCTTGAGCACCTCGTTGAGCGCCTTGCGCTTCGCGTCGAGGGTGTCGACCGCGAGCGTGCGGAAGGACGTCGCGGTCGGGACCTCGCGGCTGTCGGCCATCGCCTGAGCGAGCATCGCGGCGGGGCCGCGCAACGGCTTCGTCTCGCCCACCGGCGCCGCGGCGGAGGCGCCGTTGGCCGACGGCTCGGCCGCGCCGTCGCCCGCCGCGAGGACGTCGGACTTCGTGATCCGGCCGCCCGGGCCGGACCCGCTGATGGCGCTGACGTCGACGCCACCCGCCTCGGCGATCCGGCGAGCGACGGGGGAGATCCGCACGGACTCGTCGACCGTCGTAGGGGCCGACGCGGCCGGGGCCTGGGCGGCCTCCGCCTCGTCGGCCGAGGGCGTGGGGGCGGCCGAGGATCCCGCGCCGGCGCCGGCGGTGATCCTGGCGAGCGCCTGGCCGACCGAGACGACGTCGTCGGCGGCCACCAGGTGCTCGGAGACGACGCCCGAGACCGGCGCCGGGACCTCGGCGTCGACCTTGTCGGTCGAGACCTCGATGACGGTGTCGCCCTCCTCGACGTGGTCGCCCTCGGCGACGATCCACTCGAGCACGGTGCCCTCGGTCACCGACTCGCCCATCTCGGGCATCGTCAGCTCGACGGTCTCGCCCTCCGGCGCGTCGGAGCCGCCGTCGGGCGAGACGCCGCCGGCGAGGCGGTCCTCGTCGGCGCCGGGCTGGGATGTCTCCGACGGCGCCGCGTCCTCGCCGATGTCGGCGTCACCCTCGCCGCCGCCCATGACGAGCGAGCCGCCGGCCTCCTCGCCACCGCCCGAGCCGCCCGTCTCGTCGGTCTGGCCGGTCGCGCCGTTGCTCTCGGCCGACGTCCCGCCGGACGGGGCCGAGGCCGCCGCCGCGTCGCCGTTGGGATCGACCCGCGCGAGCGTCTGGCCGACCTCGACGACGTCGTCGGGACCGGCGAGGATCTCGGTCAGCGTGCCGGAGGCCGGAGCCGGGACCTCGGCGTCGACCTTGTCGGTCGAGACCTCGACGATCGTCTCGCCCTCCTCGACGTGATCGCCCTCGGACTTGTGCCACTCGAGCACGGTGCCCTCGGTCACGGATTCACCCATCGCGGGCATCTCGACATCGACAACGCCGGTTTCAGTCATCTGGCCTTCGAGTGTATGGATTCGCGGGGTTGTGGAAGCGGGGCGGGGGGCGGCCCTGAAAACGCGTTCCCGACCATTCGGATCAATAACCCGGCCCGGCGGCGAAAGATGCTCAGCGAAGCGGCGTCGAGGCGAGGTCCGGATCCGTCCAGACGACCTCTCCGGCCGCCACCGTCGCGACGACGAGCGGCACCCCCGGGCGGTAGACGAGGTGCGAGTGCGAGGGGGCGGCGAGCAGGGCGGCGTCGCCGCGGGCGCCGGGTGCGAGGTGGCCGACGTCGTCACGTCGCAGGGCGAGCGCGCCGCCGCGGGTCGCCGCTGTGAGCGCCTCGTCGATCGTCATCCCCATGTCGCGGACCGCGAGCGCGAGGCAGAAGCCGATCGACGTCGTGTAGCTCGAGCCGGGGTTCGTGTTCGTGGCCAGCGCGACGCGGCCGCCGGCGTCGATCACCGCGCGGGCGTTCGGATAGGGCTGGCGGGTCGAGAAGTCGGTCGCCGGCAGGAAGGTCGCGACGGTCTCCGACCCCGCCAGCGCCTCGATGTCGCCCGGCTCGAGGTAGGTGCAGTGATCGACGGAGGCGGCGCCGGTCTCGACCGCGAGCCGGACCCCGGCGCCGGGCCCGAGCTGGTTGCCGTGGACGCGGAGACCGAGGCCGGCCTCGCGGCCGGACTCGAGGATCGCTCGCGACTCGTCGGGATCGAACGCGCCGCGCTCGCAGAAGACGTCGATCCAGCGGCTGAGCGGCGCGCAGGCGGCGAGCATCTCGCCGCGGACCAGGTCGACGTAGTCGGAGCGGCGGTCGCGGAACTCCGCGGGAACGAGGTGGGCGCCGAGGAACGTCACCTCGCCGGTCAGCCGCGCGGCGACCTCGCAGAGCCGGCGCTCGCTCTCGACGGTGAGCCCGTAGCCCGACTTGATCTCGATCGTCGTGATCCCCGCTCGCAGCGACTCGCGGCGGCGCGCCCTGGCGAGGCGCTCGAGCTCCTCGGCGCTCGCCGCACGGGTCGCGTCGGTCGTCACCTCGATTCCGCCGGCCTCGTAGCCGGCGCCGGCCATCCGCGCCGCGAACTCCTCGCCGCGCTCGCCCGCGAACACGAGGTGCGTGTGGCTGTCGACGAACCCGGGGATCACGCAGCGACCCGCCGCGTCGAGTCGCTCGTCGCCCGCTGCGCCGGACGGCTCGATCGCGAGCACGCGGCCGTCCTCGATCACGAGCGCGACGTCGCGGAGCGTCCCGAGCGGGCCGTCGCCGAGCTCCGGGTCGCCGGTCACGAGCAACCCGATGCGGTCGATCACCAGAGCGCTCACGCCCGCGCGGCCTTCGCGAGCAGGGCCGGGACGTCGAGGCTCACGTGGGCGCCGTCGCGGACGATCCGGCGCCCGGCGACGTAGACGTCGCTCACGTCGGCGGGCGCGGCGGCGAACACGACTCCCGCGATCGCGTCCGCCGCGGCCAGACCGCCGAGGCGGACGCCACCGAGCGCGATCGTCGTCAGGTCGGCGAGCGCACCCGACTCGATCCGCCCGGCCTGCGGCCAGCCGATCGCCGCGGCGCCCCTCGCCGTCGCGGCGGCGAGCAGCTCGCGCGGCTCGTGGATGCCGCGCACGCCGGTGGCGAGTCGCTCGTCGAGCTCGATCGCGCGCGCCTCCTCGAACGGGTCGATGAACGCCTGTGAGTCGCTGCCGACGCTGAGGGACACGCCCGCGTCGCGAAGCGCGCGAGCCGGGCCGACCCCATCGGCCAGGTCGCGCTCGGTCGTCGGGCACAGGCACACCCCGGCTCCGGCCGAGCCGAGCAGCCCGACGTCGGCGTCGGTCGGATGGGTCGCGTGGATCGCGGTGAAGCCGGGTCCCAGCGCGCCCGCCTCGTCCAACAGCGCGGTCGGCGTCAGCCCGTGCTCGGCGAGACAGCTCTCGTTCTCCGCCGGCTGCTCGGAGACGTGGGCGTGGAGCGGGCGATCGCCGGCCCACGTCGCGACCGTCGCCGCGGCCGCGGGATCGACGGCGCGGACGCTGTGGATCGCCGCGCCGACCCTCTGCATCGGTCCCTCGGCAAGCGCGTCGACGCGCTCCGCCCAGGCCTCGGCGGATCGGTCGCGGAAGCGCTCGATTCCGCCGTGCAGGTAACAGGCGTCGATCAGCGTCAGCCGGATGCCCGCCTCGGCCGCCGCCGCGATCACGGCGTTGCCGAGCGCGTTCGGGTCGTCGTAGGGGGTCCCGTCGGCGGCGTGGTGGACGTAGTGGAACTCGCCCACGCTCGTGATCCCGGCGAGCGCCATCTCGCCGAACGTCGCCCGCGCGGTCTCGAAGACCGAATCGGGATCGAGCCGCCGAGCGAGCGCGTACATCTCCTCGCGCCAGGTCCAGAAGCTGCCGCCCGAGGCCGCCTGGGTTCGGCCCCGCAACGCGCGCTGGAAGCTGTGGGAGTGCGCGTTGGTCAAGCCGGGGATCGTCAGCCCGGCGAGCCGCTCGGCCCCGGGCGGCGGCGAGCCGGCGGAGCCGACGGACGCGATCCGCTCGCCGTCGAGGCCGATCGTGACACCGGCCTCGGGCTCGGCGCCCCCGAGCCAGGCCAGCTCGCACCACAGCTCGCGCTCGGTGCCCGTCACGACCCGGTCCGCTCGACGATCTCGCGCGCCCGGGCCTCGAAGGCCTCGCGGCCGTGGCGGTCGAACTCCTCCCATGTCGTGAACGTCGTCGGGTCCTCCACGCGGTCGAGGAAGAGCACGCCGTCGAGGTGGTCGACCTCGTGCTGGAAGGTCCCCGCGGTGAGGCCGCGGCGGATCTCCTCGCGCTCGTTCCCGTCGCGGTCGAGATAGCGGACGCGCACGCCCATGTGGCGCGGCACCTCTGCGCGCAGGCCCGGGACCGAGAGGCAGCCCTCGTTGATCTGCGCGCTCCCGTCGTCGAGCGGCTCGATCGTCGGGTTGACGATGACGGTCAGATCGATCGGCGGCTTGTACGGATAGCGCGGGTTCCCGGGCGTCACCTCGACGATCGCGACGCGGAGAGCCCGGCCGACCTGCTGCGCGGCGATCCCGGCTCCGTTCGCCGCCCGCTTCGTTTCGATCATGTCGTCGATCAGCCGCTGGACCGCGGGCGAGGCGAGCTCCTCCGGGGTCATGTCCGGCGCCCGCTCGCGCAGGACCGGATCGCCGACCATCGTGATCGGCAGCACGGCCACCGCGCTCAGCGCTCCCGCATCGGGACCCGGACGCCGCGCTCGTCGGCGACCTCGGCCGCACGCTCGTAGCCCGCGTCGACGTGGCGGATCACCCCCATGCCGGGGTCGCTCGTCAGCACGCGCTCGAGTCGCTCGCCGGCGAGCTCGGTGCCGTCGGCGAGGCAGACCATCCCGGCGTGGATCGAGCGCCCGATGCCGACGCCGCCGCCGTGGTGGATCGATACCCACGAGGCGCCGGCCGCGGTGTTGACGAGTGCGTTCAGCAGCGGCCAGTCGGCGATCGCGTCCGAGCCGTCGGCCATCGACTCGGTCTCGCGGTAGGGCGATGCGACCGAACCCGCGTCGAGGTGGTCGCGGCCGATCACGATCGGCGCCGAGATCTCGCCGTCGCGGACCATGCGGTTGAAGCGCAGGCCGAGCCGGGCACGCTCGCCGTAGCCGAGCCAGCAGATCCGGGCCGGCAGCCCCTGGAAGGCGATCCGCTCGCCCGCCGCCTCGATCCAGCGCCGCAGACGCTCGTCTTCGGGGAACTCCTCGAGCACGGCGCGGTCGGTCGCGGCGATGTCGGCGGGGTCGCCCGACAACGCGACCCACCGGAACGGCCCCTTGCCCTCGCAGAAGAGCGGCCGCACGTAGGCCGGGACGAAGCCCGGATAGTCGAAGGCACGCTCGAAGCCGCCGAGCCGCGCCTCGGTTCGCAGTGAGTTGCCGTAGTCGAAGACCTCGGCGCCGCGGTCGAGGAAGCCGACCATCGCCGCGCAGTGCGCCGCCATCGCGCGGCGCGAGCGCTCGATGTAGGCGTCGGGGTCGGACTCGCGCAGCGCGTCCGCCTCGGCAGCGCTCATCCGGTCCGGGACGTAGCCGCCCAGCGGGTCGTGGGCGCTCGTCTGGTCGGTGACGATGTCGGCCTCGAAGCCGAGCCCCAGCAGCTGGTCGAAGACCTCGGCCGCGTTTCCCTCGAGCCCGACGCTCAGCGCGCGGCCCGCGTCGCGGGCGGCGACGCATCTGGCGACGGCGTCGTCGAGCGAATCGGCGATCTCGTCGAGGTAGCGCGTCTCGACCCGGCGGCGGATCCGCTCACCGTCGACCTCGACGCAGAGCGCGACGCCGCCGTTCATCGTCACCGCCAGCGGCTGCGCGCCGCCCATCCCGCCGAGGCCGGCAGTCAGCGTGATCGTGCCGGCGAGCGACCCGCCGTGGCGGCGGCGGGCGATCTCGGCGAAGCACTCGTAAGTCCCCTGGACGATGCCCTGCGAGCCGATGTAGATCCACGAGCCCGCCGTCATCTGCCCGTACATCGTCAGCCCGAGCGCCTCGAGGCGGCGGAACTCCTCCCAGTTGCCCCACTCCGGCACGAGGTTGGAGTTGGCGATCAGGACCCGCGGCGCGGCGGTGTGCGTGCGCATGACGCCGACCGGCTTGCCCGACTGCACGAGCAGGGTCTCGTCGCCCTCGAGGTCGCGCAACGCCGCGACGATCGCGTCGTAGGCCTCCCACGAGCGCGCCGCCTTGCCCGTCCCGCCGTAGACGACGAGGTCCTCGGGGCGTTCGGCCACCTCGGGGTCGAGGTTGTTCATCAGCATCCGCAGCGCCGCCTCCTGCTCCCAGCCCTTGCAGGAGAGCTCGGTTCCGTGCGGCGCGTGGATCTCTGCGCTCATGCCGCGACACTATTGCCGCGCGCAACCCCTCGGCGGTCGGCGCGCGAGCCCGTCGCCGGATCCTTGGATCGCCGCGATCGGCTGTGCTAAAGCACGGTCGCGATGTCCGTCTTCTCCCAGCGCGTCCCCGGCACCGTCGTCCTCGACGGCGAGAGCCTCACCCCCGCCGGGGTGCTGGCGATCGCGCGCGGGCGGGCGCAGACCGAGGTATCCGAGGGCGCGCGGGAGCGAAACGACGCCGCGGCGCGGCTCGTCGGTGAGCTTCTCGAGCGCGGCGACCTCCTCTACGGCGTCACCACGGGCGTCGGCGCGCTGCGCGGAGCTCCGCGGTCGCGCGAGGGCGCGGGCGACCACCAATGGCGGCTGCTGCGAAGCCATGCCGGCGGCGGTGGCGCTCCGCTCACCGTCGAGGTCGTGCGGGCGGCGATGGCAGTCCGGGCGAACCAGCTCGGAGCCGGCGGGGCGGGGGTGAGCGCGCGGCTGCTCGAGGCGCTGGAGGACGCGCTCGCCGCGGGGGTGACGCCGTTCGTCCGCGAGCTCGGCTCGCTTGGGACCGGCGACCTCACGGCGCTCGCCGAGATCGGGCTCGCGCTCGGCGGGGAGGGCCTGTGCTGGGTCGGCGACGACGTCCTGCCGGCCGGCGAGGCGCTGGAACGGAACGGTCTCGACACGGTGACCTACGGGCCGCGCGACGGCATCGGCTTCATGTCCTCGAATGCCGTCTCGACCGGCCAGGCGGCGCTCGTCTTCGCCGACGCGCTGACGCTCGCCGAGGCCGGGCTCGGGGTGGCCGCGCTGTCGTTCGCCGCCGCCGGCGCCGACCCACGCGTCCTCGACGCGCGCGTCCACGCGGTCCGCCCGCACGCCGGCCAGGTCGAGGTCGCCCGCCGGATGCGCAGCCTGCTCGGCGAATCGGCTCGCCCCGAC
Source organism: Thermoleophilia bacterium SCSIO 60948 (assembly GCA_021496505.1). Taxonomy (GTDB): domain Bacteria; phylum Actinomycetota; class Thermoleophilia; order Solirubrobacterales; family 70-9; genus JACDBR01. Next base: position 2,909,927 of record CP053031.1, on the reverse strand, counting down.
CCCGCGAACCGGCCGATCCACGACCCGTTCGTCTTCCGCTGCATCCCACAGGTCGAGGGGCTGCTGTTCGAGGCGCTCGAGCACCTGCGCGACGTGCTCGCGATCGAGCTCAACGTCGCCGGCGAGAACGCGCTGCTGCTGCCCGCCGACGGCGAGGCGCTTCCGAACGGCAACTTCCACGCCGGCGTACTGACGCTCGCGCTCGACTCGCTGCGCGGCGCGATGGCGCAGTCCGCGTCGCTCACCGCCGCCCGCGTGAGCGCTCTGCTCGACCCGCAGGTCACGGGGCTGACGCCGCAGCTCGCCCGCGATCCAGGCCCCGAGTCCGGCGCGATGATCCTCGAGTACACCGCGCACGCCGCCGCCGCCGAGGTCCGTTCGCTGGCCGCCCCCGCCGCGTCGCAGACCACGTCGGTCCAGTCGGGCGTCGAGTCGCACGCGAGCTTCGCCGGGCACTCGGCGCGCCGCACCTCCGACGCCCTGTCGCGGATGTCGGTCGTCGTCTCGGCCGAGCTCGTGCTCGCGGTTCGCGCCTTCATGCTCCGCGGCGAGCTGCCGGCGGGCCACCCTGTCCGGGCCCTCTATGCGGCCGCGGCGGCGAAGCTCGACGACGACCTGTCCGACCGGCCGCTGTCGAGCGACCTCGAGTCCGTGCGGCGTCTGTTGTTCGACGACGCGCTGTGGATGGACGCCGAGGGCGAAGAACAGGTCGAGCGCCCATGAGCGGCGAGCCGATGATCGCCCTCGGCCCGGACGGGGTCGAGGGCGCCGACGTGGTCGCGGTCGCCCGTCGCGGCGTCCGCGCGGAGCTGTCGGACGAGGCGCGCGGGCGGATGGAGGAGACCGCGGCCGTCGTCGCCCGCCTGGCCGGCTCTCCCGAGCCGGCTTACGGGATCTCGACCGGCTTCGGGTCGCTCGCCCACACACGCATCCCGCCCGGGCGCAGGACCGAGCTCCAGCGCGCGCTCGTGCGCTCGCACGCGGCCGGCATGGGCCCTCCGGTCGAGCCGGAGGTCGTGCGGGCGATGGTCTTCCTGCGCGCGCGCTCGCTGGCGATGGGCCGCTCGGGCGCCCGCCCGGTCCTCGCCGAGACGATGCTGGCCCTGCTCGGGTCCGGGCTCACCCCGGTCGTTCCCGAGCACGGATCGCTCGGCGCGAGCGGCGACCTCGCGCCGCTCGCGGCCTGCGCGCTCGTCCTGATCGGGGAGGGCGAGGTCTTCGACGCCACGGGCGCGCGGCGCCCGGCCGCCGGTGCTCTCGCGGACGCGGGGATCGACCCGCTCGTCCTCGGCGAGAAGGAGGGTCTGGCGCTGATCAACGGCACCGACGGGATCCTCGGGATGCTCGTCCTCGCGCTCGCCGACCTGCGCGAGCTCGCCGCCCTGGCCGACCTCGCGGCGGCGATAAGCACCGAGGCGCTGCTCGGCACCGACCGCGCGTTCGCCGCCGATCTCGTCGCGCTTCGCCCGCAACCCGGGCAGGCCGACAGCGCCGCCAACCTGCGGGCGCTGCTAGACGGGTCGCCGATCGTCGCGAGCCACCGCCACGGCGATCCGCGGGTCCAGGACGCCTACTCGATCCGCTGTACGCCGCAGGTCCACGGCGCGGCGCGCGACACGATCGACCACTGCGCGCAGGTCGCCGACGCCGAGCTCCGATCGGCGATCGACAACCCGATGGTCCTGCCCGACGGCCGCGTCGAATCGTGCGGCAACTTCCACGGCGCCCCCGTCGCGATCGCCTGCGACTTCCTCGCGATCGCCGCCGCCGAGCTCGGCGCGATCGCCGAGCGCCGCACGGACCGGCTGCTCGACGCGCACCGCTCGCACGGCCTGCCCCCGTTCCTCGCGCCCGACGCGGGCGTCGACTCCGGCCTGATGATCACCGGCTACACGATGGCCGCGATGGCGGCCGAGAACCGCCGGCTCGCCGCGCCGGCGAGCGTCGACTCGCTGCCGACCAGCGCGATGCAGGAGGACCACGTCTCGATGGGCTGGGGCGCCGCCCGCAAGCTGCGCGCCCTGGTCGACAACGTCCGCCGGATGCTCGCGATCGAACTGACCTGCGGCGCCCGCGGGCTCGAGCTGCGGGCTCCGCTCGATCCCGCGGCCGCGACCGGCGCGGCGCTCGGTCTCATCCGAGAGGCGGTGCCGGGCGCCGGGCCCGACCGCTGGCTCGCCCCGGAGCTCGAGCGGGTCGAGGACCTGCTCCGCGGCGGCGCCCTGCGCGCCGCCGCGGAGACACGCGCCGGACGGTTGCTCTGAGGCAACGCGCCCGGCGCGGCGCGACTCAGCCGCGCGTGATCGCCCAGCTCCAGTCGACGTCGATGTCGTAGTCGGAGCGCAGCGAGCGGTAGGCGTGATCGCCCTCGAACTCAGTCATGCCCTCCTCGTAGTACGGGGCGTTTCCGCTCAGGAACGAAGGGGTCCGAGCCCAGTCGGTCATCTGGAGCGGCACCCAGTTCTCGGTCCACGACCCGCCGTCGGCACAGACGACGTTGACCTCGAAGCTGTCCGGACCGCCCGGCCGCGTCAGCAGCTGGACCGAGTAGTAGGAGTTGTCGGGGTTCTCGTCGGGCCACAGCGACATCTCGGCCGTGCCGTCGACGGTCCCCGCCCCGTTGAACGTGCAGCCGTCCTCGTCCGTGCCCGAGACCGTCACGTCGATCGACGCGTCGCCCTCGTAGAAGCCGTCACCGCCCTCGATCTCCTCCATCGAGAAGGTCGCGTCCCAAGCCTCCTGGACCCCGACGAGGTCGCGTCCGCCGACGACGGTCGCGGTGCCCTGCGCGGTGCCGCTCATCGCGCCGGCTCCGCCCTTGCACGAGCGCTTCGTCTCGGCCTTGCAGATGTCGGGGTCGGTCGGCGTGTTGGCCTGGCCGCCCGGGACCCCACCGTCGCATAGATCCTTGCCGGCTTCGCCGTCGCAGCGGTCGTTGCCCTCGTCGCCGAAGGCGCGGTCGTTGCCGGCGCCGGCGATGATCCGGTCGTCGTCCTCACCGCCGTGGAGCTCGTCGGCGCCGCTCGCGCCGATCAGCGTGTCGACTCCGGCGTCGCCCCACATCTCGTCGGCGACGTCGTTGCCGGCGCCACCGAGGCGGTCGTCGTCGTCACCGCCGCGCATCACGACGTCTGCGAAGTCGGTGTAGAGGAAGTCGTCGCCCTCGTCGCCGTAGATCCGAGCGCTCGGGGACTCGGCGATCACGTCGTCGTCGCCGGTGCCGCCGCGGGCGACGTCCTCGCGCTTTCCTGGACCCGTGCGGACCTCGTCCGTGCCCTGGTCGCCGTTCAGCTCGTCGTTGCCCTGACCACCCTTGATCAGGTCGTCGCCGTCGTCGCCGAAGCCCTCGTCGTCGCCGTCGTCGCCGAGCAGCAGGTCGGCCTCGGTGCCGCCGTTCATCGCGTCGTCGTAGGGCGAGCCCTTGAGCTTGTCCTCGCCCGGGCCGCCGTTCAGCGTCGCCCCGGGCCGCGAGGCGTTCAGCACGTCGTCGCCCTCGTCGCCGTTCAGGGTCGCGTTCTTGGCGATCGAGTAGACGGTGTCGCGCTCCGTGCCGCCGTTGAGGACGTCGCCGTCGCCGACGTCGCTGTCGAGGTGGTCGAGGCCGGCCTCGCCGTGGAGGACGTCGCGCGAGGCACCGCCCTCGAGCGTGTCGTCGCCCTCACCGCCGCGGATCGTGTCCTTGCCCTCGCCGCCGAGGATGTCGTCGCGCTCGGTGCCGCCGAGCAGCAGGTCGTTGCCGCGGCCGCCGCTGATCCCGTCGTTGCCGGGACCGCCGTCGACTCCGGCGCTCGAGCCGTCGTTGCCGGGGCCGACGTCGATGTCGTCCTTGCCCGGGCCGCCGTCGACACCCTCCTCGCCGGTCGAGCCGTCGATCCGGTCGTTGCCCTCGCCACCGTCGAGGAAGTTGACGTCTCCGAGCGAGTAGAGGATGTCGTTCGCTCCCTCGCCGTAGGCCGCCGACTGCGCGCCGTCGAGCGTGATCAGATCCTCGCCCGGCCCGCCCCAGACCTGATCGCCGATTCCGGCGCCCGACTCGACGGAGTCGTTGCCCTCTCCGGCGTAGATCCTGTCAGTGCCCGTGCCGCCGAGGATGTCGTCCCTGCCGTCGACTCCGCAGATCACGTCGTCGCCACCGGCGCCGCCGATCGTGTCGCGGCCGATCGACCCGACGATCACGTCGGGACCGTTCGTTCCGGTCAGCGCCCGAGGGCGACCCTGCGGGTCGTAGACGGTCGCCTCGAGCCCGTCGCAGGTCGGGACGGTGCCCTGCGCCTGCGCGGCCGGCGCGAGCAGCGCCAGCGTCGACAGGGCCAACCCGGCGAGCGCGAGCAGCGTGACGGCGGTCCAGCCGGTCGTCTGGATGTCGCGGACGCGCGCGGCGCGCCGCCTGGCAGATGCGAGACGAAGCATCGAAGTCCCCCCGAGGACGTTCAGTGATCGGTAATCGTTCAGCGGCGGCCGGTCAGGCAACCGCTGAGCGCAATGAAACAGGTTCTACATTGCGGCGACATTGCAGGGCGCCGAGACGCCGGGGGGACGCGGGGTCAGACGCGGAGGCGCTCGAGCGCCTCCTCGCGCGCCGCCTTGTGGTCGAGCATCTGCTCGGGGTAGTCCTCGCCGATCACGCAGCCGACCTCGCGCTGGACATCGTCGGGCATCTCGTGCGGGGCGAAGATGAACTCGTCGGGCACGTCGCGGAGCTCGGGGACGTAGCGCCGGACGTAGGTGCCGTTGGGGTCGTAGCGCTCGGCATGGCGCTGCGGGTTGTAGAGCCGGCGGAAGGCCGGGGCCGGGTCCGTCCCGACCGACGCGATCCACTGCCAGTTGCCGTTGTTGTTGGCCTCGTCGCCGTCGATCAGCATCCGCATGAACCAGCGCTCTCCCCAGCGCCAGTCGATGCCCATGTCCTTGGTCAGGAACGAGCCGACGACGAGCCGGGCACGGTTGTGCATCCAGCCCTCGGCCTTGAGCTGGCGCATCCCGGCGTCGACGAGCGGGAACCCGGTCCGCCCCTCACACCACTTCTCGAACGCCTTTTCCGCGTAACTCCATTTGATGTTGCCGCGGTAGCGGTCCTGGAACTCCGAGCGCGCGTTGCGGGGGAAGTTGACGAGCACGTGCGAGTAGAAATCGCGCCAGCAGATCTGGCGGTGGAACGCGGCCGGACCCTTGCCATCGGGGATGCGCTCCTCGATCTGGCGCGCTGAGAGGCAGCCGAAGTGCAGGTACGGCGACAGCCGCGAGGTCAGGTCGCGCCCGAGCGCGTCGTGGTTGTCGGAGTAGTCGCGGATCGGGCCGTCGAGGAAGCGGTCGTACGTCTTTCGCGCCTCGCTCTCACCGCCGCGGGCCGGGTCGCTGACCTCCTGGGTCAGGCCGAGCGCCTCGAGGCTGGGGAGTCGCCCCTTCGCGAGCCCCGACGGCAGCCCCGGCATCGAGCTCGGGGCCCGCAGCACGTCGCGGCGCTCGATGTCGACCCACGTGCGATGGAACGGCGAGAAGACGGTGAACGGCTTGTCCGAGGACTTCGTGCGCGGGGCGCCGACATCGTCGATCGCGTTGACGCCCGGGTGCGCGTGGAGCTCGAGCCCGATGTCCTCGAACGCCTCGCGCGTTCGCTCGCCGCGCTGCCGCGCGAATGGCGAGACATCGCGGCTGAAGTGGATCTCCTCGGCGCCGATCTCGCGCGCGAGATCGGATATCTCGCGCTCCGGCCGGCCTCGGCGGACCACGAGGCCCGAGCCGAGCTCGCGCAGGTCGGAGTCGAGCTCGGCGAGGCATTCGAGCATGAACTGGGTGCGGGGTCCGGAGGCATGGCGCCCGCCGAGCAGCGAGTCGTCGAAGCAGAACACCGGCACGACGCGGTCGGCCGAATCGAGCGCGGCGCGGAGGGCGGGATGGTCACGCAGCCGTAGGTCGCGGCGGAACCAGACGATCGCGGCGCGGCGGGCCATCAGGCGGCGACGCGGGCGTGACCACCCCAGCGCAGGCGCTCGGGCATCGCCGGCAGCAGCACCCGCTTGATCCACTCGGCGCCGCCGGCGACCATCGCCTTGCGGATCGCGGGCGGCGGGATCGGAGCGAAGCCGTACTCGCGCCGGATCCGGTCGGGCAGCAGCGCGATCGTGATGAAGTTGGCCGTCTCGAGCAATGGCCGCGCCATCCAGGGGATCGGCGGCTCGAGGACGATCTGCCGCGCCCGCGAGCGCGCCCACTCCGAGACGTGGAGCCGGTCTCCGGTCAGCATCTCATCGCGGTAGGCGTCGAGCTCGGCGAGCTCGGCCGGCATGTCGGTCGGCGCGAGCCCGAACAGCCCGCCGATCACGCGGTAGTCCTGCCACAGACGTGCCCGCTCCTCCTCGGAGAGCGTCCGCACGTACTTCGAGTAGACGACGCTCGCGGAGTCGACGAGGGTGAACAGGACCCAGAGCAGCAGCTCGGGGTCGTCGGCGCGGTAGGGGGTGCCGGCCGCGAACGAGCCGGTCGGCTTGGCGAGCTTGCCGCTGACCCGCTTGTGCATGGCTCGAACCCTGGCGGTCACCTCATCGGCGTCCTGGCGGCTGCCGAAGCCGATCGTGTTCATGACCTCGGCCGTCCGGGCGAGCCGCTCGTAGGGCTCATCGAGTGCGGTCGAGTGCGCGAGCAGGCCGGAGACGGCGAGCGGGTGGGCGGCCTGCATCAACAACGCGCGCGGGCCGGAAAGCGCGACGACCCGCTCGCGGTGGATGATGCGCAGCATCGAGAGGTCGTCGAAGTATCCGCTTGAGCTCACGCGATGGCGGGTACCCCTGGTCTTCGTGCAGAAAACTTGCACAGGTTGAACAGAAGCGAGCCACCGTCCATGACCGCGCAGCAGAACAACCTCAGCATCGCCGACATCGCCGAGCGGACCGGGGTCCGAGAGTCCACACTCCGCATGTGGGAGCGCCGCTACCAGTTCCCCGAGCCGCGACGGCTGGCCGGCGGGCACCGTCGCTACAGCGAGACCGACGTCGAGAGCGTTCGCCGCGTGCTCGCCGAGCGCGACGGCGGCCTCACCCTGAGCGCCGCCGTCGAGCGCGTGACCGGCGCGAACTCACTCCCCAGGTCGCTCTTCGCGCCGCTTCGCGAGACGTTCCCCCAGCTCGAGACCTCGCGGATGCGAAAGCCGATGCTGCTCGCGCTGACCCATGCCGTCGAGGATGAGAGCTGCGCGCGCGCGGAGAGCGCCGTGCTCTTCGGCGCCTTCCAGGAGGAGCGCTACTACCGTGCCGCAGCCCGGCGCTGGCGCGATCTCGCTGCTGTCGCGGAGTTCGGGGTCGCGTTCGCGGACTTCGACGAGTTCCGCCCCGCCGAGCCGGGGCGCGCCGCCGAGGTCCCGCTCGAGCCCGGCCACCCGCTGACCCGCGAGTGGGGGCTCATCTGTCAGGCCGCCGACCACTCCGCCTGTCTCGTCGCGTGGGAGCCGCCCGGGCAGGACGGGCCCGAGTCATCGCGCTCCTTCGACGTGATATGGAGCGTCGAACCCGACGTCGTCCGCGAGTCCGCTCGCCTCGCCTCGGCGCTCGTCGCCACCTCCGAGCCGGACTTCGCCACCGAGCTCCTGAGTCGCATCGAGGCCTTCCCCGCGGCCGCGGCGGCGGGTCAGTTGAGGCTCGCCGCCGCCGTCACGCGGCGGATGCTCGCCGACCTCGGGCGCGGCTGAGCGCCCAGCCCGCTCAGGGCAATTCGGCGACGAGGCTGATCCGGTTCGTCGGGACGTCACGGGCTCCTGTGCGCACGAACGCGCTCGCGCGCTCGGAGTGGCCGCAGAAGGCGCACTCGAGCGGCTCGGCGATGCCGAGAGCCTGCGGGAGCGGCAGGACCGGCAGCTCGCACGACGGGCAGACGAGCGATCCCTCGGCGATGACCCGCTCGCGACGACGGATGATCCGGTGCTCGACGAGCGGCTCGGCGTCCGTCGCGCGGTCGGGGCGGGCGCGGTCGGCCGGCCCCTGCATGCCGTGAAGCGCCATCGCGAATGAGTGTAGGGTCGGCGCCGCCGGCGTTCGTGGAGCGAGCGAACGCCGCAAGGGACAAACGCTCACAGGGAGAGGGATGGGCTACTTCGTCACCGGTGCGACCGGATTCGTCGGACGAAACCTCGTCGAGCGGCTGCTCGAGCGCGAGGGGACGATCTACGTCCTCGTTCGCGAGGGGTCGAAGGGCCGTCTCGAGGAGCTTCGCAACCGCTGGGGCACCGACGAGGACCGCGTCGTCGGGATCGTCGGCGACCTCTCGAAGCCGAAGCTCGGGATCTCAGACTCCGACCTCGAGCGGCTGAAGGGCGAGGTCGATCACCTCTTCCACCTCGCGGCGATCTACGACATGACCGCCGACGCCGAGTCCCAGCACGAGGCCAACGTCGAGGGCACCCGCCACATGGTCGAGCTCGCCGAGGCCGTCGAGGCGGGCCGCGTCCACATGACGAGCTCGATCGCCGCCGCCGGACTGTTCAAGGGCGTCTTCCACGAGTCGATGTTCGACGAGGCCCAGGAGCTCGACAACCACCCCTACTTCCGCACGAAGCACGACTCGGAGAAGGTCGTGCGCGAGGAGTGCGAGCGCCCGTGGCGCGTCTACCGGCCGGCAATCGTCATCGGCGACTCCGAGACCGGCGAGATGGACAAGGTCGACGGTCCCTACTACTTCTTCAAGCTGATCCAGCGGCTGCGAGCCGCGCTGCCCCCGTGGGTGCCGACGGTCGGCATCGAGGGCAAGGAGATCAACGTCGTACCGGTCGACTTCGTCGCCGACGCGATGGACCACATCGCCCATCTCGACGGTCTCGACGGGCGGGCGTTCCACCTCGTCGACCCGAACCCGAAGACCGCGGGGCAGCTGATCAACATCTTCGCCAAGTCCGCGCACGCGCCGAAGATGGAGATGCGCCTCGACCCGAAGATGTTCGACATCGTCCCGTCGGGCGTCCGTTCCGGGCTGATGATGCTGCCGCCGGTCCGCCGGATCACCGACACGGTGCTGAACGACCTCGGCATCCCGCGCTCGGTCCTCACCTACATCAACTATCCGACCACCTTCGACTGCCGCGAGACCAAGCAGGCGCTCGAGGGGACGGACATCTCGGTGTCGCCGCTCGAGACCTACGCCGACAAGGTCTGGGACTACTGGGAGCGCAACCTCGACCCCGACCTCTACAAGGACCACTCGCTGGCCGGCGCGGTCTCGGGCAAGGTCGTGATGATCACCGGCGCCTCGTCGGGCATCGGCAAGTCGGCCGCGTTCCAGATGGCCGAGGCGGGCGCGGTGACCCTGCTCGTCGCGCGGACCCCGGAGAAGCTCGAGGAGACGAAGGAGCAGATCGAGGCCCGCGGTGGGGAGGCCCACATCCACCAGTGCGATCTCGCCGATCTCGACGACGTCGACCGGATGGCCGAGGAGGTGCTCGACCAGCACGGGCGCGTCGACGTCCTCGTCAACAACGCCGGACGCTCGATCCGGCGTTCGATCGCGCTCTCCTACGACCGCTTCCACGACTACGAGCGCACGATGCAGCTCAACTACTTCGGCGCGCTGCGGCTGATCATGAAGGTGCTGCCGGGGATGCGCGAGCGCGGTGGCGGCCACATCGTGAACATCAGCTCGATCGGCGTTCAGACGAACACGCCGCGGTTCTCGGCCTACGTCGCCTCGAAGGCCGCGCTCGACGCGTTCAGCCGCTGCATCGCCTCGGAGATCATCGACGACGGCGTCCACATCACGACGATCCACATGCCGCTCGTCAAGACGCCGATGATCGCGCCGACGAAGATGTACGACGCGTTCCCGACGATCACCCCCGACGAGGCCGCCGGACTGATCGCGACGGCGGTGATCGACAAGCCGAAGAAGATCGCGACGAAGCTCGGGACGTTCGGCGAGGTGCTCTACACGCTGATGCCGAAGGCCTCGGACGCGATCCTCAACCAGGCCTACAAGCTGTTCCCGGACTCGCACGCGGCGAAGGGCGACGGCGGCAAGGACTCCGAGGACGCATCGACCGAGGGCATCGCGTTCGCCTACCTGCTGCGGGGCGTGCATTGGTAGGTCGCCGAGCGCGGTCCTCGCTCGCGGTCGCCGTGCTCGCGTCGCTCGCGATCGCGGGCCCGGCCGCGGCGGCGGTGACCAAGTCGGGCCCGATCCGCTATTCCGCCGAGAGCCTCTCCTACGGCGCCGGGTCGAGCGCGGAGGTGAGCGCTCCGTGCCCGGGGGCGAGCCGGATCGCCGCGGTCGGCGGTTCGGTCGCGAGCACGACGAACAGCATCGGGCTTTCGAACCTACGGATCGCCGGCACCCGTGACGGCGCCTCGTCGACCGGCTACAACGACGGCTCCGAGCAGACCCGCCAACGCACGACGGCCGTCTGCCTGACCAAGGGCGGCGACTCGCTCTCCTACTCGGCCACCGACGGGACCGTCTCGACCGAGGGGTCGACCGCCTCCGGGGGTGTCAGCTGCACCACCGGCAGGATCGTCGCCGGCGCGCTCGCGACCTCGGGCCTGATCGGCGCGGTCCAGCTCGAGGAGCTCACGCCCGTGCTCGACGGCCGCAGGGTCAACCGCACCACCCTCGAGTGGAGTTTCTCGAAGGCGTCTACGCCGACGGAGCTCAGCTACGAGGCGACGGCGATCTGCCTGCCCCCGGCGGCCGGAAGGCTCCGCCACGTCTACCGAGCGCGCGTCGCGTTCGGAGGCGAGACGACGGTCGTCCGGGCGCCGTGTCCGAAGGGCACGCGAGCGATCGGCGGCGGCACGGGGCGGCTCCCGTTCGCGCTTCAGGCATCGCAGCCCTACGACGACGGTGACCCGGGCAGGGTTCCCGACGATGGCTGGATGAGCCGGACCTACGACCCGAGCACGCAGGCGGTCGTCACCCACGCCGTCTGCCTCGCCTGAGGGCGAGGCCCGCGGCTCAGGCCGGCTCGGCGACGATCGGCCGCAGCTCCTCGGCGTAGGAGATCGACTCGCGCCGCAGCGTCCCGTCGGGCTCGACCGCGTAGGCGCCCATCCGCCAGAGCGGCGGCGAGTAGGCATGGATCGAGACGGACGGCGTCGCGCGCTCGTGGCGCATCCGGTGGACGTGCGAGGCGTCGAAGTCGAACGAGGCGCCGGCCGTGTGGACGCTGCGACTCGGCATCGCCCCGACGACGAGCCGCTCCTCGACGACCTCGCCCTCGACGACCGCGACCGCGCCGCTCGACACGTCGTGGTCGTGGAAACCGGTGTCGCCGCCGTCGAGCCAGGTGATCACCCAGAGGTCGACGTGATCGTCGCGCCACAGCTGCTCGAACCCGCGCCCGGACGGACCGTCGGCCACGAGGTGGCCCCAGAGCGACGGAGCGGCGCCGATCCGAGCGGCGAGCTCGCGCAGCTCGTCGCGGGCCAGGTCGCGCCGGGGGAGCGATCCGACGAGCTCGGAGATCATGCGAACACCATCTCTCTCGCGGCGCCGAGCAGCCGCGCGGGATTGCTGCGCCTCATCGCGGCCTCGAGCGCGTCGCCCAGGCCGGGCCCGCGCGCGCCGACGACCGGGCGGTCGGAGCCGAAGACGATCTGGTCGACGCCGACCTCGCGGACGACGGTGTCGATCGCGCGGTCGCCGTAGGAGGAGACGTCGAGGAAAACGTTGGGGTCGAAGCTCGGGAGGCCACCGCGGGCGACGAAGCGCTCGCGATGGAGCGGGGCGAGCCCGGCGAGCATGGCGAAGCAGACGCGGAGCTCCGGGTGGGCGGGTCGGCCCCAGGTCGCGAACGCGAACCAGGCCCGCTGCATCGCGGACACGTAGTCCGTCATCGCCGGCCACCAACTCGGGCGCTCGCAGGTGCTCGCCGTCGCGACCCCGGGGTGGATGAAGAGCGGTGCGCCGCGGCGCTCGAGCAGCTCGAGGATCGCTCCGACGTGGTCGAGCGAGCGCGGCCCGGCGAGCGCGTCGGCTGAGATGCAGGCGCCGACGAAGCCAGCGTCGAGCCAGGCCTCGAGAGCGGAGGGGTCGGGGTCTGAGAGGGGGACCGCGGCCCAGGCGCCGAACTCGTCGGGCAGCGCCGCGACGCCGCGGTGGTAGGCGGCGATCAGCGGTTCCGCCTCCGCCCGGGTGAGCGCGTCGACCCCGAGCGGGACCGACGGGGCGATCAGCGCGCGGTCGAGGCCGTCGGCCCGCACGAGGTCGGCCCGCGCCGCCGCGTCGTGGTCGGCGAGATCGATCGCCGCCTCCGGCTCGCCTTGGATCCGAAGCCGCCACCGGCCTTCTCGCAATCGCAGGCAGGGGGCCTCCGAGCGCTCGGCCAGTGCCCCGAGGAGCGGCTCGGGCCAGAGATGCTGATGAATGTCTACTAGATCGGTCAAGAAAAGCGATCAGCACGGTAGCAGCGGCTGCCGCGGTTCGCGCGATGGGAGGGCTCGTGTGCGAAGCCGCCCACCCGGCCTAGTCGGGTGAAGCGGTTTAGTGAACCGTATCACCTGGACCGGGCGCTTTGGGTCGTCGTTCGCTCCCGCCGTGCCCCGGCGTTAGCCTCGGCTCATGGCCAAGGGCCGGACCACGATCCGCGACCTTGCCGAGTACACGGGTCTCTCGCCTGCTGCGGTGAGCTACGCGCTGCGCGGCCGGCAGGTCTCCGACGAGACGGAGCGGCGCGTCCGCGAGGCCGCGCGCGAGCTCGGCTACGAGGCCGACCCGATCGCGCGCGCGCTCGCCGGCGGCGACACCGCCGTCGTGGGGCTGCTGGTCGGCAGTCTCAGCGACTTCTGGAACCAGGAGCTCGTCCGCGCGGTCCAGCGCGCGCTCTACGACGCGAGCCGCATCACGCTCGTAGCCGACGCCGACGGCGAGCCCGGCCGCGAGCTCGAGCTGGCCCAGCGGTTGGTCGACCAACGCGTCGACGGCCTCGTCGTCGTCCCGATCGGGCCCAACAGCGAGGGCTGGGAGGCGATCGCGCGGCAGGTCGCGACGGTGACGATCGGCGACGCGTTGCCAGGCGTCGCACCGGCCGGCGAGGTCATCTTCGACAACGAACGCGGCGTCGCCGAGACGCTGCGCCACCTCAAGCGGCAGGGCCACGAGCGCGTCACGGTCCTCTCGTGGGCCGTCGGCGCGGCGCCCGACCGCCGCGCCGAGCGCCCGATCGCGGGGATCGCCGCCGAGCTGGGGCTCGTCTGCGACGTGCTTCCCTGCGCCTACTCGCTGAACGGCTCGCGCCCGCTCGCCCTCGAGCTGCTCGACGGGCCCGACCGGCCGACGGCGGTGCTCTGCATGTCCGACTCGATCGCCTACGGCGTCTACGCCGCCTGTGCCGAGCTCGAGCTCGATATCCCCGGCGACGTCGCGGTCGCGGGGTTCGGCGACCACCCGATCTCGCGCCTGCTCGCGCCGCCGCTCACCTCGACGGTGTGGGACGTCGAGACGGTCGCGGCATCGGCTACGAGCTTCCTGCTCGAGGCGATGGCGGCCGACGGGCCGCAGGCGACGCTGCGCGAGCTGGTCGCCCCGGTGCTCGCCGAGCGCGCCTCGACCGCCGCGGTCTAGCGCGGTTCGAAGCGGGTCACGCCGCCGAGCACCCCGAGGTAGATCGTCCCGCCGCGGGCGATCGTGATCGGCGCGTAGTTGTTGTTGAAGCCGAGGCCGGTGCCGGCGAGGCGCTTCCATCGCGTCCGGCCCGTGTCGAAGTCGAGCGCGGTCAGGTACCACGGGTCCGTTCCGTCGCTGCGCTCCGGCTTCGTGTACGTGTAGACCAGGCCGCTCTTCAGCGAGAGCTTCGGCACCGCCGAAGGAGCGCGCTCTCGGCTTCGCCAGATCGTCCGGCAGCCGGTCAGGCGGCGGTTCACGTCGACCCGCTGGAGGCCACGCGCCGTCGATCCGCCGAACTGCGTCGCGGAGATCGAATAGCCGAAGTTGTTCTCGGCGATGAGCGAGCGGCCGGCGCCGATCAGCGACTGGTCGGTCGCCGAGCTCCCCTCGCGGAAGACGGGCTCGCGGCAGATAACTCGGCGCCCCCGCGGCTTCGCCGCGCTGCGCACGACGACGATGTTCTGCGGGTCCGCGTTGTCGGTGATGGCCACCGCGCGCCCGCCGGCCATGACGGTCGGCGTGGTCCCGGAGCCCGCCTGGGTCTGGCCCGGAGGCGTCTCGCCCGTGTTCGCGTATCGCTTGCGCCACTGCGTCGCGACGCGCCCCCGCTTCGCCCGGAAGCGGTAGAGGGCGGCGTCGGTCACGATGTAGACCGCGCCCTTCTCGTCGACGGCGAACGAGTTGCCGATCGGCTCGCCGAGCTCCTTCTTGTGGACCTCGCCCGAGCGTCGTTCGACCCACCCGACGACGCCCTGTGTGGTCGCGAACCAGATTCGCCCGCGCCAGTCGGGGAGCGCCGAGATGATCTTGTCGTCCGCCGCGAGCGAACCGCTCACGTCGAGGTCGCGCTTCAGCTCGAAGCCGGGGTTCTGCGCGCCACCCGTCTGGCCGATGACGAGGATGTGGCGCTCGGTCGTCGGCGCGATCGCGCGGTCGCGCCGGTCGAGGTAGAAGTAGCCGCCGCCGGAGAAGTCGGTGAACGGGTTGCTGCCCGCGCCGGGGGTCCGCGGCGGCAGCTCGTAGGCGGCGAGCGTGTCCAGGGTCTCGGGATCGAGCATCGCGAGGACCGGCCGGTCGAGCCCGACGCAGATCGTGACCAGGCGCCCGCGTGAGTCGAAGGTGATCGAGGCGCACTCGCGGTTGAAGTAGGCCGAGTCGGCGTCCGAACGCCCCAGCGGCCCCGCCCACGTGTTCGTGTCGGTCTGGTAGGCGTCGACGTGGATGTTGGAGAGCCCGTTCGGGGCCATGAACGGGTGCCTCGGCGTGCGCGGGGCGCGCAGCGGATCGGCGGCGGCCGGCGAGCCCTCGAACGGAGCGAAGAGCTCGTCGCCGACGCTCGGGATCGGCGAGGACGGCTCGCCCGGCGTCTGGGCGCTCGCGGTGGCCGGCGCGCCGAGCGAGATCACGGTCACGATGGCCGCCAGGGTCGCGCGGCCTGCCCCCGGACGCCGGTCCGCGATACGCACCCTCAGATTCCTCATCGCGGCGACACTAGACCGAGCCGGGGGGTCGCGAGCCGGTTCGAGCGCCGGCCCCGCGAGCGTCAGCGAGCCGCGCGGGCCCGGTGGGCCCTGGCCTTCGCCCGGTTGCCGCAGGACTCCATCGAGCACCAAGTACCGCTGCGGTTCTTCGCCCGGTCGTAGAACGCCCAGCGGCAGTCGCGGGCGCCGCAGATCTTGAGCCGCCGCCATTCCTCGGGAGAGCTCACGAGCATGATCCCGAGCAGCTGGGAGATCAGCGTGTCGACGTCGGCGGCGGGCGCGAGGCCGACCTGCGGCCCGGCGGTGGTGAATCCCACCGGGACCGGGTGGCGGGCGGCGATCGACTCGAGATCGGCGATCCCGGTCGGGCTCGAGCCGGCGACGCCGTCGCGCTCCTCGATCGCCTCGCGAAGCGCCTCGCGCATCGCGATGAGCTCCTCGAGCTCGCGTGGGGATACCGTCGCGCCCGGCGCCAGCAGACCCACGTCCGTGAGCCATGCCGCAGCCGCGGACGGGTCGCCGATCCGCTCCTCGCCGCGCAGGATCACGCGACTGTCGATCAGCGCCTGCACCGCGAGCAGCGGTTCGGGAGCGGGCTTTCCCTCGACGACGAGTGTGAGCTTCGCGACGTCCATGAGCCGAAGTGTAGACGCTGATAACCGATCAAACTACAAAGACGGTTACTAACCGCTATTCTGCGGTAGACAGTTACTCGACCCCAACGCCCATCGGTACCGGACGGTGCCGGGAACGGAGAATCAATTGGTCGCCCCGCTCGGCAAGCACGTGTTCATCGAGCCCCCCATGGACCGTCGCGACCGGCCTCGCCGGCCCTTCAGGGTCGGACGCGCTCGGGCGCGGTTGCTCGACATGGTTCGCCGCCGCGCGGGCGCCGACCTGCCGATCTGATGGCGCCGCGCGAGTGAACGCGGCCGTGCGGCCGCGGCTCTCGCGGGCGCACGTCGGGCGCCGGACCTACGATCCTTCGAGGTCCGATGGAGCTCCTGAGCGGCAGAACAGCGAGCGGCGAGCCGCCGACCGGCGAGGAGCGCACCCTGCGCGCCGATCCGGCCGAGAGCCGGCGACGCCGCTCGGTGCCCCGCGCGCTCCTCAAGACGATGCGCCCCGGCGAGTGGATCAAGAACCTGCTCGTCTTCGCCGGCGTCCTTTTCTCAGGTCGTCTCGACAGCTCCGGAGCGCTCGCCGACGCCGTCATCACCTTCGCCGCCTTCTGCGCCGTCTCCAGCGCCGGATACCTGCTCAACGACCTCCACGACGCGCCGCTCGACCGTCGCCACCCCGAGAAGCGCTACCGCCCGATCGCGAGCGGCGAGCTGTCGACGGGCGTCGCGATCGCCGCGATGATCACCCTGGCGGTCGGGGCCGTGGCCCTCGCGCTGCTGACCGTCTCGGTCGAGGTCGCGGGCTTCGTCGCCCTCTACGCGGCGATCACCGCGGCCTACACGCTCGTGCTCAAGCGCGTCGTGATCATCGACGTGATGACGATCGCCTCGCTGTTCATCCTCAGGGTGGTCGCGGGGGCGGTCGCGGTCGGTGCCGGGGCATCGGACTTCCTGCTCCTCTGCACCGCCATGCTGGCGCTCTTCCTCGGGTTCACCAAGCGCCGCCAGGAGGCGATGCTCGAGCAGGAGCCGGGGGCCGAGACGCGACCGGTGCTCGAGCACTACTCGCTGCCGTTCCTCGATCAGATGGTCTCGATGGTCACGGCGGCGGCGATCATCTCCTACGCGATCTACGCGACCTCGAGCCCGCGGATCGGATCCGAGATGCTGGCGACGGCGCCCTCGGTGCTCTACGGGATCTTCCGTTACCTCTACCTGATCTACGACCGTCGCGACACCCGCTCGACGGCGCGGATCCTGGCCGAGGACCCGGGGATGATCCTCGCCGGGGTCTCGTGGCTCGCGATCGCGCTGGCGATGCTCTACGTGTTCAATTGAGCGCGGCGGATCCGAGACTCGAAAAACCCGCACGTAGCGAGAGTCGACCCCCGGGGGTCGGGCCCGACCGGCGTTTCGCCCGCCGCGAGGTTTGGTATGACCCTCGGTGTGAGGATGAGGTTCGCGGGCCGTAAGCAGCCCGTCATCGAGCAGGCGGAAGGAGCACCGGAGACGGTGCCCGAGCCGGGTGTCGCCGAGGCCCTTCGCTCCGGCACCGACCGCGGACTCGATTCGATGATCGATCTCGGGATCGGCGAGGTGGCCCGGGTCGCCGTGGCGGCCGAGACCGCCGCGCAGGCGATCCGCCGGCAGCTGACCGAGGAGCGCCGAGCCGCCGAGGCGGACCTCGAGGACTGGGAGCCCCGCCGCCTCGACTCCGAGCTCGAGCGCGCGGAGCGGATCGGCGGTTCGCTGGTCGCCAAGCTGCGCGGCATCGAGGACCATTGCCACCGGCTGCTCGATCGCCTCGAGCAGCTCGAGCGCGATCGCGGAGCCGACGCGCCCGCCGAGGACCCGCGCGTCATCGCCCGCCGGATGGCGGCCGAGGGCTCCTCGCGCGAGGAGATCGAGCGCTTCCTGCGCGAGCTCGACGCCGCACCCGTCACGGCGACGGACACCACCGAGTCCGAAGCGCTGCCGCTCAGGCACACGGCGTAGGCCTGCGGGGCGCCGATGGACCTGACGCTGTCGGAGTCCGAGCGCGCGTTCCGCGACGAGGTTCGCGACTGGCTGGCCGAGAACCACCCGGGCGAGGAGCCGACCGAGGGCGGCGACATCGAGAGCTTCCGCTTCCGGCGCGACTGGCAGCGCCGGCTGCACTCGGGTGGCTGGGCGGGCGTCTCGTGGCCGCGTGAGTACGGCGGCCGCGGCGCGTCGTTGATCGAGCAGGCGATCTTCTCCGCCGAGACGGCGCGCGCGAAGACGCCGCCGCCCGCGAATCTCCTCGGGCTCGCGATGGGCGGCCCGGTCGTGATCGTCCACGGCGACGACGAGCAGAAGGAGCGCTTCCTCGAGCCGATCCTGTCGGCCGAGGAGATCTGGTGCCAGGGCTTCTCCGAGCCCGAGTCCGGTTCGGACCTCGCCTCGCTGAAGACCCGCGCCAGGAAGGTCGACGGCGGCTGGCGGGTCAGCGGCCAGAAGGTCTGGACCACGTTCGCCCACGAGTCCAAGTGGTGCATGCTCGTCGCGCGGTCGGACACGGAGGCGCCGCGCCACAAGGGTCTGACCTACTTCATCTGCGACATGGACCAGGCCGAGATCGAGGTCCGGCCGCTGCGCCAGATCACCGGCGAGTCGGAGTTCAACGAGATCTTCCTCGACGAGGCCTGGGTGCCCGACGAGAACGTCATCGGCGGTGTCGGCAACGGCTGGACTGTCGCGATCACGACGCTGATGCACGAACGCGCCGGGCTCGGCGCGGCGCTCGGGACCCAGCTCGGAACTGACCTCGCAGAGCTGATCGACCTGATCCGCGAGCGCGGCCTCGCCTCCGACCCGCTGATCCGCGATCGCGTCGCGAGGCTCAAGATCGGTGCCGAGGCGCTGCGGCTCGGCAACATGCGCGCGCTGAGCTCGCAGATGAAGATCGGGGTTCCGGGTCCCGAGGGATCGCTCTCGAAGTGGGAGTGGGCGAACCTGAACCAGGCGCTGACCGAGCTCGCCGCGGACGTTCTCAACCCCGAGGAGCTCCGGCCGGGGTCGCGCTGGGCCCACCGACTGCTGCGATCGCGCGCAAACTCGATCGAGGGCGGCACGACCGAGGTGATGAAGAACATCGTCGCCGAGCGGGTCCTCGGCCTTCCGCGGGCGAAGTAGGTACGGATGGATTTCGATCTCAACGACGAGCAGCGCGAGATCAAGAACACCGCCCGTGAGCTGCTCGCGGCGCGGCTCGGCCCGGCGCGTGTCCGCGAGCTCGCCGAGGCCGGTGACTACGACGACGGCGTCTGGGGCGAGATCTCGGAGCTCGGCTGGCCGGGCATCGCCATCGGCGAGGAGCACGGCGGCCTCGGCCTCGGGCTCGTCGAGCTGGCGATCGTCTGCGAGGAGCTCGGCTACGCCTGCGCCCCGACCCCCTTCCTCTCCAACGCTGCCGCGGGCGTGACCGTCGCCGTCGCCGGCTCGGAGGCCCAGCAGGCCGACCGGCTTCCGGGCATCGCGGCCGGCTCCGCGCTCGGCGCGTGCGCGAGCGGTCCGGGCTCGACGCTCGTCACCGACGCCGACCGCGCCGCGGTCGTCGCCGTCGAGATCGACGGTACGCCGGTGCTCGTCGACCGCGAGGACGCCCGGGTGGAACGGCTCGACCTGATCGACCGGACCCGCTCCTACTGCACGGTCACGACCGCCGCCCAGGGCGAGCCGCTGACCGGGCCGATCGAGCCCGCGACGGACCGGATCGCGGTGCTGCTGTCGGCCGAGCTCGTCGGGATAGCGCAGCGCGCGATGGAGATGGCGGTCGCCTACGCGAAGGAGCGCCAGCAGTTCGGGCGCGCGATCGGCTCCTTCCAGGCCGTCTCGCACCGCTGCGCGGAGATGCTGCTCGAGGTCGAGGAGGCGCGTTCGCTGACCCTGTCGGCCGCATGGACGGCCGATGCCGAGCCCGACGAGCTTTCGCTCGCGGCATCGATGGCGAAGGCGCGTGCCTCGGAGGCCGCCTGGAGGGTCTGCACGTCCTCGCTCCAGGTCCACGGCGGGATCGGCTTCACCTGGGAGCACGACCTGCAGTTCTGGCTCAAGCGCGCGACGCTCGACGCGAAGCTCTTCGGCTCGGCGAGCGTCCACCGCGAGCGCGTCGCGGCGCTCAGCGGACTCGGCTAGAGACGGCTCTCAGGCCGGGTCGTCGGGGATGATCGCGACGTCCGAGTCGAGCCGCGTCCGCTCGCCGACGCGGTAGGAGACGTCGACGGTCTCGTGCTTGCGGTAGGTGCCGGCGATCCCGATCAACATCGAGAGCCAGCGGATCCCGCCGAGCTTGCCCTCCTTGATTATCTGGCGCGGGAACACGATGTAGCCGCCCGCGACGTCGAAGTCCTCGCCACGGCGCTGGGCGACGCCGTTGATGAACACCTCGATCGGCTCCGAGGCCCCGCGCGGCAGCTTCACCCGGTGCCCGGCCGCGACGCTGCCCTCGGGGATCTCCTGCTCGGAGGCCATGCGGGCCAGGCTATCCGCCGCCCGCGCCCGCACTCACGCCGCTCGCGAGCGGCTCAGATGCCGCGGAGCTCGCGCTCGACGAGCTCGAACGGCGACTCTGAGTCCTCGCCGTTCAGCTCACGGCGCTTCGAGCCCCCTGTGAACGGGATCAGCGTCCCATCGCCCATCACATCGATGCCGGCGCTCTTGCCGCCGCGGAGCAGCCCGCCGTTCGACAGCTCGACCCGGCCCGCGACCTGCTGCGCGGGCTCGTAGCGCCGCAGCATCTTCGCCTCGGGCAGGTTGCCCTGCGAGCGAATCTCGCCGACCCGCTCGCGCAGCAGTTCGAGCCCGCGGTCGAGGTCCGCGCGCTCGCGCGTGACCGTCGACCCGTTGCGGACCGTGAGCCGGTATTCGCCCTTGTCGGCGCCCCTAGGCACCGCGGCGCGGGAACTTCGGCCGCCGGGCGGGCGGGCCGACGATCTTCTCGTCGCCGGAGCGGCTCTCGATCGGCTCGTACTCGCGATCGCGCAGGCCGGTGTAGATCTGCCGCGGGCGCGCGATCTTGAGGCTCTCGTCCTCGATCATCTCGAGCCACTGGCTGACCCAGCCCGACGTCCGGCCGATCGCGAAGATCACCGTGAACATCTCGGTCGGGATCCGCAGCGCCTCGTAGATCAGGCCCGAGAAGAAGTCGACGTTCGGGTAGAGCTTGCGGTCGGTGAAGTACTCGTCGTCGAGCGCGCGCTTCTCGAGCTCGGTCGCGATGTCGAGCAGCGGGTTGGCGCCCGTGGCCTCGAGTACGTCGTCGACGTGCTTGCGGATGATCCGCGCCCGCGGGTCGTAGTTCTTGTAGACCCGGTGGCCGAAGCCCATCAGCTTCTCCTCGCGGTTCTTCACACCCTCGAGGAAGTCCGGCACGTTGTCGGCCGACTCGATCCGGCGCAGCATCCGCAGGACGGCCTCGTTGGCGCCACCGTGGAGCGGGCCGTAGAGCGCGGCGACGCCGCCGGCGACCGCCGAGTAGGGGTCGACGCGCGAGGAGCCGATGCCCCTGACCGCCGCCGTCGAGCAGTTCTGCTCGTGGTCGGCGTGGAGCATGAACAGGACGTCGAGCGCCTTGGCCAGACGCGGGTCCGGCTCGTAGCGGACCTCGGTCATCTTGAACATCATCGACATGAAGTTCTCCGAGTAGGAGAGCTCGTTGTCGGGATAGACGTAGGGCAGGCCGCGGCTGTGGCGGTAGGCGAACGCGGCGAGCGTCGGCACCTTGGCGATCAGGCGCGTCGCGGCCATGTAGCGCTCCTCCTCGTCCTCGAGGTCCTTGGCCTCGGGATAGAAGGTCGACAGCGCCCCGACCGACGAGAGCAGCATTCCCATCGGGTGGGCGTCGTAGCGGAACCCCTGGAGGTGCTGCTTCATGTCCTCGTGGACGTACGTGTGGTGCGTGATGTCGTACGTCCAGCGCTCGAGCTGCTGGGCGGTCGGCAGGTTCCCGAAGATCAGCAGGTAGGCGAGCTCGAGGTAGCTCGACTTCTCGCACAGCTCCTCGATCGGGATGCCGCGGTGCTGGAGGATCCCCGCCTCACCGTCGATGTAGGTGATCTCGGACTTGCAGTTGGCGGTGTTCGTGAACGCCGGGTCGTAGGTCATGAGGCCGAAGTCGTCCTCTGAGACCTTGATCGAGCGGAAGTCCATCGCCTTGACGGTGCCTTCGCTGATCTCGAACTCGTACTGCTCGCCGGTCCGGTTGTCGGTGACGCTCAGGGTGTCGGAGCCCGACTCGGTGGCCGCTCCGTTCTGCTGGGCCTGCTCCTCCGGGGACATTTGCCGCTCCTCGCGTCGCTCGCTGCTTGTCTGAAGTCTTCGGGGGACCGGTCAGTCGCCCTCGGCAGGGTTACCCGCGGGTCCTTCGGGTGAAGCGTATTGGCAGCGGCGACCCGCGGGGCCGCAGGCAGGCCGGGTCGAGCTCAGCC
The DNA here is from genome assembly GCA_021496505.1 of Thermoleophilia bacterium SCSIO 60948. Taxonomy (GTDB): domain Bacteria; phylum Actinomycetota; class Thermoleophilia; order Solirubrobacterales; family 70-9; genus JACDBR01. The sequence goes on along the minus strand of CP053031.1, from coordinate 2,887,802 downwards.
GGCTCGGTCGAACGCCGCGAAGCGGGTCAGCTCGGCGAGCTCGTCGAGCCGGGCGTCGATCTCGGAGCGTTCGAGGCGCTGCACCCGCTCCGTCCCGAAGTCCTCGACGTTGAACGAGGCGATCACCGTGCCGACGGCCATCGCGACGCGCATCGCCTCGGAGTCGATCCGATCCGCTCCGAGCCCGTCGAGGTAACCCAGGAAGCCGCCCGCGAACGAGTCGCCGGCGCCGGTCGGGTCGCGGACCTCCGAGAGCAGCAGGCCCGGGAGGACGTAGGCGCCGTCGCGGGTGAACAGCGCGGCGCCGTACTCACCGCGCTTGGCGACGACGGCGCGCGGGCCGAGGTCGAGCAGCTTCGACGCCGCGCGCGAGAGATTCGGTTCGGCGGTCAGCGAGCGGATCTCGGCGTCGTTCAGCAGCACGCAGTCGACCTCGCCGATCGCGCGTTCGAGCTCGTCCTTGGCCGTGTCGATCCAGAGGTTCATCGAGTCGAGTGCGACGAACCCGGCCTCGCTCTGCGAGCGGACGTCGCGCTGGATCGCCGGGACGATGTTGCCGAGGAAGAGCATGTCCGAGCCGGATGCGTCCGGCGAGAGGGTCGGCTTGAAGTCGCCGAACACGCCGAGCTGCGTGTCGTCGGTGTGGGCGACGTTCACATCATCGTCGTAGTGCCCGCGCCAGAAGAAGGTGTCGCCCTCGACGCGCTCGATGTCGTCGCAGATGACCCCGCGCTCGGCGAGGACCCCGATCTCGGCGTCGCCGAAGTCCGACCCCACCGGCCCGACGACGCGGACCTCCGTGAAGAACGAGGCGGCGAGGCTGAAGTGGACGGCGGAGCCGCCGAGCATCCGCTCGCGCTCCCCGAACGGGGTGCGGACTGCGTCGAAGGCGATCGAACCGACTGCGGTGAGTGACATGGGTTGGGGAGCCTAGGCGGTGGGGCGGGAGGGTCGTGCGGTTGGGGGCGCTCGGCGTTCCGCTCGGCGTCCCCCGCCACCGCGGCGGCGCTGCTGAGAGCGGCGAAGGGGGAGTGCCTAGAGGGGCGGGGGCAATCACATCGCGCGAGTGCGCCGCCTGACGTCTGTCACCTATGCGGTGAGTTTCGTCCGGCGACGGCAGCGCGGTGACGAAACCCCCGACAATCCGGGGTTTCGTCACCCAGTTGGTCGGCGGTCGGCGTCCGTCGCCCTACCTGACTCGGCCACACGTTCGCGGACGACCGTCGCGAAGCGGAGCCCTCGGAGCCCTACCTGCGAGACTCGCTGGCGATGAAGGCAGTCGTCGTCGAGGAATTCAAGGGTGAGGACGCGCTCGAGCTGCGCGACGTACCCGACCCGCAGCCCGGCGACGGCGAGGTCCTCGTCGACGTGGCGCGGGCGGGGATCAACTTCGCCGACACGCTCGTCACCCGCGACGAGTATCTCGCGCCGCAGGAGCTGCCGCTCACCCCCGGCACCGAGGTCTCCGGGACGACCGCCGACGGGCGCCGCGTCGCCGCCTTTCCCGCCTCGGGCGCCTACGCCGAGCGCGTCGTCGTCCCCGAGGCCGGGCTGATCGACATCCCCGACGCCGTCTCCGACGACGTCGCCGCCGCGCTCCTGATCCAGGGCTTGACCGCGCATGCGCTGCTCCATCGCTGCGGCCACCTCGCCGAGGGGGAGACCGTCGTCGTCGAGGCCGCGGCCGGGGGCACCGGCGGACTCGCCGTTCAGCTCGCCAAGCGCGCCGGAGCGCGCGTCATCGGGCTCGCCTCGAGCCCCGAGAAGCGCGCGCACGTCGAGAGCCTCGGGGCCGACGCGACGGTCGATTCGCGCTCGGACTCGCTCGCCGACGACGTCCGCGATGCCAACGGCGGCGAGCGCGTCGACCTCGTGCTCGAGATGACGGGCGGCGAGACCTTCGACGCGATGCTCGCCTCGCTCGCCCCGCTCGGCCGGCTCGTCTGCTTCGGGATCGCCTCGCAGCAGGACAACAGGGTCTCCACCGGACACCTGCTGCAGCGAAGCCGCAGCGTCATCGGCTTCTGGCTCGTCCATCTCATGGCCCGCGGGGAAGAGGTCGCGGCTATCGTGGGTGATCTGTTCGCAGCGGTCGAGGCGGGCGATCTGTCCGTGACGATCGGCGAGGTCTATCCGCTGTCTGAGGTTCGCAGAGCCCATTCGGACATGCGAGACCGGCGCACCTCGGGCAAGCTCCTGCTCGATCCGAGCCGCTGATGAATCCGCCGGCGACGCCGTCGGCGATGAGAGACGCAAGTACCAAGAGGCCCCTGGCCGAGAGAGAAGAAGAAGTTGACTGACACCACCACCGCCGCCGACGCGCCGCCCGCGGACGCGCCGATCCCGAAGTTCTCCGAGCTCGGGCTGAAGCCGCCGATAGCCGAGGCGCTCGACGAGCTCGGGTTCGACGAGCCGACGCCGATTCAGGCGCAGGCGATTCCCGAGCTGCTCAAGGGCCACGACGTGATCGGCCAGGCGCAGACCGGCACCGGCAAGACGGCCGCGTTCGGCCTGCCGTTGCTCCAGTACCTCGACCCGGATTCCGACGAGACGCAGGCGATCGTTCTGACGCCGACCCGCGAGCTCTGTATCCAGGTCACCCAGGCGATCCGCTCCTATGCCGAGCACCTCGACATCGAGGTCGTCGCGGTCTTCGGCGGGGCGCCGATCGCGACCCAGCAGTCCCAGCTGCGCCGCGGGGCGCACGTCGTCGTCGCGACCGTCGGGCGGATGAAGGACCTGATCTCGCGCCGCTCGCTCGTCCTGACCTCGGCGCGCTACGTCGTCCTCGACGAGGCCGACGAGATGCTCGACCTCGGCTTCATCGAGGACGTCGAGCGGATCCTGCGGATGTGCCCCTCCGGGCGCCAGACGCTGCTCTTCTCGGCGACGATGCCGCCGCCGATCGCGCGCCTGGCCGAGCAGTACATGTACGACCCGGTCACGGTCAAGATCACGCCGAAGAAGCTGACCGTCGACGCGATCGCGCAGGCCTACGTCGAGGTCTCCGCGCGCGACAAGACCGAGAAGCTGATCGAGGTGCTGAAGGCCGAGGAGCCAGAGCAGGCGATCATCTTCTGCCGCACGAAGATCGGCTGCGCGCGGCTCGACAAGACGCTCCGCGATCGCGGCCTGCGCTGCAAGGCGCTCCACGGCGACATGAGCCAGGGCCAGCGAGACGGCGTGATGATCTCCTTCAAGGGCCACAAGCTGACGTTGCTCGTCGCGACCGATGTCGCCGCGCGCGGTCTCGACATCGAGCACGTAACGCACGTCATCAACTACGACCTGCCCAACAACTCGGAGATCTACGTCCACCGCATCGGCCGCACCGGCCGCGTCGGGCGCACGGGTCGCGCGATCACGTTCGTCACGCCGTCGCAGCGTGAGGACCTCGACCGCTACGAGCGCGAGGTCCACACGACGATCGACGAATGGGAGCCGCCGGAGGAGCGGATCGAGCACGCCCCGAAGGCACGCCGCCGCGCCAGACGCGGAGCCGCGATCCCGCGCGAGAAGCTCGTCGACTCGGCCTCGCCCGCCGAGGCCACCGGCCCCGAGCCCGAGTCGGCTGCGACGCCGGCCGAGCTCACCGACGCGCTCGAGACCGAGCAGCCCGAGGCGCCGCCGGCATCGCCGGAGTCGGTCGGGGTCCCAGAGCTGGACGCGGAGCCGAAGACCACCGAGCCCGAGGCCGCCGCGGAGCCCACCGACGCGACCGCCGACGAGACGGCAATGGACGACGAGGAGGTCACGAAGCTGTTCCTCAACCGCGGCCGTCGCAGCGGCCTCGAAGAGGAGGACGTCCGTTGGGCGCTCGTCGAGGGCGCGGTCGTCCCCGACGAGGCGATCGAGTCGATCCGGGTGCTCGAACGGTTCTCGTTCGTGGAGCTCGAGTCGGAGGCCGCGCGCCTCGCGCTCGAGCGCCTCGACGGCACGAAGATCAAGGGCCGCCAGGTCCGGATGGAATACGCGAAGGACTAGGGATGGCCGAGGCCGAGGCGCCCGACGGGATCGAGCCGGCCGAGGTCGAGCGCTGGTTCGCCGACCACGTCCCGCAGGCATCGGCGCCGCTCGGCTACGAGCGGATCACGGGTGGCCGCTCGAACCTGACGTTCACGGTGACCGACGCGGAGGGCTCGCGCTGGGTCCTGCGCCGGCCGCCGCTGGGCGAGCGGCTCGCCTCCGCGCACGACATGGGCCGCGAGCAGCGGATCATGTCGGCGCTGAGTGGCTCCCTGGTTCCGGTCCCGCCGGTCGCGGGCTACTCGGATTCCGATGACGTCAACGGCGCGCCGTTCTACGTCATGGAGCACGTCGAGGGGCCGATCCTGCGCACGCGCTCAGACGCCGAGAAAGCCTTCGACGAGGCCGAGCGCGAGCGGATCTCCGAGCGCGTCGTCGACGCCCTCGTCGCGATCCACTCCGTCGACCCCGACGCCGTCGGGCTCGGCGAGCTCGGGCGCAAGGAGGGCTACGTCGAGCGCCAGCTCAAGCGCTGGCACGGCCAGTGGGAGAAGTCGAAGACGCGCGAGCTCGAGCTGATCGACGACGTCCACCAGCGGCTCGCGGCGCGGGTCCCCGAGCAGGGCCCGGCGCGGATCGTCCACGGCGACTACCGGCTCGACAACATGATCCTCTCCCCGGAGGGCGAGGTCCGCGCCGTTCTCGACTGGGAGCTCTCGACGCTCGGCGACCCGCTCGCCGACGTCGGACTGCTGCTCGTCTACTGGGCGCGCCCCGGCGACGACCTCGCGCCGCTCGCCGACGCGCCGACGCTCGCCGACGGCTTCCTCGAGCGCGAGCGGATCCGCGATCTCTACGCCGAGCGCTCCGGCCGCGACCTGTCGGAGATCGACTTCTACGTCGCGCTCGGCTACTGGAAGCTCGCGATCATCCTCGAGGGCGTGCTCGCCCGCTATGGGCGTGGGCAGTACGGCAAGTCGGCCGACGGCTACGAGCACTTCGAGGCGATCGTCGCCGACCTCGCCGCCGCGGCCGATCAGGCCGAGCGCGTCTAAGGGCTCCGCCGCTCGTCCGAGCCGGGATCGCCGTCGGCGATGCGACGCCAGCTCGCGATCAGGGTGCGCTCGAACTCGATCCCGAACTCGAGCGCGCGCCGCATCCCTTCGGGCAGCTCGCCGCGCGCGGTGTGCTCGAACTCGGCCAGCTTCTCCTCGTGGCGCGCGATCTCGCAGGGCGCCAGCGCGACGGGATCGCCGCCGAAGAACAGCTTCAGGACGCCGAGGTCGCGGAACTCCGACGCCCGGGTCCGCGGGTCGTGCCGCCACTCCGAGAGCCGCTCGCCGCCGAGCGGCGTCAAGCGGTAGATACGCCGCCGGCGCCCGCTGTCCTCGCGCTCCTCGTCGAGCAGGCCGGCCTCGGCGAGCCGCGAGCACTCGGCGTAGAGCTGCGTGTGCGGGACGGTCCAGAAGTTCGAGGTGCTGGCCGCCGCGAGCTGCTTGATGTCGTAGGGCGTGGCCGGCTGCCTTGCCTCGATCAACCCGAGGACGACATACGCCGTGGGCGTGAGCCGAACGCTTGACACGACCGCGATCGTAACCTACTTTCGGAACGGTTCAACCCGAACTATGACCCGGTGGGATCTGGAGGGAGCTGCGATGGCGATCACGAGCGGAGCCAGGGCATCGGCACTAACGCGACCGGAGTACGCGATCGGGTTCGAGACGCTGACCGACGAGCGCACGAACGACGAGCTCGAGCTCACCGGTCAGCTGCCCGCGTGGCTCGAGGGATCGCTGCTGCGGACGGGCCCGGCGCGCTTCGAGGTCGGCGAGCAGCCGTACCGCCACTGGTTCGACGGGCTGACGATGCTGCACCGCTTCTCCTTCTCCGGCGGCCGGGTCTCCTACGGCAACCGCTTCTACCGCGGCAAGACGTGGCGCAAGGCGGAGGAGACCGGCGAGATCCCGTTCAGCGAGTTCGCGACCGATCCGTGCCGGTCGCTGTTCGGACGCGTGCAGTCGATGTTCTCGCCCGGCTTCGGCGACAACGCCAACGTCAACGTCGTCCGGCTGGGCGAGCGCTTCCTCTCGATGACCGAGGCTCCGATCTCGGTCGAGTTCGACCCGCGCACGCTCGATTCCGCCGGCGTGGCGTTCAAGCCCCCGGGGATCCTCACGACCGCGCACCCTCACCTCGAGCGCTCCGACGGCGGGATGCTCAACTACGCCGCCCGCCTCGGGCCGCGCACGGAGTACCGGTTCTTCCACCTCGGGCCGGACTCCTCGACCCCCGAGGTGATCGCGGGCATCCCGACTCGGAAGACCGGCTACGTCCACTCCTTCGGGCTCACCGAGCGCCACATCGTCCTCGCCGAGTTCCCGTGGGTCCTCAACCCGCTCAAGCTCGCGCTGTCAGGACGTCCCTACGCCGAGAACTACGGCTGGGAGCCCGAGCGCGGAACGCGGATCTTCCTGATCGACCGCGCCACGGGCGAGGCCTCCGAGCCGATCACCGCCCCATCGATGTTCGCGTTCCACTTCCTCAACGCCTACGAGGACGGGGATGGGACGATCGTCGCCGACCTCTCGGCCTACGAGGACGCCTCGATAGTCGAGCGGCTCTATCTCGATCAGCTGCGAAGCGGCGGCGGCCTCCCCGACATGGCGCTGACGCGGCTGCGAATCGACCCGGTGGGGCGGACCGTCGAGGCGGAGCGTCTCATCGACGCCCCGTTCGAGCTCGGGCAGATCAACTACGGCCGCTGCAACGAGCGCCCCTACCGCTACGGATGGGGGGTCGGCGCGTCGTCGTTCCGGTGGTTCGACACCATCGTCCGCGCCGACGTCGAGGAGCGCAGCCACACCACCTGGAGCGAGGCCGGCTGCTACCCGGGCGAGCCGGTGTTCGTCGCGGCGCCGGATGCGGCGGCCGAGGACGACGGCGCTCTGCTGTCGGTCGTGCTCGACGCGGAGCGGCAAGACTCGTTCCTGCTCGTCCTCGATGCGCACGACCTCCACGAGATCGCGAGGGCGAGGGTGCCGCACGCGATTCCGTTCCACTTCCACGGCCGGTTCAGCCGCTCGGTGTGATCGCGCCCGCCCGGGCGCCGGGCTCAGCCGGCGCTCGGGACGGCGGCCGCGGCGCGCCGTGTGCGGACGACCGACACCGCGATCGCGATCGCGGCGAAGCACATGATCAGCGCGCCGTAGACGTTCGCCGTCGGCAGCAGACCGACGCGGTCGGACGCGATGCCGGCGATCGTCGCCGGGATCGAGAACGACGCGTAGGAGGCGAGCAGGATCGCGCTCGAGAGCCCGGCGCGTCCGTCGGGGGGCGCGAGCGCCATCAGGCCGCGGAAGGCGCCGCCGAACGACGGGCCGAACCCGAGCCCCGCGACGATGCTGCCGGCGAAGAACAGCGCGATCGACTCGACGTTCAGCGCTACGAGCGTGATTCCGACGCCGACGACCAGCATCGCGGCGCCGCGCAGCATCGTCGTACGTGGCGGCGTGTTGCGGGCGAGCGCCGAACCCAGGGCACCCATCGAGGCCAGACAGACGATCACGAGCCCCGCGGTGACGTGGCTGTCGGAGCCGAGCTGCTCGCTGACGACGCTCGGGCCGAGCGAGAGGTAGAGGCCGCCGAGCGCCCAGGTGGCGATCAGGACCGGGACGATCGAGACGAACGGCGCGCGCGCCGCGGGCGGGACCGCGAGGCGCGGGCGCAGGCCGTCGGCGATCCGGCCGCGGACGGCGACGGTCTCGGGCGTCCGCGCGACGAGCACGACCGCGAGCGCGAACAGGCCGAGCATCAACCAGAAGATCAGTCGCACCGGGTCGGGCCCGAACTCGACGAGCAGCCCGGCGCCGAGCGCACCCACCGCGAGGCCGACGAGTGGCGCGATGCTGGCGACGAGCGGGCCGCGCTCCTCATTGCCGGGCGGTGCGAGATCGACGAGCGCACCGCTCATCGCCCCCATCGCCAGCCCGGTCGCGACGCCCTGGGTCAGACGCGCGGCGAGCAGCAGGCCGACGTCGGTGGCGATCAGGAACAGGCCCATCGAGACGAGCTGGATCGCGAGCGCTGCGAGCAGGACGGGACGGCGCCCGACGACGTCCGACAGCGAGCCGGCGAAGATCAGCGCGGCGAGCAGTCCGACGACGTAGATCGCGAAGATCTCGGTCAGCGTGAAGGCCGAGAATCCGAGCGCCGCCTGGTAGACGGGATAGAGCGGTGACGGCGCGGCGGAGGCGGCGAGGAAGAAGCCGAGGATCGCGGCGAGCGACCAGAAGGCGGCGGTGCGGCCGAGCCAACCGCGCTCGATCGCGGCTGCGTGTGCGGGGCTCGTCGAGCTCATTCTTCGAATGTACCCCGATCGTCGAACTAACCACCGGAGATCTGGGTCACACGGACCCGCGCCCTATCCGGCTCGTGCCTGAGCGGGGTCGCCGCGGCTCTGGTTGCGGCGGCCGGCGACGATCTGGATGCCGAACAACGCCGTCATCATCACGCTCGCGATCACGACCGCCGGGATCACGACCGAAGGGTCGCCGCCCTTCGAGACGAGCGCGATGCCCGAGGCGATCAGGACGATCGCCAGCGCGTAGCGGAGGAAGGCCTGCGGGGCCTTGACGGCGAGGTTCGAGCCGACGATCACGCCGGGGATCGACCCGATCAGGATGTTGCCCGCGAGTGCGAAGTCGACGTTGCCGCCGATCCAGTGCGCCGCGCCCGCGGCCCAGAGCAGCACGGCGGCGTGGAAGACGTCCGTGCCGACGACACGCTGCGGCGTCAGGCGGAAGATGGCGATCAGCGCGATCGCGATCAGCGTCCCGCTGCCGGCCGATGTCAGGCCGATCACGAACCCGGTGAGGACGCCGGTCAGCACCGCGGCGATGATGTGGCGCTTGTACATGTGCATCGCCGAGCGCTCCTGGATCGTCCCGCCGAGGAACAGCGAGCGAAGCAGCGTCGCAGCGCCGACGACGAGCAGCGCGCCGCCGAGCATCCCGAGCACCAGCGTGTCGAGCTCATCGCCGTAGGTGCGTTGGAGCATCTCGATGATGAACACACCGGCGATCGCCGACGGCACGCTGCCGACGGCGAGCCAGAACGCCATCGCGCGGTGCACCGTCTTGAGCTTCAGGTGTTTGTAGCCGCCGACCGTCTTCGTCACGGCGGCGTAAAAGATGTCGGTCCCGATCGCGGTGACCGGCGAGACGCCGACGACGAGGATCAGCAGCGGCGTCATCAGCGAGGCGCCACCCATCCCCGTCATCCCGACGAGGACGCCGATGCCGAGCCCGAAGGCGATGATGACTGGATCGATGACCATCAGGGCGTGGGTACGCGACCCATCGCCGGGGACTTTTCCCAGCAATTAGGTCAAAAAACGCTCCGATGAATGCTATCGCCGCGACCGCCGAGGCGGCGGTCCGGATTCGCTCAGCGCGCTCGCCAGGCCTCGGAGTTGGTCAGCATCGCGCCGATCTGCCACGGCAGTTGGTCCTCGGCGATCTCGGCGATCGAGACGTTCTCGAGGACGTTGCGGATGTTGTAGCGGACGGCCACCCAGACGTCGCGCAGGCGCTCGGCCGGCCCCTCGTAATGGAGTTCCTCGGGGGCGTGCTCGTGGATGTTGGCGAGCGGGCCCTCGACCGCGCGGATCACATCGGCGACCGAGATCTCGCTCGCGGGCTTGGCGAGCCAGTAGCCGCCGCGCGCGCCGCGTCGGGCGCGGACGAGGCCGGCGTGCTTGAGCTCGAGCAGGATGTGCTCGAGGAAGTGCAGGGGTATCGACTGCGCGTTCGCGAGCGCCTCCCCTTTGATCGGCTCGCCATCGGGTTCCGCGCTCATCTGGAGTGCCGCGCGGACGGCGTAGTCGGCTTTGGCGCTGATCCTCACGCATCCACTATCTCAGGCAGCGAGGTCAGGAAGCACCACGGGGGCCGCGATCGAAGTTCGTCGCGCTCTAGAGTGCCGCGCCGATGATCGATCTTCAGTCGCACTCAACCGTGTCCGACGGGCAGCTCGAACCGGCCGACGTCGCGCGCGCGGCCGTCGAGGCCGGCGTCACCGTCATGTCGCTCACCGACCACGACGGCGTCGCCGGCGTCGAGGAGGCGACCCGCGTCGCCGAGGAGGCCGGGATCCTCAACGTCCCGGCGACCGAGATGTCGTGCGTCCACAAGTACTCCGAGGACCTCCACATCTGCGGTTACTGGGTCGACCTCGAGAAGATCCAGGCGGCCTGCGATCGCGCCCAGCAGGAGCGCGTCGACCGCGCCAAGGCGATCATCGCGAAGCTGAACGAGCACGGTGTCGACGTGACGTTCGAGGCCGCGGTCGAGAAGGCTGGCGCAGCCGACGCGATCGGCCGCCCGCACATCGCCCGCGCCGCTGGTGCCGGTCCCGACCTCGGCCCGTTCTTCGAGGAGTACCTCGTGCCCGGCGCGAAGGCGTTCGTCTCGCGCCAGTGGCCGTCGGCCGAGGAGGCCGTCGGGATCATCCACGACGCCGGCGGGGTCGCCGTCGTCGCCCATCCCTACTGGGACGTCTCCGAGCCGGAGAAGGTCCGCGACCTCGTCGAGAGCCTCGTACGCGACGTCGGCCTCGACGGCATCGAGACCTTCTACCCGCCGCACACGAAGGAGCAGACGCAGCACTGCCTCGAGCTCTGCGAGGAGTTCGGGCTCGTGCCGACCGCGTCGTCGGACTTCCACGGCCCGACCCACAAGACGTTCTCGCGCTGGCTCGCCTACGACACCTATGGCCTCGGCGAGCCGCAGGTGCCCGAGAAGCCGGGCAGCTACCCCGCCTGATCGTCCGTCGGCGCGGGTCTAATCCAGACCGCGCCGGCACCGTGACCGGTCGTCGAGATCAAATCTGCGTCCCTCAGCTCATTGAGGACCTTACGAACCGTCGCTTGGCTAACACCGGGGAGGGCTGAGGTCACATCACGAAACCGGAATTCATCAGGGCCCAGATGGAGGACGTGATTCCTAACTCGCTCGCGCTTGCTCGTCCCTGAGCCGGCGGCCGCAACCTTGGCTTCGAAGTCGTCGTATGCCTCGGCAAGGACCTCAAGCAGGTAGCGGGTCCAGGCCCAGATCTCGTGCTCGCCTTCGTGCCATTCGCGCTGAGACTGCTCGAGGGCCGTGTAGTAAGAGTTCTTCGTGTCGAAGATCCTCTGCTCGATGCTTACGTATCGGACCACGCCGTAGTCGAGCCGCATTAGTTCGTGAGCTGTGAGGAGACGCGCAAGACGTCCGTTGCCATCCTCGACCGGATGTATCGCCAGGAAGTCGACGACCATTGCCGCTAGCAGCAGCAGAGGATGCGCTGCTTGTCGCTTGCTGGCCTCTCTGTAGCGGTCGAAAAGCTCTTGCAGAAAATATGGGGTCTCTGTGTGGTCCACGGGGCGGAATACCGTGAATCTAAATCCGTCCTCGTCTCGGTCCGAGATCTCGTTGTTCTCGGTCTTGAGGGCCCCGCCGGTACCAGCGGTGTGGCGATACAGCAATCGGTGGAGATGAAGTGTGAGCCCGATAGTCGGTGGTTCCCATCGGCCGAGTCGGACGAGGTAGTCGATCGCGTCGCGATACCCGGCGAACTCGCGCTCATCGCGATTGCGCATCGTCGTGTTCCCGGAGCCCGCGAGTCGTCGCGCTCGCGCCTCGGCGACGTCGATGCCCTCGATGGCACTTGATGCCTTGATCGACTCCACTCGGCTCTGTTGCGCGAGAGCCTTGAGCAGCTGTGGAGCTTGATCCATATAGAGCTCCTCGCGACCGCGGCCAACATCGACTCTTTGTAGGAGGACGCCGATATCGGCGGGCTGTCCGTTGAAAGCTCGATCGTCTAGGGAAAAGCTCTTCATAGTGATCTGGGCGGACAGATTAGCTATATAGATAGCCGCCAGTATCACTATTTTCTGTCGAGTACCACCATTCGGTCGCAGCTGGTGGTCGAACAAATTTAGAGGCCGGTCCGTTCTACGCGCCACCTAAGAAAAGAGATGCTGCGGCGGTCAGCTCTTGGCTACCAGCTCGTCCTCACGCGGGAATGGTTCGCAGCTCATCAGTTCTTGGACCGGCTCAGCCCTCGCCGGACTCCGGGCGCCCGGTCGTTCCCGGGGCCGGTCGAGCGGCCTGCATCTTGACGCGCTGGTTCTCGCGCTCGTGACGCGTCCGGCCGGCATGCGGGTCCGCCGGCCCGGTGCGCCAGCGGAAGATCGCGATGCCGAGGATGATCGGGATCAGGATCAGGACGGGATAGGCGCCGACGATGATCCCGATCGCGGCGACGAGGACCGAGACGGCGAGGGCTAGGGCTATTCCTGGCATGCGCGCCGCACTACCAGGCCCGGAGGCGCGATTCGTACTCCGCCGAGGCGCTAGTAGGCCGTCGTTCGCGAGCGATGCCGTGGCCGCGCCTTGTAGCGCGGCGCGCGCCCGCGATGCCAGAGCAGCTCGTCGAGCTCGGCCGGCGTCGCTCCGCCGCCGGTGGCGGCGGCGAGCAGCTCGACGGCGTGGATCGCCACCGCGCGGATCTCGACCTCCTCGCGCGACCCGTGATCGATGAGCTCCTCGGCGTCGATTCGGGCGTCGAGCGCCGGGTCGAATCGCAGCAGACCGTCGATCTTGAGGACGTGCGGGATCAGGTTGTCGGCGAACAGGGTGAGCCGGTCGAGGTCGGGGTCCGACCGGGCGCCGGTCCGGTTGAGGTCGGCGACGGCGATCTGGGCGCGTTTGAAGATCGGGACCGGATGGCCGTCGTGCGTCGAGGCGTCGGCGAAGCTCGGCCGGCGGCTGAGGGTCGTGACGGCGGCGGTGGCCGAACCACCGAGGGAGTCGCTCAGCTCGAGCCAGCCCCCGGCTTCGGCCGCGAAGCTGCCGAGCTCGCGCAGTGCCGCGGCGTAGAGCGCCATCAGCTCGTGCTCGGGGTCCTGCCCGAAGATCACGGCGACCTCAGCGGACGTGATCGAGCTGAGCTCATCGGGCGCCGGCGCCGCGGCGCGTCGGAAGTGATCCTCGAGCGCGGCCATCATCGTCTGCGAGCCCGACATCCCGGGTCGCTTGCGGATCGTCGGCCACCACCCCGATCCGAAGTTGACGGCGTCGAAGGCAAGCGCGTAGGCGGCGCGCTCGGCGAGTGGCCGGTCGGCGAGTGGCAGACCCGCCTCGCCCACCGATCCGAGCTCGGCGACGAGCTCCCGGGCGAGCGGCACGACGCGTGTCTCGTCGATCGATACGAAGCGCGCTCGCGCCGCCACGGCGGCGGTCGCTTCGCGTATTTCGTCCAGCAGGTCCACCGAGTCCCTTTCGCCGCGAACCGTGCCGAGAACCTGATGCCGGGGCGACGGCTTCTCGGCCGACCTCGGACGCCGGGGCCGGGCTAGGCGCTCGCCTTGCGGCCGAGCGCCGCCCACGGCGCCTCGGCACGGATCTCGCGCACGAGCCGCGCCGCGAAGTCCTTGGGGTCCTCGTCGGGTCGCAGGTTTCCCTCGGCGGGGCGGAAGAAGCGGACCGTCACCTCCGGCCGCTTCGGGAACCGCGTGAAATCGGTCGTCCCGACCACGGCCACGCACACGATCTCCGCCTCGGGCACACGCTGGGCGAGTCGGCCGATGCCGCTGCGCGGCCTCAGCTCGGCGCCCTTCGAGCGCGTGCCCTCGGGGAAGATCCCGATGCAGGCTCCGGCGCGGAGCTCGCGGACGGCGTTCTCGAGAGCGTCGGTGTCGCCCTTGCCGCGGTTGATCGGGATCTGACCCATCCCGTCGAGCAGACCGCCGAGGCCGGGGACCTTCCAGAGCTCGGCCTTGGCGAGCGCCCGGACCTGGCGGACCGGCTTCGCCGCCAGACCGATCGAGACGGTGTCCCAGTAGGAGTCGTGGTTGCCGGCCAGGAGGACCGGTCCGGTCGGCGGCAGCGCGTCGAGGCCCTCGACCTTCATCCGCCCCCAGCCGGCTATCGCGGGCCTGCAGGCGCCGATCGCCAGCTTGTAGGCGCCGGTGAATGCGCCGGCGTCGCGTGAGTCGCTCATCCGCGTCTCATCCTGCCTGACGCGGCCCGGCGGCGCGGACCGGCCCCGGAAAAGCAGACGGCCCGCCCTCGCCTTGGCGAGAGCGGGTCGTCGAAGCGAACCTCGGTGAGGGTCGGCTAGGCCGCGGCGAGCAGCCCCTTCTCCTCGAGGTAGGCGACGATCTTCTGCGCCGACTCCTCGGGGGTCTCCGACTCGGTCTCGAGCGTGATCTCCGGGTTGAGCGGCGGCTCGTAGGGATCCGAGACGCCGGTGAACTCCTTGATCTCACCCGAGCGGGCCTTCGCGTAGAGGCCCTTCGTGTCGCGCTCCTCGCAGGCCTCGACCGACGCGGCGACGTAGGCCTCGATGAAGCGGTCGCCCATCATGTCGCGGGCCTCATCGCGGATGTCGCGGTAGGGCGAGATCGCGGCGGTGATGACCGGCACGCCGTTGCGGCTCAGCAGGTCGGCCACGAAGGCGATCCGGCGGATGTTCGTGTCGCGGTCCTCCTTCGAGAACCCGAGGCCCTTCGAGAGGTTCTCGCGGACGATGTCGCCGTCGAGGACCTCGAGCTTCGAGCCGCGCTTGCGCAGCTCGCGAACGAGCAGGTTCGTGATCGTCGTCTTGCCGGAGCCCGAGAGCCCGGTGAACCAGAGCGTGTAGCCGCCGTTGTCAGTCGCCATTAAGCGTTTTCCTTTCGCATCGAGTCGATCAGGATCTCGGCGACCTCTTCGCGGGTGAACTCCTGGGGCGGCGTCTCGCCGCGGGAGAGCATCTCGCGCACCTTCGTGCCCGAGAGGAAGAGGTGCGATTCCTGGGGGTGGGGGCAGGTCTTCGACGAGCCCATTCCCTCGCACTCCTCGCACCAGAACGTGTGCTCGAAGAACAGCGGCGTGATGCCGAGCTTCTGGGTGTCGATGTCGTCGAAGATCCGCTGCGCGTCGTAGGTGCCGTAGTAGTCACCGACGCCCGCGTGGTCACGGCCGACGATGAAGTGGGTGCAGCCGTAGTTACGGCGGATGATCGCGTGGAGAACCGCCTCGCGGGGCCCGGCGTAGTGCATCTTGCCGGGGTTCACGCCGAGCATCACGTGCTCCGGGTGGTAGTAGTTCTCCATCAGGACCTCGTAGCAGCGCATCCGCACGTCGGCGGGGATGTCGCCGGCCTTGGTCTCGCCGATCAGCGGGTGGATGTAGAGCCCGTCGCAGATCTCCAGCGCGGCCTTGGTGAGGTACTCGTGGGCGCGATGGATCGGGTTGCGGGTCTGGAAGGCGACGATGCGCTTCCAGCCGCGGTCCGCGAACGCCTTCTTGGACTCCTCGGTCGTCTGGTAGCGACGCTGGAAGGCCTCCTCGTGGTCGGGGAGGGCCTCGACCGTGATCTTGCCGGCGAGGCAGCGGTTGCCCTCGTTGCGGATCGCCGCGACGCCCGGATGCTCGTTGTCGGTCGTCAGGTAGACCAGCTCGGCCTCCTTCTCGACGTCGCGCTCGAACACCTCGGAGACCTCGAGCGTGCCGAGCTTCTTGCCGTTCGGCGCGACGAGCTCGACGGTGTCGCCCTCGACGGCCTCGAGGTCGGTCGCGAGCGTGATCGGGATCGGCCAGTACTCGCCTTCCCGCGACGCGAGCTTCATGTCCTCGCAGACCGAGTTCCAGTCCTCGAAGCCCATGAACCCGTCCAGCGGCGCGAAGCCGCCGTTGCCCAGCAGCTCGAAGTCCGATGCCTGCCGGTTGGTGAGTTCGAGGGTCAGCGTGCTAGCCATTGATTCCGCACTCCGTCTTGTCGGCGCCGAGCCAGCGGCCCGAACGCGAGTCTTCCCCGGGAGCGGGCTTGACCGTGCAGTGGGTGCAGCCGATCGAGGGATAGCCCTGCTCGTGTAGGGGGTTGTAAGGCACTTGGTTTTCTCTGATGTGGTCCCAGACCATCTGCTCGGTCCAGTCCGCGAGCGGGTTGAGCTTCCACAGGCCGAAGCGCTTGTCCCAACCGAACTTCGCGGCGCCGGCTCGGCTACGGGACTCTTCACGACGAATCCCGGCCACCCAGCCGGATGCGCCCTGGAGCGCCTGCCTCATGGGTTCGACCTTCCGAATCCCGCAGCAGGCGTCCGGATCGCGGCGCCACAGGTTAGCGCCGAAGCGCTCGGTCTGCTCGGCGAGTGAGAGCCCGTGCCCCCGCTCGAACTCGATCCCGTAGCGCTCGGCGAGCGCGTCGCGCGTCGCGTAGGTCTCGCCGAAGAGCAGATCGGTGTCGAGATAGAAGAACCGCGACGCCGGGTCGATCCGGTGCGCGATGTCGACGATCACCGAGCTCGTCTTCTGGAACGAGACCGCGAACATCAGGTTCGGCGCCCCCAGCTCCGAGAGCGCGAACTCGATCGCCTCGAACGCGTTCATCCGCTCGACCCTGGCGCCGACCTCCTTCGGATCGACCTCCTCGCCACCGAGCGTCGGCACGGCCACGGTCGCCGGCCCGGCGCCGTTCAGCGGCGAGCCGTCGCCCGAGCCGTGCGCCTCGTCGGCGTCGACGAACGGAGCGGGACGGACAACCTGGAGGGTTCCTGGATTCATGGCTTCGGTGTGGGGCGGTGGGCGATCCCTAGATCGCGCACTCGCCCTCTCCGCGCTCGACCTGGTAGGGCTCCGAGCGGCTCCAGTCGATGAACTGGTCGAACGTCGCGAGGCTGAACTCGGCCGGCATCGAGAGATCGCGAGCGAGCTCGGTGAACCGCTCGGTGCCGACGCGCTCGGCGTAGGCGTTGAACTCCTCGCCGTCGAGTCGCTCCGACTCGTAGGCGTTGATCCAGCGCTCGACGGCCTCCGGCACGCGCTTGGCCGGGAGGCGGACCTTGAGCCGGCCGCCGTAGATGACCTCGCCGCCCTCGTAGTTGCCGGCGATGTGCGGGATGTAGGCCGGGACGGTGCGGTCGCCGACCTTGATCGACGCGCCGTAGAACCCGATGTTGGCGATGTGGTGCTGCGAGCAGCCGTTCGGGCAGCCCGACATCTTGATGTGGATCTTCCGGGTCAGCGGATCCGTGATCCCCATCGACTCGACGCGCTCCTGGATCGCACGGTTGAGACCCATCGAGCTCGTGATCCCGAGCTTGCACGAGTCGGTGCCGGGGCACGAGACGACGTCGACGACCTCGCGCGCGCCGGCCTCGCCGAGGCCGAGCTCGACGAGCCGCTCGTAGACGTCGTAGACGGCCTCGTCGCGGACCCAGCGCAGGACGAAGTTCTGCTGCACGGTCGTGCGAGCGAAGCCGCCGGTGAAGTCGCGCATGATCTGGCCGAGACCGCGGAACTGCTCCGGCGAGAGGTCGCCGCGGACGACGCGGACGACGACCGAGGAGAACCCGTCCTGGCGCTGCGGGCGGACGTTCGACTCGCTCCAGCGCTCGAACGCCGAGCGGTCGCCGTTCGGCGAGCTCTTCGGCGTGTAGGGGCCCGGTGCGTTCGCCTCCTCGTCGGCGTCGAGCAGCAGGTGCTCGATCCGGAAGTCGCGCTCGGCGACCCAGTCGCCCTCGAGCTCGGAGTCCACCATCTCGCGGAACGCCTCGATGCCGATCTTGTCGACGAGGACCTTGATCCGGGCGCGGGCGCGGTTGACGCGCAGCCAGCTCTGGCGGTCGAACAGGCGGAAGACCGCCTCGGCGACCTTCAGGTACTCGCCGTCGTCGACCGAGACGAAGTCGTAGAGCGTCGGCGCGACGCGCGGCATGATCGAGGTGCCGCCTCCGACCCGGACCTCGAGCCCGCGCACACCGTCGCGGACCCGCGGGATGAAGCCGATGTCGTGGATGCCCGTGATCGCGACGTCCTCGTCGGTCGCGGTGAACGCGGTCTTGATCTTCCGCGGCATCAGCTGCGTGGTCGGGTGGCGCACGAAGTAGCGGACGTAGGCGCCGGCGTAGGGAGTGACGTCGTAGAGCTCGCCCTCGGTGACCCCGGCGAACGGGTCGCCGGTCACGTTGCGGACCGTGTTGCCGCAGCCCTCGCGCGAGGAGAGATCGGCCGCTGAAATTGCACGGATCAGCTCGGTCATGTCGTCGAGCGGGATGTGGTGGATCTGGATGTTCTGCCGCGTCGTGATGTGGCCCTTGTTGAGCGGGGCCCAGCGCTCGACGACGTCGGCGAAGGTGTCCATCTGGTCGGGTGTGACCCCGCCCATCGGCAGCTTGACCCGGACCATCTGGACGTCGGGCTGGCGCTGGCCGTAGACGCCCTGCTTGAGGCGGAAGCCGATGAACTCGTCCTCCGGCGTCTCGCCGCGGAGGAACTTCGCCGCCTCGGTGTCGAAGTCGTCGAACTCCTCGGCGATCGCGGGGATGATGTGGCCGGGGACGTTGTCGTAGACCTCGGGGTTGGTCAGCGAGCCGAGCGCACCCTTGCCTCGCTGCTCCTTGCCGTGCTCCTGATCGAGCTCGTCGGGAGTCGCCTTCGCCCTCGGTGGGGCGGGCCCTGCGACCGTCGTTGGCTCCATGTGGGTCGGATCCTTCTGGCTTGCTTGCGTCGGTCCGGCGCCGTCCGGACGCTCTGGCTGAGCGCACGTCTCACGCGCGATCGCAAATAGTAGTAAACCGGATTGGGTTTTAGGTATTTAAGCGCGCGGACCTAGAAGCCGCTGCTCGGAGCGTCGCGACGCTCCGGCGCGGCGCCCCACGCGTAGCCGCTGATGCGGCGGGCGGAGATGCCCTCCTCGAGCGCGGCGCGAAGCCACGGACTCTGCCGCCGAGGCGCCGTCTCGGCGACCGGCGCGGTGTCGGCGAGGAACTGCTCGATCGCGGCCACGACGGCCGCCGCCTCGGTCGGCGAGGCGGCGGTGCTCACCAGCTCGATCCGCGGCCGCTGCGGGCGCCGTCTTCCGTTGCCGGACATCGCGGGCACTCTACGCATCGGGCGATCCGCGAGACTGCGCCGATGCCCGTTCACGTATGCGACTCGGCCGCGATCCTCTCCGCGGTCGGCCCCGAGAGCGCGATCGAGCGCACCCGCGAAGCGTTCCTGCGACACCACTCGGGCGACTGGGAGATGCCGTCGAAGCTCTACCTCGACGCGCCGCCGAACGGCGACTTCCGAGCGATGCCGGCCCGTGGGGGTGGGATCGCGACGCTGAAGTGGGTGACCTCGTTCCCCGTGAATTCGGCTCGCGGGTTGCCGGTGGTCCGCGGTGCGCTGCTCGTCTCGAGCGCCGAGACCGGCGAGCTGCTCGCGATCCTCGACACCGCCGCGGTGACGTTCCTGCGAACCGGCGCCGCGGCTGCGGTCTCGGCGCTGGCGCTCGCGCGCGAGGACTCGAGGACCGTCGGGCTGATCGGGTGCGGAGTGAACGGCGGCTGGGCGGCGCGGTGCCTGTCGGCGGCCGGCTACGGCGACGGGATCTGCTCCGACCCGCGGGCCGAGGCGGCCGAGGCGATCGCGGGCGAGCTCGGCTGGCGGGTCGGACCGCGCGAGGAGGCGGCCGCCCAGGACGTGGTCGTCACGGTCACGCCGGGCGACTCGCCGGTGATCCGAGGCGGCGACCTGCGCGCCGGGCAGCACCTCGCCGTGCTCGGCGCCGACGCCCACGGCAAGGCCGAGGTCGAGCCTGCGGCGCTTGAGCGCTGCCGGCTGTTCTGCGACGAGTGGGCGCAGGCCTCGAAGGGCGGCGAGCTCGCCGGTCCGGTCGCGGCGGGCGCCGTCATGCAAGACGACGTGACCGAGATCGGCGCCGTCCTCGCCGGCGAGGTGCCGGGCCGGGCCTCGGACGAGGAGATCACGCTTTTCGACTCGACCGGGCTCGCGACCCAGGACCTGTCGATCGCGCTCGCCGTCCTCGAGGCGATCGAGGCGGGGCGGATCGAGGCCCCGGGCGTCGAGCTCGACTGAGGCGGCGGGCCCTACTCGAGGCCGAGCGCGCGCTCGGTCGCCCCGCGCGCGCCCCCGACGCGCTCGTCGTCGCCGACCGTCGCGGCACCGACGATGAGAAGGACCGCCACGACGACGAGCGCGATCCCGACCCGCAGCGGGGTCAGGACGAGCTCGCGGTGGCGCGACAGCGGCGGGGGGTGGTGTGCGGGGCCGGCGAGCGCTGAGGCGGCCGGGCCGGCGACGACCGGCTGGAACCCACCCGTCCCATCGGCCCGCAGCTCGCTCAGCGCGGCGAGAGCGGACACCGGGCGTCGCTCGGGGTCGTCCGCGGCGAGGCGCGCCGCGAGCTCGCGAAGCGCGGGCGAGAGGCGGCGGCCGCATACCTCGCGCAGAAGCATTCCGAGCGAGTAGAGGTCCGAGCGCCGTGTCGCGCGTTGCCCCGAGACGACCTCGGGCGCCATGTACTGGAGCGTTCCGATGACCTCGCCGGTCGCGGTGAGCTTCGTCGAGTCCTCGAGCTGGGCGATGCCGAAGTCGGTCAGACGCGGCGATCCGTCGGCCGCGACGAGGACGTTCGAGGGCTTGACGTCGCGATGGATGACGCCCGCCGAGTGGATGTGGGCGAGCGCGCCGAGCAGCGACTCGGCGAGCGATCGCGGGTCGCCGTCGAACGCGTCGCGCCCCTTTCGGTCGGCGAGCGTCCCGCCCGGCAGGTACTCCATGACGAGGTAGGGGTGCGGCGGCTCGACGGAGAAGTCGAACAGCCGGATCAGGTTCGGGTGCGAGAGCTCGGAGACGACGCTCGCCTCACGCCGGAAGCGTGCGATGTAGTCCTCTTCGTGGGCGAGCGTGTCGGACAGCAGCTTGACCGCGACCTGCGAGTCGAAGCGGACGTCGGTCGCCAGCCAGACGGCGGACATCCCGCCGCTGCCGATCCGGCGCTCGAGCCGGTAGCGCTCGCCGAGCACGTTGCCGGGGCGCATGAAACGCTCCGGCGAGCCCGAGGGGCTCATCGCCCGGCGGGCGGCTCGCTCTCGCCGCCGCCGGACAATGGCTGCTGCGCGGTCCGCGGCTCGATCTCGGTCTCATCGGCCGGCGCCGGCACGGGCTTCTCCCGCGGCCGGGAGACGTCGGGCTCGTAGGGCTCGACGCCGGCGACGTCCTCCTCGCCCGTGGCGGGATCGTCCGGATGCGGTTCGGCGACGGGGGCCGGGAGCGGCGCCTCGCGTTCCTCCTCGCCACCCTCCCGCGGCCGCAGCGTCAGCACGAGTGAGAGCCGCGATCCCCAGAGCAGCGCCCCGACGGCGATCGCGATCGCTCCCACGAAGCCGATCCAGGCGCCGGCCGCGACGGGGTTGCCGGCGACGGCGGGCGGGTTGTCGATGATCTCCCACAGCACGATCGCCGTGGCCGCCATCCCGATCGGCGCGAGCCAGTCGGTACGCGGGTCCTCGTAGCCCGGCTCGACCGTCATCGCCTGGATCGCGATGGCGATCGACGCGATCGCGATGCCGGCGAGCAGGAGGTCGGTGATCTCGAACACCTCGATCGCGCTCAGGCCAGGCTCGTACCAATCGAGGAACAGGCTCACGAGCAGCGCGAGCCCACCTGCCGCCGAGAGCGCGAGCGCGCCGTCGAATCTCTGGGGAAGTCCCTGCATGCGCGATGGAGGTTAAGGGGCGGGACGCAGGCGGCGGTCGACACGGCGCGATCGGCACGAGGACGATCCGGGGGCATCGAGGTGAGCCGAGAACCAGATGCCCAGGCATCAGCTTCTCGGCCCGCCTCGCCGTCGATGCTCTCTGGGATCGTGCTCGGCCAGCCCCTCGATGGCGAGGAGCGCGCCGAGGTCGCGTAGGAGACCGGCCGAGTCGTCACGGATCCGCTTCGCCGTCACCGGCAGGACCCTCCAGCCGAGCGACTGCAACCGGCCGAATCGCTCGCGGTCCGAATCGAAGCTCGGTTTTCCCTTGTGCGCGCTCCAGCCGTCGGTCTCGACGATCACTCGCTCGCGCACCCACGCGAAGTCGACGACATAGGGACCGATCGGAACGTTGATCGCGGGGGCCGGGACGCCCGAGCGGGCGAGCAACCCCCGGAAATCGTCCTCGAGCGCCGACGCGCTGAGCGAGTCGTCTGCGGTGAAGTCGGCAAGGATCCGGCGCAGCCGGCCGACCCCGCGCCGGCCGCGGCCTGCGTCGTCGCAAAGGGTGAGGAGCGCGCCGACATCCAGAAGGTCGAGCCGATCGGCGCGCTCGACCGCCTCGCGGAGCTGCCTGTGGCCGACCACGGTGGCGAGGTCGAAGAGGGTTCGCGTCGTGTCGGTGACCGCGATCCGCCACCTCCGCGTCAGATGCGCCGAATCGAGCGTTCGCGGACGGTGGATGCGCACTCCCGGAGGGCGGTGGCGGCCGCTCCGCACGATCACGGTCGGCGTGCGGCCCGCCGGATCCATGAGCCGCCAGAGCTCGGCTGCGCTCGTGAAGCCGAGGACGGCACCTGGACCGCAGGCGAGCACGGCGATCATCCATCGACTCCGGCGCGTGTCGTCGTTGTGGCCGACTGCGTAGACGTCGCGGCCGACCGAGATCAGGCGCCGGCGCCGGACGCGATGGCGGATAGCCGCCCGCGTGACGCCGTCCCCGACGAGCTGCCACCCGGCGACGAAGCCGATCTGCGAAGCCGCCAGCTCGGTTATCACCGCGTCGGTCGCCCTCGTCCCTAGGCGGGTGGGCCGAGGATCGGTCGCCCCCGCATCAGCTTCTCGGCCCGCCTCGAGCACGCGACCGACGATCCCCGGGTTCGTCGCGAGCGTGGCGCGCCCAGGGCGACGAGGGTGTGCCGGCTTCGTGCCGGCGGGCGCCCGACCTAAAGCGGGATGTTCCCGTGCTTTCGCTTCGGCTGCTCGACGCGCTTCGTCTGCAGCGTGCGCAGCGCCCGGATCAGCTTCGGGCGCGTCTGGCGCGGCTCGATCACGTCGTCGATGTAGCCGCGCTCGGCCGCCGAGTAGGGGTTGGCGAAGTGC
This sequence comes from Thermoleophilia bacterium SCSIO 60948, assembly GCA_021496505.1. GTDB lineage: Bacteria > Actinomycetota > Thermoleophilia > Solirubrobacterales > 70-9 > JACDBR01. The sequence continues at coordinate 2,864,939 of CP053031.1, read as the reverse complement.
GCCTTGTAGTCGGCGATCAGCTTCTCGCGGCGCTCGTCGGGCGTCGGTGAGCCGGCGATGTCGCGGCGGTAGATGATGTTGACCGCGCCCTCGGGCCCCATGACCGCGACCTCAGCGGTCGGCCAGGCGAAGTTGAAGTCGGCCAGCATGTGCTTCGAGGCCATGACGTCGTAGGCGCCGCCGTAGGCCTTGCGCGTCACGACGGTCAGCTTCGGGACCGTCGCCTCGGTGAACGCGTAGAGCAGCTTCGCACCGTGGCGGATGATCCCGCCCCACTCCTGCGAGGTGCCGGGGAGGAACCCGGGGACGTCGGTCAGCGTGACGATCGGGACGTTGAAGGCATCGCAGGTCCGCACGAAGCGGGCGGCCTTCTCCGAGGAGTTGATGTCGAGGACGCCGGCGAGGTGCTTCGGCTGGTTGCCAACGATCCCGACCGCGTAGCCGTCGAGCCGCGCGAAGCCGATGACGATGTTCTGCGCGAAGTGCTCCTGGACCTCGAAGAACTCGCCATCGTCGAAGATCAGCGAGATCACGTCGCGCATGTCGTAGGGCTTGTTCGACTCGGCCGGGACGATCGTGTCGAGCGCGTCCTCCTCACGATCCGGGTCGTCGTAGGGCTCCATCCGCGGCGGCAGCTCGAGGTTGTTCTGCGGCAGGAAGCTGATCAGGTGGCGCGCGTCCTCGAGGCACTGCTCCTCGTCGTCGGCGGCGAAGTGCGCGACGCCCGACTTCGAGTTGTGGCTCATCGCCCCGCCGAGGTCCTCGAACTCGACCTCCTCGCCGGTGACGGTCTTGATCACCTCGGGGCCGGTGATGAACATGTGCGAGGTCTCCTTGACCATGAAGATGAAGTCCGTCATCGCCGGCGAGTAGACGGCGCCGCCGGCGCACGGGCCCATGATCAGCGAGATCTGGGGGATCACACCGGAGCACTGGACGTTGCGGACGAAGACGTCGCCGTAGGCGCCGAGCGAGACGACGCCCTCCTGGATCCGCGCGCCGCCGGAATCGTTGATCCCGATCACCGGCGCGCCGACCTTGGCCGCCATGTCCATGACCTTGACCATCTTCTCGGCCATGACCTCGCCGAGCGAGCCGCCGAAGACCGTGAAGTCCTGGCTGAAGACGAACACCGGACGACCCTCGATCGTGCCGTAGCCGGTGACGACCGCGTCGCCCCAGGGACGGCGCTTCTGCATCTCGAAGTCGATCGTCCGGTGGCGCACGAACGTGTCGAGCTCCTCGAACGAGCCCGGGTCGAGCAGCTTCTCGATCCGCTCGCGAGCGGTCAGCTTGCCCTTCTCGTGCTGCTTTTCGACCGCGGCCTCGGAGGCCGAATGGATCGCTGACTCGCGGAGCTCCTTGAGCTGGGCGAGCTTCTCTTCTGAGGTCTCTGGAACGTCCTGGCGCATGAGCGCGCCGCAGTCTATGGCTCGCGGCTCCCGGGCGAGCGGCGAGCCGTCAGCGCTTGACGGTGACGTTGACTGGCGCCGAGCGCGAGACGGTGCGCCCGTCGGAGGCGAGTGACACGGCGCGGAACCGCGTCCGCTTCGTGATCTTCTCCCCGCGTGTCGCCCTGCAACTCGCGTTGACCTTCCTCTTGGCGCCGAGGTTGCTCCAGCCGCTGCCCCGCTCCTCCTGGAAGAGGACGTGGGTGGCCGACTGCGGGCACGGCCGGAGCGTCGCCGTCAGGGTCGTGGTCTTGCCCTTCTTGACCCTGACCGGTGAGGCAGCGAGCTTCACCTTGTCCGGCGCCGCGCCGCCGTCGAGCGAGATGATCTGGATCGAGTTGTCGAGCGGGGTCCTCGCGAGCAGCTCGCCGTCGACGATGTCGAGCTGCGAGAAGTAGGAGAGCGGGTTCTGCTGGTAGGGCACCCCCGCCTCGCACGGCCCGATGCCGATGCCGCAGGTCTCGAACTCGGAGCCTGGCCCCTCGCGGACGCCGAACCCGAACGAGCGCTTGTAGTCGCCCGCCGTGGTGAACTCGTCGATCCGCCGCGAGCCGACGTTCGAGATCAGCACGCGGCCGGTCCCGGGGATCGCGACGATCGAGGCCGGGTCGTTCAACTGACCGGCCGCATCGCCCGGCCCGCTGCCCCAGACGAAGTCGGCGCATGGGCAGCCGCCGCGGCTCGTTGCGACGAACGACACCCTGTGGCTGTCGTTCTCGAGCACGAGGACGCCGCCGTCGACGAACGCGACGTCCTCGGCACGGTCGAACTGACCGGGCGCGGCGCCGGTCTGGCCGAAGCCGCGCCCGCAGGTCGCGTTCGGCCCGCCGGCGACGGGCCCTGAGATGACGCAGGCCTGGAAAACGTTCGACTGTCCGCTGAGGTCGTTGACCCCGCCGCCGAACCACGACTGTCCGTAGAAGGGCGGGTCGACCCCGACGGTCGTCAGGTCGACCATCCCGACCTTGTTCGTCTGTCCGAGCGCGACCGCCGCGACGCCGTTCCCGGCGATCCGGATCATCGCCTGGTTGCCGCCGAATCGATCACCGGTCTCCGCGTCGTTGAACACGAGGCCAGGGTTGGGCTCCACGTCGAGGTCGGTTCGGAACGAGAGCAGCTGGGCACTGCTCATCACGTAGACCCGGTTGCCGTAGACGCCGATGCTCTGCGGGAAGAAGCCACCGCGGTTGACGGCGAAGGAGTCCTCGATCCCGCCCCCCGCGCTCAGGTGGTAGATCCGACTCGAGTTGACCGCCCAGTAGGTCCCGTCGCCGGCCGGGGTGTAGATCATCTCCATCGGATACTCGTCGACGATCTCGACGGCGTTCGCGGGCGCGGGTGTGATCGCGCAGGCGAGGACCCCCAGGATCGCCGCCGCCAGCGCGCGGAGCCGCGTTCCTCTCGGTACGGACCGATCCGGGCCCCCCGCCCGTGGATCAACCATCAGCGTCGATCCTCCCCCGGATCCGTGCCGAGTCAAGTCCGGTGCCGGCGGTCTGCCAACGGCCGCGAGGAGTCTTCACCCGGACATCGTTGCGCGATCGAAACCCTCGGTCCACCGAGGACTTTCAGGCGTCAGACCGAGGCGTTATCGGCTACGAGCGAGGCACGAGCAGCGGCGCGAGCGCCTCGGCGATCTCGGCGTCGAGCTCACCCTCGGCGGCGATCGCGCGCAGACCGGCGACGGGGTCTGCCTCGCTGCCGGTCAGAAGCGCGCGGGTGGTTCGCGCCAGGGCGATGATCCGCGACTCCCGCGGCACCGGCGTGGGGCCACCGTCGGCGCGCTCGCCGGCGCGGCGGATCGCCTCGCAATGCTCGATCTCGACCCCGGCGCCGCGGCAGAGCTTGAAGCTGGCGTCGTAGCGGGCGGCGATGCGCGCTCGCTCGGCCTCGGTCGGCCGCGCCGGCTCGGTCGCCTGTGCGTCGGCCGGCTCATAGATCGCGCCGACCTCGGAGAGCCGCGCGATCTCGCGCACCAGCTCCGCCTCGGCACGCGTCGAACCCGTCGCCGCGGCGGCGGCGAAGGCGTAGCTCGCGATCGAGTCGGCGCGCTCACGAGCGGCGGGGGAGTGCTCGGCGAGGCCGCTCAGCAGCGGTTCCCCGATCCGCCGCACCCGTGCCGCCGCGTCGTCGACCTGCGAGCGCTCCACGGTTCAGGCGGCCGAGAACGGCCGCCGCTCGACCGTCCCCAGGTCGTCGATCATCGTCTCGAGCGTCGCGTTGTCGGTCTCGCTCGAGTGCTCGGCCCTCGCCTCGACGACGGTGCCGAGGCCACCCTCGGTGAACTCGAGCTCGAGCCGGCCGATCTCGTGGTCGGGTGAGGACCAGGCGATCCGCCGCGTCGGTTCGCGCTCGCTCACGGCAACGGCTACCGGGTCGCGCTCGTCGAGGAGCATCGCCAGCCAGACGCTCTGGCGGCGGTCGTCGTCGGCGACCTCCCAGAGTTCGGGCGCCGACTTCATCAGCGTCCGCTTCGCGTAGCTCTCCTGAGCCCGCGTCTCGCCGGGTCGCGAGGAGCCCTCGCCTCCGTCAGTTGCTGGTTCGGTCACCGCGTCCGGATTCTGCCAGCCACCCGAGCGCCCTGCCGCCGCACGATGTCGTGCGGCGGCGCTCGGTCCGGGAGCCGGCCGCAGGTCGTCCTAGAAGAACGAACCGCCCTGGTACTCGCCGAAGACCTCGCGCATCGCGCCGCAGACCTCGCCGATCGAGGCGTTGGCGCGCAGCGCCTCCTTGATCACGGGCATCAGGTTCTCGTCGCCCTCCGCCGCCTCTCGCAGCCGGGCGAGGCCGCGCTCGAGCTCGGCCTCGTCGCGGTCGGCCTTGAACTTGCGGAGCCGCTCGAGCTGGTGCTCCTCCGATTTCGGGTCGACCCGCAGGATGTCGACGTCGTCGACCGAGTCGGTCACGTAGCGGTTGACGCCGACGATGATGTCCTGCTCGATCCGGTAGCGCTCGTGGTAGGAGAGCGCCGACTCCTCGATCTCGCGCTGGATGAAGTCGAGCGCGTTGGTCGAGCCGCCGAGGTCGTCGACCTTCTCGATCAGCTCCCACGCGCGCAGCTCGATCTCATCGGTCAGGTTCTCGATGAAATAGGAGCCGGCGAACGGGTCGACGGTCTCCGCGGCGCCGGACTCGTGGGCGAGCACCTGCTGGGTTCGCAGCGCGATCCGGGCCGAGCGCTCGGTCGGCAGCGCGAGCGCCTCGTCGAAGCCGTTCGTGTGCAGCGACTGCGTACCGCCACAGACCGCGGCGAATCCCTGGAGCGCGACGCGGACGATGTTGACCTCCGGCTGCTGGGCCTGGAGCGTCACCCCTCCGGTCTGCGTGTGGAAGCGGATCATCTGCGAGCGCGGCTCCGTCGAGCCGAAGCGCTCGGCGACGATCCGAGCCCACATCCGCCGGGCGGCGCGGAACTTCGCGACCTCCTGGAAGACGTTGTTGTGGCAGTTGAAGAAGAACGCGAGCCGCGGCGCGAACTTGTCGATCTCGAGCCCGCGATCGAGCGCGCCCTGGACGTAGGAGATCGCGTTGGCGAGCGTGAAGGCGACCTCCTGAACAGCGGAGCAGCCCTTCTCACGGATGTGGTAGCCGGAGATCGAGATCGTGTTCCAGCGTGGGACGTTCTCCGAGCAGTACTCGAAGATGTCGGTCGTCAACCGCATCGTCGGCTCGGGCGGATAGATGTAGTTGCCGCGCGCGACGTACTCCTTGAGCACGTCGTTCTGGACCGTGCCGCGCAGCTGCTTGGACTCGACGCCCTGCTCCTCGCCGACGAGTTCGTAGAGCAGCAGCAGGATCGCCGCCGGGGCATTGATCGTCATCGAGGTCGAGACCTCGTCGAGGGGGATCTGGTCGAAGCAGATCCGCATGTCCTCGATCGTGTCGATCGGGACGCCGGTGCGGCCGACCTCGCCCTCGCAGAGCGGATCGTCGGAGTCACGGCCGAGCTGGGTCGGCAGATCGAAGGCCATCGAGAGGCCGGTCGAGCCGTTCTCGATCAGGTAGCGGTAGCGCTCGTTCGTGTCCTCGGGCGTCGCGAACCCGGCGTACTGGCGCATCGTCCAGGTGCGATCGCGGTACATCCCGGAGTGGATGCCGCGCGTGAACGGCGCCTCGCCCGGCTCGCCGAGCCGCTCCTCGAGGCCGGGCTTGACGTCGCCGGGGCCGTAGAGGCGATCGATCTCGATTCCCGAGTCGGTGAAGATCCGCTCGTCCTCCGGGCCGACGATCGGCGCGACGTAGCGCTCGAGGTCCTCCTGGACCGCGGCCTCCTGCTTCGCGTCGACGTCCTCGGTCTCGGCGCCGGCACCCTGCTCGGAGGGCATCGTCGCGGTCTCATCGGGCTGCGTGCTCATCGCGGCGAAGAATATGTCGGCAGGCAGCCCGAGCGGGAGCTTCCGCGCCCGGCGGCCCGGAGTCCAGGAGGCCCACGGACCTCGGCGGTCGCGGAAACTACCGCTCCGAATCCGGGCCGGCGCAGGGAAGCTCAGCCCGAGCGCTCTGCCGGGCGCAGCCGGATCGGCCCGCGGGCGGTGTCGATGTCGACGACCTCGCCGCGCTGGGTCACCTCGAGCTCCCCGTCGCGGACCATCTCCCGCGCGGCGTCGCGGACGAGTGGCATCAGTTCGCGGAAGCCCTCGTCGCCACCGAGGGCACGCGCGGCGTCGGAAGGACAGATCGTCGCGCCGTCACGCCGCCGCGCGAGCTCGTCGCGGATCGCGCGGCGGGCGTCGGTGCTCGTGATCGGATCGCTCACGAGCACCGCCTGCCCGGCCGCTGCGGGGTTACTCCGCCAGATCGCTGCGGCCGGCCGGACCGCTGCGAAGCCGCAGCGTGTCGGACCCGCACGTATCGCCGCCCGCCCGGCTGCGCTTCACCGTGATCTTGAGGTCGTCCACCGACGAGTTCAGGCGACCGCGAAACGCCCACGCGCCGGCGCGGCTCGAGCGATCGGTGTCGACCTTGCGCCGCTCGCCCGCGCGGATCGCGACCATCGTCATCTTTCGCCCGCCGAGGCATTTGTCGGCCGAGCGCAGATGCCCGGTGATCAAGAAGTCCTCCGCTCCTCCGCCCATGCCACCCCTGATCGGCGTCTGGCCGATCACGATGGCGTTGTCGAAGACGATCCTCGTCTGCTTCGTGGCCGCCTGGGCCGTCCCGGGCAGGACGACCGCCACGGCGGCAAGCGCCGTCAGCGCGAGCACCGCGCGTGTCACTCTCAGCATCACTGCTCCTTTCGTGAGAGGACCCCCCCGTTGTCCGGGCCCTTTCGCCCGAACCTAATGCCGCACGGCCGGCGACGCTAGGTCCGCGCGGCCGGTGTCACGGCCGAGGAGACGACGGTGAGGGTCTGGCGTGGGGACGGCTCGCGGGCGCCGGGCGTCGCGATCGCGCGCTCGAAGGTTGCGACGACGTCGGGGTCGAACTGGGTCCCGGCGCAGCGCTTCAGCTCGGACATCGCGTCCTCATGGCTCATCGCCCTGCGGTAGACGCGGTCGGCGGTCATCGCGTGGTAGGCGTCGCAGACCGCGACGATCCGGGCGCCGAGGGGTATCTGCTCGCCGGCCAGACGGTCGGGGTATCCCTCGCCGTCCCAGCGCTCGTGCGAGGAGCGGACGACCTCGCCCGCCGGCCGCAGCGCCGCCGCCGCCGAGACGATGCGCTGGCCGATCAGGGTGTGGCGGCGCATGAACTCCCACTCCCGCTCGTCGAGTGGGCCGGGCTTGTTGAGGATCGCGTCGGGGATCGCCACCTTGCCGATGTCGTGGAGCTCGGCCGCGTGGCGCAGGGCGTCGATCTCATCGGCGTCCATCCCTGACTCGACGCCGACCCGCTCGGCGAGATCGGTGACCTCGTCGAGGTGGTCCTCGAGGTCGGGGTAGCGCTCGACGAGCGCCTGCAGCAGCACCTGCTTGCTCTCGTCGGTCAGCCCGATCCGCGAGTAGGCCTTTTGCTCATACATCCGCGAGTCGGCGAGCTGGATCGCCCCCGACGCGCTCGCGGCCTCGTCAGGGATCCGGGAGATGCCCGAGGAGGCGGAGATCGAGAAGCCCTCGCCGGTCTCCGACAGCGCCTCCCGAGCGACGATCTCGACCTCGGAGACCGCAGCGCTGTCCTCGACGAGAAGGCAGAACTCGTCGCCCCCGAGCCGGAAGGCTGCGGCGCGGCCCTGCGTGGCGCGGCGCAGCTCGCGGCCGAGGCGCTCGAGCAACGCGTCACCGGCCGGGTGACCGAAGCTGTCGTTGTAGGCCTTGAAGCCGTTGAGGTCGAGGATCACGAGTCCGGCGTCGGGCTCGGGGGCCTCGCAGGCCGCGTTGATCTCGGCCATCGCGCGGCGGCGGTTGCCAAGCCCGGTGAGGCTGTCGGTCTCGGCCAGCTCGGCGACCTCGCGCTGGGCGCTCAGAAGGTCCTCGCGGACGTGCTCGTTGAGCCGCCACGCGATCACCGCGACCGCACCGGCCGCGCCGACGAACGCGGCGTGGATCAGCGCCCACTTGACCGGGTGCGCCCAGGCGTCGGGGTAGTTGTAGACCGCCTCGGGGTCGAGCGTTCCCATCAGGCCGTGGTGGAGGAGGACGTACGCCACGGCGATGCCGAGTGCCAGCCAGTCCTCGTACAACGTCAGCGCGACGATGAAGACGAAGAACAGGAAGTGGGCTTCGATCAGCCCGCCGCTCAGGTGGATGAAGACGGCGACGCTGGTCAGCAGGCCGAGTGAGCACATCGCCGAGCGCAGCTTGCGACCGAAGCGCCCCATCGACGCCGGGACGGCGAAGACGGCGACCGGCACCGCGTCGAGCAGGCTGTGGAAGAGCGGATAGCCGTCGATCAGCGCGTAGACGGGAAGCACCGCGACCGCGAGCCAGAGCATCGCGAGCAGCGCGCGGTGGCGCTTGTGCCAGTCCTCGGCGGGAAGCGATCCGCCCGTCGGCAACAGCGACTGGACACGTCGCCAAGACCGGTCGTAGTTAGGCGCGAGTGCGCCCGGAGCCCCCATTGCGGGCCATATCGGCCGGCCGGCCGCCTTGCTTTAGTCAAGCGCGCTTAACGCGCTCGATCGCGCGTTCGACCGCCTTCTCCATGCGCTCTGCGGGTCCCGGGTAGGTGTAGGGATCGGCGGCGGCTGGAGAGGGCGCCGCGAGCTGGCCGCGCGCGACCCGCCCGAGGGCGCGCGCGATCGCCCCGGGATCGTCGGCTCGGACCGCCTCGCCGCCGACCTCCCGAGCGACACGCGCGGCATCGGTGCCCTCGGCGAGTGCGAGGATCGGGCGCGCGGCAGCGACGTACTCGAAGAGCTTGAAGTTGAGGAGCTGCGAGCGCGTCGGCTGGGCGACGAGCAGGAGCACGTCGGCCGAGCGCTGGAGAGCGAGTGCCTCGGGGCGCGACAGGCTTCCGGCGAGGACGATCCGCGCCGGCGAGACGTCGCGTTCGAACAGCGGCCGCTCGGCTTCGGTGAGCGGCCCGGCGACCACGAGCTCCAGCCGTCCGGCGGCCTCCGGGTCCTCGCGGGCGAGCCTCGCGAGTCCGTCGAGCAGGCCACGCGGATCGCGACCGTAGCTGCCGAAGCGCCCCGTGTAGACGAGAGAGACCCGGGCGGGGTCGAGGCGGGGTCCGTCGCCGGCGGGGGAGTCCTCGGGGGAGCGATCGATCTCGGCCGGCTCGCCCTCCGGGTCCCAGCCGTTCGTGATCAGCGCGGTCTCTTCGATGCCGAGCCGCGCGCGCATGTCGGCGACGGCCGGCTCCGAGACCCCGACGACCACGTCCGCCGCGCCGAGCCAGCGACGCTCGAGCGCGTGGTCGAGGCGCCGTTGCGCTCGCGTCGGGAAGCGCGGGCGCAGCGGCTCGAAGTTCCACGCGTCGCGGATGTCGGCGATCCAGGGGATCCCGTGGCGCCGGCGCAGCGCGCGACCGATCGCGTGGACCGTCTCGGGTGGTGAGGTCGTGATCACCGCGTCGAAGTGCTCGCGGCGGGCGAGCCTGTGGGCGGCGGCGAGCGCGAACGGACCCCACGCGGCGAGCAACGGCTCGGGCACGACGACGCGGCTCAGCGGGTGCGGTCGCCCCGAGTAGGTGTCGGCGTCGTACATCGCGCCGACGCGGTCCTGGCCGGCGAGCCGGGCACGGAGGAGCTGTAGGTCGGCGGTTCGGTGCGTCGCCGATGCGAGCTCACCGCCGGGCTCGACGGAGCCGTAGGCCGAGGTGGTGAGCACCGTCACGCGGTGGCCGAGCCGGCGCAGCCACTTGACCATCGCGGCGGGTCGCTGAGCCCCGGTGTCCGTGCATGGCGGGTAGAAGTAGGCGACGAGGAGGATCGAGCGCGAGCTCATCGGCCGAGCTTCGCGCGCCGGGCGGCGATCGCCTCGGCGTAGGCGGCGTCCATCCTGTCGAGCAGCGACTCCCAGTTCCAGATCCGAAGCGCCCGCTCGCGGCCGATCGCGCCCATCGCGATCCGCCCGGCCTCGCCCGAGTCGACGAGCCGCTCGATCGCCGCGGCCACGGCTCCGGGGTCGCCCTGCTTGGCGAGCAGGCCCGTCTCCCCGTCCTCGACGACCGCCCGGACCCCGGGGTAGTCAGTCGCGATCGCCGGCAGGCCGCAGGCCATCGCCTCGATCAGGACGATCCCGAAGGACTCCGGCGGCTCGGTCGTCAGCAGGAACAGGTCGGAGGCGCGCAGGACGTTCGGCAGCTCGGCGTGGGGGACCGAGCCGAGGAAGTGGACGCGCTCGCCGACCCCGCGCTCGTTGGCCCGCTGACGGAATCCCTCCGTCAGCTCGCCGCCGCCGGCGACGACGATCTGGAGGTCGGCGTCCGGGCGGCTCCGCGCGGCGAGTGCCAGCGCGTCGATCGCGACGTCGAGGCGCTTGAAGTGGTGGGCGCGGTCGAGCGTGGCCACGAACGCCATCACGATCGCCCCCGGCGCGATGCCGAGCCGGTCGCGCAGCCCGCTCACGTCCTCACCCGGCGTGAAGGCATGCTCGGCGTCGACGCCGTTGGGCATCTCGATCAGCTTCTCGGGGTCGCGCTCAAGCGTCCGGCGCAGGTAGGACACCGATCGCGCGTGATCCTCGGAGAGGACGCAGACCCGGTCCGAGGCGCGGATCAGCGCCGGGGCGACCGAGTGCTCGTAGGCCTCGAACAGCGCGCCGCGGTTGCCCTCGCCGACGAGCCGGTTCTTGTAGTGGACGAGCAGCGCCTGCCTGCGGGCTGGACTACGCAGCCGGGCGAGCAGCGTGAGCTCCGAGCCGAAGATGAACGGGTAGTGCAGGTGCACGAGGTCGAACCCGTCGAGCCGCGCGAGCTGCGGGATCAGCGGTGCGTTGCCGATCGCGAACCGTGGCTCGATCCGGTGCACGATCGCCTTCCCGGGGTCCGGGATCTCGCCCGGAGCGGGCGCGGTGAACACCTCGACGTGGTGTCCGCGCTCGGCCTGCCCGCGCGCGAAGCGAAACGCCGTGTTGCCGGCGCCGCCGGGGTAGGGCGGGAAGGTCGCGGTGAGATGTGCGATCCGCATCGGCGCGCGACGCTAGCGGCGCCGGCCGACGGGCAGCGCCCCGGCGCCGCGCTTCAGCGGATCGTCCCGCCCATCAGGCTCTCGGCCCCGGCGCGCTCGAGGGTCAGCGCGAGACCTTCCGCGAGCTCGACGGTCGGCTCCCAGCCGAGCAGCTCTCGCGCCCTCGTGATATCGGGCTGGCGGATCTGCGGGTCGTCGATCGGCAGCGCCTCGAAGACGATCTCCGATTTCGACTCGCATACCTCGATGACTCGCTCGGCGAGCTCGAGCAACGTGAACTCGTTCGGGTTCCCGATGTTGATCGGGAGGTGGTTGTCGGACTCGGCCATCGCGATGTAGCCCCGGACCTGGTCGTCGACGAAGCAGAAGCTCCGCGTCTGCGAGCCGTCGCCGAACACGGTGATCGGCTTGTCCTGGAGTGCCTGGCGCAGGAAGGTCGGGATCGCGCGCCCGTCGTGTGGCCTCATTCTCGGGCCATACGTGTTGAAGGTCCTCACGATCCCGGTGTCAACGCCCTGCTGGCGGTGGTAGGCCATGGTCAGGGCCTCGGCGTAGCGCTTGGCCTCGTCGTAGACCCCGCGCGGGCCGATCGGGTTGACGTGGCCCCAGTAGCTCTCCGGCTGCGGGTGGACCTGGGGGTCGCCGTAGACCTCGGAGGTCGAGGCGGTGACGAATCGAGCCCGCTTCTTCTTCGCCAGGCCGAGCATGTGGTGGGTCCCGTAGGAGCCGACCTTGAGCGTGTGCAACGGCAGCCGCGCGTAGTCGATGGGACTCGCGGGCGAGGCGAGGTGGTAGACGAAGTCGACCGGCTCATCGGTGAAGAACGGCTCCGTCACGTCGTGCTGGATGAACTCGAACTCGGAGCCGCGCAGGCCGGCGATGTTCTCGAGCGAACCGGTGTCGAGGTTGTCGATGCAGAGCACCCGGTGGCCCCGGCCGAGCAGGGCCTCGCAGAGGTGCGAGCCGAGGAACCCGGCGCCGCCGGTGATGATCGAGGTCGCCATAGCGGCCGAGAATAGATCGAAACTCCTGACCGGGCGCCGGGGGCGCAGCGCGGCGCAACGGGCTTCTCGCCCGTATGGATGCGTCAGTCTCCCACCGCTCCCAGGCCGCCGTCGCTGCGTTCCGTGCCCACGGCACCGCGCTTCGGACGACGGCGCGGCGTGTCTCGATCTGCGATGCGGACGCCGATGAGGCGCTCGGTCGCGCGCTCGAGATCTGCCTGCGCAAGGTCCCGCGCGAGCTCGCGCCCGAGCACCTCGCCGGATGGATGCACGTCGTGACGCGGCGCGAAGCGCTCGCGGTCCGGCGCTCGCGCGAGCGATCGATGAGCGGCGGCGAGGACTCGCTCGCGCGCCTGCCCTCCGCCGAGTCCGATCCCTTCGATGTGGTGGTCCGCGGCGAGGCGGTCACCGAGCGGCTCGCCGTCCTCGGTCAGCTCAAACCTCACGAGCGCCTGGCGATCGCGCTTCAGGCCGCGGGCTACTCCTACGCCGAGATCCGCGAGCACTGCGGCTGGACGTACACGAAGGTCAACCGCTGTCTGGCCGAGGGCCGGGCGCGGCTGCGCGAGCTCGAGGACGCCACGCTGGCGGCCTGAGGCTCCGATCCGTCGTTCGTCCACCGCGCCGGCTGATTGCTTTGCGCCGGCGCGGATCGGTTCTAGGTTCGCCCCAAACCGGGCTTCCCGGCATCGAGAAAGGCCGCTCTTGAGGACCTCCCTGCTTCGTTCGTTTCTGCTCGCGCTGGCGGCATGCCTCGCCTTCGCCGCGGCCGTCGCATCTCCCGCCGGTGCCGCGGTCGAGTGCGGAGACTCGATCTCGAACGACATCAAGCTGAAGAAGAACCTGAACTGTTCATGCTCAACGGCCCCGGGCTCGACATCGCCGACGATGGGGTGACGATCGATCTGAACGGCAAGAAGCTGATCGGGCCGGCCGGCAGCTACTACGGCATCGACTCCAACGAGTACGACGGCCTCGTCGTCAAGAACGGGACGCTCGAGGGCTGGGACTCCGGGATCTACGGCTACTACTCGTCGCGGATGCGGCTCTCGGACCTCGAGATCAATCTCGGCGGTACCAATGACGACTACGGCGTCTTCTCGCAATACGCGGTCGACGTGAAGATGAACAAGGTGACGGTCGACAACGCCAGCTACGGCTTCTACCTCTACTCGATCGACGGGCTCAAGCTCACAGACTCGAAGGTCACGGGGTCCGACGACTCCACCACCTACGGCCTGTACGACTACAACACCGTCGGCACCGTCGACAACCTGCGGGCCAACGGGGCCTACTACGGCGCATACGTCGGCGGTGAGACGGGCGGCTACAGGATCCTCGACTCGAAGTTCAACAACGCCGGCTATGCGGGCGCCTACGTGTCGAACTCGACCCCGCTCTACAGGTACCGCTACACGCTCACCAAGAACACCGCCAACAACGCGGGCACCTACGGCTTCTACGCCGGCTACGACACGCGGGGCGCGGGCAACAGGGCGACCGGGGCCGGGACGCAGGACTGTCGCAGCGTGCCCTGCGTCAACTAGCGGGGGTCGGCGCTCAGCGGGTCCGCACGCCCGGCGCGAAGGCTTGGTAGCGCTTGCGATCGAGGATCTCGCGCAGCGCCTGCTTCGCGCCGGGGTAGTGGTGGAGGCCGTAGGCGTTGTCGGTCGAGACGGAGCGGTAGTAGAGGAGCGACCTGACGCGTGGGTGGCGCTGCGCCCAGCCGTGTAGGCGCCTCGTGAAGCGCCCGCCCGGGTCGCCGTCGTAGGGGCTGTACTCGCCGACCACGAAGGGCAGCCCGCGGTAGCGCTCGTAGAAGCGGTTGAGGTTGCGCCAGACGGTCCGGGTTCCGAACTTGGCGAAGATGTCGGCGCCGACCCAGTCGACGTAGCGGCGCCCGGGCCAGTAGGCGCCGGGACTGTTGCCGTGGACGTTCGGCGACCCGGTCGTCTGCGGCACCCACATCAGACCGACCTGCGGACGGTCGAGGACGGCCGGGATCTCCATGCGCTCGTACCGCTCGTCGCGGTTCGAGCTCGCCCGCAGGACTCGTGGCATCCCCAGCCGTCCAAGCCGCTTGTTGATCGAGGCGAGCGAGCCGCCGCGAACGATGATCGAGAACCGCTTCCAGGCCTGCGTGAAGCTCCGCGTCGAGGCGCCCGGGCGCGGCTTGCCCGCGGCGCCGAACGCCGAGTACCGATTCCAGTGGCCGTTCATCTCCGGCATCAGACGGATCAGCACGCGCTGGCCCGAGTTCGCGATCGATTCGTTGAGGCGCAGGATGTAGTGGTCGCCGCGTCCTTGCGCGATCCCGCGCGGTTTGATCCGCTCGTCGCCCTCGCCCGAGGTCGTCGACAGGCTGACGACGCCGAGCGTGTCGGTCGCCTCCCAACGATCGAACGCGCCACTCGCGCTCAGCGAGACGTCCCAGTGGTAGAGCGCCTGGAGTATCGCCGGGTGCGATCGCGTCTGGCGCTCGAAGCCGCGGAAGTCGCTCACGGAACCGGTGTCCGACACGCCGTGCCAGATCTTTCCCTTCGGCGGTGTGATCGCCGCGGCGTCCGCGCGGCTCGCGCCCGTCAGCGCCCAGAGCGCGAGGACCAGGAACAGGGTGAAGAGCAGCGCCGGGGCGCCTCTATGGCTTGGTCCTCCGGCTGGCCGGCGTGCGTCCACCTCCGCTTCATCGGCAGCGGACCGGTATTGCTGCAGGCGCCGGGCGATCGAGCCCGTGTCCGATCGCTCAGTCGACGAAGTTCAGATTCAGCTTCCAGCAATGGAGCCGACCGGAGTCGCCCTGATTCGTGTCGAAGACGATGAGCCGGTACGCGCCTCGGGCTCGTTCACCGGCGAGGTTCAGGCTCTCGCTCGGGTTGTAGGTGCCGGTGAACGGAGCGACTCCACTCTCGATCGAGAACGGCGAATCGTCATCGAAGGTCGTTGACTGGCCGCCGCACGTCTTCGGACCGGCGCCGAAGTTCTCCGAGTCGGCATCGCCACCGCCCGCCGCTCCCTGGCTGACCAGCTCCTCGAAGTCGCCGTCGGGCATCTCCAGCCCCATGAGCACGTCCCCTGTGTACCCGTGGCTCATACGCACCTGGACCTTCGCCGAGGCGATCCGCTTGCCGGCCGGGACCTTGATCACCGACGCGACGCGACCGAGGTCGGGCAGCTTGCGATCGACGTTCCCGCTGGAGTAGACCTTTGCCTGCGCCGCGCCCGCGCAGAGCACGAGAGAGAGCGCTGCGAGAAGGAGGATGAGCGGGATCGGCCAGCGTCGTCTCATCCGCGCAATCTAAGTCGCGCGCTCCGGGCACGCAAGTGACGACATGCCGGGGCCGCCCATCGTCGGCGGCCCCGGCGACGCGCCTGGGAGCTAGCGGATCTTCATCCCCGAGATCGCGCGCGAGATGACGAGGCGCTGGATCTCCGACGTGCCCTCGAAGATCGTGTAGATCTTCGCGTCGCGGTGGAAGCGCTCCACCGGGTACTCGCGGGTGTAGCCGTTGCCGCCGAGGATCTGGATCGCGCGCTCGGTGGCCCAGACCGCGACCTCACCGGCCTTGAGCTTCGACATCGAGCCCTCGGCGTTTGTGAACGCGTGCTGGTTTCGGCCCATCCACGAGGCGCGCCAGACGAGCAGGCGCGCCGCGTCGATCTCCATCTTCATGTCTGCGAGCGTGAACGCGATCGACTGGTTGTCGATGATCGGGCGGCCGAACTGCTGGCGCTCCTTCGCGTAGTCGAGCGCGTACTCATACGCCGCCCGCGCGATCCCGATCGCCTGCGCGCCGACGGTCGGGCGCGAGGCCTCGAACGTCGCCATCGCCGCCTGCGAGCGTGAGCTCTTGCCTTCGCGGATGCGGGCGAGGCGCTCGTCGAGCTTCTCCTTGCCGCCGAGCAGGCACGAGCCCGGGACGCGGCAGTCGTCGAGGTGGACGTCGGCGGTGTGCGAGGCGCGCAGGCCGTGCTTGGAGACCTTCGCGCCCTGCTCGCAGCCCTTCGTCCCGGGCGGGATGATGAACGCGGCGTGGCCGCGCGAGCCGAGCTCGCGGTCGACCGAGGCGATCACGACGTGGACCTTGGCGATTCCGCCGTTGGTCGCCCACGCCTTCTGGCCGTTGAGGACCCACTCGTCGGTGGCCTCGTCGTACTTGGCGGTGGTGCGCATCGCCGAGACGTCGGAGCCGGCGTCGGGCTCGGAGGAGCAGAACGCTGCGACGGCGGGCTCGGACTCGGTGCCGAAGCACTGCGGGACCCACTCGCCCATCTGCTCACCGGTGCCCTGGCCGAAGATCGCGGCGACGGCGAGCGAGGTGCCCATGATCGCCATGCCGATCCCGGCGTCGCCCCAGAAGAGCTCCTCGTTGACGATCGGCAGGCCGAGGCCCGACTCGTCGGCGAAGAACTGCGCCAGGCCCTCGAAGCCGTAGAGGCCGATCTTCGCGGCCTCCTGGATCACGGGCCAGGGGGTCTCCTCACGCTCATCCCACTCGTGGGCGGCCGGCCGGACGACGTTCTCGGCGAAGCCGTGGACCCACTCCTGGATGTCCTTCATGTCCTGGGTCAGGGCCATCGAGAACTTGAGCTCCTCGTTGCCGGACCCGTTCTCGGATGCGGCGACGGCCTCGTCTCGGACCTGCTCTGCGGTGCTTGCTTCCATGTCCTGTGCTCCTCAGTTCCGCCCTCGGGGGCGGTCGTAGTACGAAGTCGTTTCGGTTTTCATCTGCGGGGTTCGGGGGCGCTCAGAGGCTCTCGACGCCGCGGGCGCTGACCCGCGCGAGCAGCCGCGCCAACTCTTCGGGGGTCCAATCGCCGTCGGAGGCGAGCAGCGTGCGCACCCCCGACTCCGCGATCGAGATCAGCGCCTCGGCCAGGACGGCGGCGAGTCGCTCGGGGTGGGAGGTCTCGTTTCGCGCGTCGACGACGGCGCGGATCTCGAGCTCGAGCCGCTCGGTCGCCGCCGCGCGGACGGCGCGCCGCCGGCCCTCGACGAGCGGGTCCGAGCCGCCCTTCGGATCGAAGACGATCCGCCAGGAGTCGGGCGCTTCGCGGGCGCCGCTGAGTAGGGCCGTGAAGCCGCGCCGCAGGACGTCCTCGATGTCGCCGGTCGCCGGGTCGATCCGTGGCATCGCCTCGCTGACGGCGGTGACGATGCGGCGCTCCTCGCGCTCGAGCAGGGTCGAGAAGAGCTCGTTCTTCGACGCGAAGCATTCGTAGACGACCGGCTTCGTGACGCCGCTCGCCTCGGCGATGGCGCCCATCGACGTCGCCTCGTAGCCGCGCTCGACGATCAGCCGCAGGGCGGCGTCGAGCACGAGCGGCCGGCGTTTGGCCGGTCCGAGGTGGGGTGCTCGAGGGCGCCGCTCCAGCGCGGGCTCGCCGGAGCTGCTTGGGGAGGTTGAGCTCACTTGCGCGCGAATCCTACCGCCGGGTAGGTATGGGGTCAAAGGGGTGGTGGCGGCAGCATTCCGCGGCCACCCGGAGCGGCCGAGCCGCCCCGGCGGACGAGGTCGCTAGGCGTGCGCGGCGACGCGGCCGCGGATCAGGTCTGAGGCCCGCTCGGCGACCATGATCGTCGGGGCGTTCGTGTTGCCCCCGGGGATCACCGGCATCACCGACGCGTCGACGACCCGCACCCCCTCGAGCCCGTGGACCCGGCAATGCGAGTCGACGACCGCCTCGGGGTGCTCATCGGACATTCGGCAGGTGCCGACCGGGTGGTAGATCAGCATCAGCCGCTCGCGCAGGCTCGCCTCGATGTCCTCGCGCGTGCTGACTCCGGGCCCGGGGAGCAGCTCGCGGACAGCGATGTCGGCGAACGGGGACTGGGCGGCGAACTCGCGCGCCATCTCGATCCCGTCGACGAGCGAGCGGACGTCGTCGGGCTCCGAGAGCGAGTTGGTGAGGATCCGTGGCTTGGCGGTCGGGTCCGAGGAGCGCAGCCAGATCCGCCCGCGCGACTTCGGCGAGACCAGCACCGGCGCGTAGCCCGCCGCGTGACCGTCGAACTCCGCCTTGCCGTGGTCCTCGAAGTAGGCGGCGGCGATATGGAACTGGATGTCGGCGGCGGGGAGACCAGGACGGGTTCTCACGAACGCGACGCCCTCGGCGACCGTCGAGCTCAGCGGGCCGGTTCGGCGCAGAGCCCACTCGGCCATGTTCTTCGGCGAGTCCGCGCCGTAGAGGGTGCCCGGGTCCGAGACCTCCCACATCAGGGTCACGAACGGGTGGTCCTGGAGGTTGCCGCCGACGCCGGGTAGGTCGTGGCGCGGCGTGACCCCGACGGCCTTGAGCTCGTCGGGCGCTCCGATCCCACTCAGCTGGAGGATCTGGGGCGAGCCGATCGCACCCGCCGCGAGGATCACCTCGCCCGAGGCCCTGACGGTTTCGGCTTGGCCTCGGCGGCCCGCGACCCGCACCCCGGTGACCCGCGTGCCGTCGAGCTCGAGGCCGAGCACGGTGACGCCGGTGCGGACCTCGAGGTTGTCGCGCTTCGTCGCGGGGCGCAGGAAGGCGTCGGCGGCGCTCCAGCGGCGGCCGTTTCGCTGCGTCACCTGGAACATCGAGACGCCGTCCTGCTCGGGCCCGTTGTAGTCCGTCGAGTAGGGGACACCGGAGGCCAGGCACGACTCGATCAGGTGCTTCATGACCGGCCGCGGCGAGCGCTGTTCGCCGACGGTCAGCTCGCCGTCGGCGCCGTGGAACTCGGAGGCGCCGTTGACGTTGCCCTCGGACTTCAGGAAGTAGGGGAGGACGTCGTTCCAGCCCCAGCCCGGCGCGCCCTGCTCGGCCCAGAGGTCGTAGTCGAGCGGCCGGCCGCGGACGTAGAGCATCGCGTTCATCGAGCTCGACCCGCCGATCGCCTTGCCGCGCGGGATGAACAGCTCGCGCCTGTTCACGGCGGGCTCGGGCTCCGTGTAATAGGCCCAGTCGAGCTTCGTCTCGAACTGATCCGCGAACGCCGCTGGGATCTTGATCTTCGGGTCCAGGTCCCGGCCCCCGGCCTCCAGCAACAGCACCCGCGCCGAGCCGTCTTCCGTCAGCCGGTTCGCCAGCACACACCCCGCCGACCCCGCCCCGACGATCACATAGTCATAAGCCTCTCCCATGGGGCCACCCTACGCCTCGGGTCGCGGCGGGGCAGCGGGCCGAACGTCCCGGGCGTTCCGGTTCTCCACAACGTTTGGGACGTTCGCGTCGACGAGGGAGAGCAGGCGCGCCGGCGCGCCGTAGACGTGGTCGGCGGGTATGCGTGCCACGGTCCAGCCCGCGCTCTCCCAGATGCTCGCTTTCCGCAGGTCCTCGCCTCGGTCCAGGTGGAAGGGTCGACCGTCGATCTCGATGATGGCTCGGCATCGCGGCCAGCTCAGGTCGGCGCGCTCACCGGCGATCATCAGGTTGAGCACCGGCGACGGACGGTCGTTGTCGCGCAGGATCTCGAGCGCGCGAACCTCGGCACCGCTACGCGCACGGTCGAGCGGCAGTCCGGAGTAGCGGGCGAGCGCGGCTCTCAGCGCAGTGATTCCACGAGTGCCCGCGTGGCGTTCCACCTCGTCGACTGTCTCGGGCACGGTGACTCGCTCGAGCCTGACCATCTCTCGCACCGCGCGAGCGAGAGCGCGTTGTGAAACCGAACCCGAGATGTCGATCAGCGTCCTGGCAGCCGTGGTGATCGGCAGGCCGTTGAACGTAGTCGTATCTCCCTCTGCAAGGGCGCGCCGGTAGACGAGGACGCGACCATACCGCCTCGGCCCCGCGTTGCCGTGTTGAGTGACCGTCGTCAGCGGGCCCTCAATCGAAAGCGCTCCCCAGACAACCGCGGCCGAGAGGTGGGAGATGACGGCGCCTTCGCGGACGAGGGTCGCGCCCCACCAGCGCCCGCGGTCATCAGTTTCATCGAACGGGGGGATCGCGAACACATTCGGCGCGACGCGAACGAGCCGACCCGCACCGACGCGATCGTGAACCCATCTCCTCGATGCTCCGAGGGCTCGCAGCTGTGTGCTCGAAATGCGATTGCCTTGGGTGCCGGCGAGCTCAGCCACGCGAACGTCCCGCATGTACACCTGAGGAACAACGTTTGGGACGTTCGCCCCCGAAGGGGCCGCTACGGAGGGGGAGGGATTCGAACCCTCGGAACGGGGGTTGCCCGCTCAGCGATTTTCAAGACCGCCGCAATCGTCCACTCTGCCACCCCTCCGGGCCCCTGCAGCGTAGGCAACCGGGCTGCTCCCGCGAGCGCTCGCGTGGGAAATTTCCGGTCGTCGATCCAAGGCAAGGAGGCAGGAGATGTGCCACAAGCTCCTACGCGCCGATGAGGCGTTCTGGCGCCCGTCCAACCAGATGGGCGTCGAGAACACGGACCTCGCCAAACAGCTCGAGGCGACGACGCTCGGCGCTCGGCTCTGGCGGCTCGCGCCGGGCCAGGCCTCGACCCGCCACCGCCACTTCGAGACGAACGAGCTCTACATCGTGCTCGAGGGCGAGGGGCGGATCCGCGTCGACGACGAGCTGCTGACGCTCGGACCGCTCGACGCCCTCCACGTCGACGCAACCTCGACCCGCCAGGTCTTCAACGACACGGACGCCGATGCGCTCTGGCTCATCATCGGTGCGCCGAAGGAGGCCGCGAACACGCTCGAGATGACACCGGAGCAGCTCGCGCACCTTTACCCCGACGGCCCGAAGGCCCTGCCGCCGGAGCTCGCTTCGTAGATTCGACGGGGATGCCCGCCGCCCAAACCTGGCGCAACTGGTCGCGTGAGCTGACCTGCCACCCGGTCGCGATCGAGCGGCCGGGGACGGCGGAGGATCTCTGCGCGGTCGTCTCGCGCGCGGCCGAGAGTGGGCAGCGCGTGCGGGCTTCGGCCTCGGGGCACTCGTTCTCCGACGTCGCGCTGACCGACGGGGTGATGGTCCGCCTCGACCGCCTCGACCGGATCCTCTCGGTCGACGCCGAGCGCGGGCTCGTTCGCGTCGAGGCCGGCGCCGTCCTGGCGGAGCTCAACGAACGCCTCGACGAGCTCGGACTGGCGCTCGAGAACCTCGGCGACATCGATCGCCAGACGCTCGCCGGCGCGATCTCGACCGCGACCCACGGGACGGGCGCTACCTGGCGGAACCTCTCGTCGCAGGTCGCGGCGATCGAGCTCGCCACGGCCGACGGTCAGTTGAGAGAGATCGACGCGGAGTCCGACCCGGAGACGCTGCGCGCCGCCCGGGTCGGCCTCGGCGCGCTGGGGATCATCTACTCGGTGACCCTGCGAGTCCTGCCCGCGTTCACCCTGCGGCGCGTCGACCGCGCCCGGCCGCTGGCCGAGGTCCTCGAGCGCCTCGACGAGCTGCCGGAGGAGTTCGACCACTTCGAGTTCTACGTCTTCCCCCACACCGACACCGCCCTCTGCCGCGAGACGACGCGCACCGACGAGCCACCCGCGCCGACCCATCCCGCCAAGCGCTGGCTTCAGGAGGTTGCGATCGAGAACGGAGCCGGTTCGGTCCTCGCCGCCGCGCTCCGCCGCTTCCCGAACCGCGCGCCGCAGCTCGCCAGGGTCGCCGAGCGAGGGGTCGGCAAGGCGGTCACGGTCGACCGGAGCCACCGGGTCTTCGCCAGCGAGCGGCGCGTGCGGTTCACGGAAATGGAGTACTGCCTGCCGCGCGGTTCGCGCGGTGACGCCGCGCGCCACGTCTCCGATGCCCTCGAGATCGCTTCGCGTCCTGACCTCGGCGTCGCCTTCCCGGTCGAGGTCCGCTTCGCGGCCGGCGACGACGCCTTCCTCAGCCCGTCGTTCGAGCGCGACAGCCTCTACATCGCCGTCCACCACCACCGCCGGCTCGACTGGCAGGGCTACTTCGCCGCCGTCGAGTCGATGCTCGCCGAGCGCGAGGGCCGTCCGCACTGGGGCAAGCGCCACACGCGCTCGGCCGCCGACCTCGAGCCGGCCTACCCGGCCTGGGCGGAGTTCGCGGCCGTCCGCGACCGGCTCGACCCCGACCGGGTCTTCGGCAACGATTACACCGACCGCGTCCTCGGCTGAGGACGCGACGGAGCCCGAGCCGCCCGCCCGGCTCAGAGGAAGGTTCGCCCCTCGCCGCGGTAGGTCGGCACCTCGTCGACGATCCGATCGCGCGCGACGAGGTGAAGGCTCGCGAAGCGCTCGCAGAGCTCGCCGGCCTTCGCGTGGCGCAGGTAGACGCGATCGCCGACGCCGAGCGAGCGCGCGGCCTCGCCGCGCAGCGGCGTCTGGACCTCGCCGGCACCCTCGTCGCGGTCGAAGCTGAGGCCCTCGGGGAGGTAGGGGCTCGGCGCCCGGTCGGGCGCGACCGCACCCGAGGCGATGTAGCCGCCGCCGAGCAGCGTCGCGGTCTCGCGGTCCGGCCGGCGCACAACCGGCAGGCAGAACATCGCCGCCGGCGTCAGGTCGAGTCCGCGATACGAATCGAACAGGGTCGGCGCGTAGAAGCCGGAGCCGGCGGTGAGCTCGGTCGCGTAGCCGAGCGCGCCGACGCGCTCGAGGCTGCCCGTCCCGCCGGCGTTGACGAAGCGAAGCGAGCGGCCGTTTCCCGCCGCCACCTCCTCGACCTCGGCGACCACCTCGGGCAGCCGCTTCGCCAGCTCGCGAAGCGAAGCGGCCTGCATCCGCCTGATCGCGGCGCCGCGAAGCGGCCGCCCCGGAGGCTCGTCGCCGACGCCCGCGACCTGGCCCTCGTAGGCCATCACGCCCTCGAGTCGCAGCCCCGGGCGCGATGCCACGTCGCGCGCGAGGACCTTCGCGTCGTAGGCGTCGCGCACCGGCGAGCGTCGAGCGCCGACGCGGACACGCCCGGCGAGCGCGCGAAAGCCGGCATCGACGTCGATGCAGACGCCGATCTCTGCGCGCGCCTCTCGCGCCGCACGGGCGAGCAGATCGAGGTGCTCCGCGCAGTCGACCATGACCACCGGCGCGTCGCCCGGGCGCTCCGCCGCGAGCGACGCGAGCGCGCGGATCGGACCACGATCGACGCTCGGATACCCGACGACGACGTCGCGGACCCCGTGCTCCGCGAGCCAGAGCGCCTCTGGCAACGTGAACGCGAGGACGCCGTCGAACGCGTCGCCAAGCGCGAAGATCCGCTCGAGGACCGGCCGACTTCGAACCGACTTCGAAGCGATCCGGACCGGGAGTGGACCGGCCTGGCGGGCGAGCTCGCGGCCGTTCGACTCCATCGCGTCGAGATCGAGCAGGGCGAACGGCGGGTCGAGCTCGGCCGTCGCGGTGTCGAGGCGCTGCTTGCGGGCCGCGGCGTCGGTCACGAAAGCGAGGAAACCACGCGGGGCACGGGCATGCATTCCGGTCTCGATCTCAAGCGCCGCGCCGCCTAGACTCCGGCCCTTCGGGAGGCGGCGCGTAGCCGGCCCCCGCGAAGGACAGGTGGCCGAGCGGCTGAAGGCACTCGCCTGCTAAGCGAGTAGGGGGCGCAAGCTCTCTCGCGGGTTCGAATCCCGCCCTGTCCGTTCCTTGCGCCGGCTCGCCCCACAACTCATCGCGCTCGCTCTCGTCATCGCCGCCCTCGGCGGGTGCGGCGGCGATCCGGCCGCGCCGGCCGACGCGGAGTCGCAGCCGACGCCGCCTCCGCCGACGGCCGAGGGCGACGGCGAGGTCACCCCCGGGGCCGACCGCGCGAACGCCGGGCTCGAGGAGCGCAGCCGCCCCGACCGCAGCGAGAGCCGGGTCGAGCCCGAGCTCGCGCTCGCGACGAAGGGCAACCCCGCCGTCTGGGTCCTGCCGGGCGAGAAGGTCGCGATGCATGCCTCGCCCGGCGGCGAGGTGATCCAGAAGGTCGACCGGCGTACCGAGTTCGGGTCGCCGACCGTGTTCTCCGTCGCAGAGCGGCGCGGCGATTGGGTCGGGGTCACGAGTCCCGATCTCGCCAACAATCAGCTCGGCTGGCTCGAGCTCGACCCGCGCCACCTCGGCAGCGGGACGTCGCCCTACCTGATCGAGGTCGACCTCTCCGACCACACGACGACGCTCAAGCGCGGCTCGGAGACGGTCGGCAGCTTCCCGGTCACCGTCGGCGCGCCCGGCTCACCGACGCCGACCGGCCGCTTCTCGGTGACCGACGTGTTCGAGGGTGGGCTCGGCCCGGCATACGGCTGCTGCGCCGTCGCGATCTCCGCCAACCAGCCGCGGACGCCGTCGGGTTGGATCGGCGGCCGGCGGATCGCGATCCACGGGACCGACGGGACGCTCGGGGTCGACGCCTCGCACGGCTGCGTGCGCGCGGAGGACCAGAACGTCCAGGCGCTCGTCGACCGCGTGCCGCTCGGCACGCCGGTCGAGATCAGGCAGTAGCCGAGCTCGCCGCCTCGCCGCGCGCGTTGCGCTCGAGCCGAGCCAGCGCCGCCCGGAGCAGCTCGCTCTCGCCGTCGTCGAGGCCATCGCAGAGCCGAGCGTCGAAGCCCGACGCCGCGATCCGCATCCGTTCATACGCCGCCTCGCCCTCCGGCGTCAGCTCGACGCGGACGACGCGCCGATGTCCGGCTCGCGGCTGCGGCTCACCAGCCCGCGGGCCTCGAGACCCGTGAGGTGGTGGGTCAGCGTCGGGCCCTCGATCCCGAGCTGGCGGGCGAGCTCGCGCTGGGTGCGCGGCCGATGGAGCTTCAGCGCCTCGACCACGCGCCAGGCCGAGAGGCTTCCCCCGACGCCGTCGAGCTCCTCGTCGAAGGCACGGTCGGCGGCCTTGGCCACCCGGGCCACCAGAACGCCGAGCGGCTCGCCGCCGGCGACCGGCCGCCCCGCGCCGCCGAACCGACCGGGGCTCGTGACGCTCATCGCTCTGTCCTCCTTCGGGTCATCCGGGCGGTCTCAGCGGCTGTAGTGCTCGACGATCAGCCGGTCGTCGATCGGCTCGGAGAAGTCCTCGCGGGCGGGTTCGCGGACCACCGATCCGCTGAGTCGCTCGGGGTCGGCGAGCAGCCACGCCGGGGTCGCACCGGCGAGCTCGGTCGCGGCGCGCGCCGAGCCCTCGACCTTCGCGCCGGGCTTGATCTGGACGACGTCGCCGGCGGAGAGCGCGTAGGAGGGCCGATCCACGCGCGCGCCGTTGACGAGGACGTGGCGATGGACGACGAACTGGCGCGCCTGGGCCCGGGTGTTGGCGAGCCCGAGCCGGAAGACGACGTTGTCGAGCCGCAGCTCGAGGCGGCGGAGCAGGTTCTCGCCGGCCTGTCCGGACTCGCGGTTGGCGCGGTCGAACAGGGTCGAGAACTGACGCTCGCGCAGGCCGTACATGCGCTTCGCCCGCTGCTTCGCGCGTAGCCGCAACGAGTACTCGGAATCGCGCCTGCGGCCCCGCCCGTGTTCGCCGGGCGGGTAAGGGCGGCGCTCCATCGCCGACTTGCCGTTCAGCAGTCGCTCGCCCTTGAGGCCGAGCTGCACGCCCTCGCGGCGCGAGAGCTTCTCCTTCGGACCGGTGTACCTACCCATCGATGCTGCGTTGCTCCTGGTTCGCTCTCATGCGGCGCGGCGAGGATAGAACGATCTCCTAGCTTCGCGGTCGGCTTTGGTTAGGGCACCCTAATACACGATCGCGGTGAGTGTCCAGACGTCGTGGGTAGACAATCGTCCGTGGAGGGTGAGAACGAGACCGGGCGTCGGCGCAATGCGATCGTCACCGGAGCCGGCAGCGGGATCGGACGCGCGATCGCCGAACGGCTCGAGGCGGACGGACTCGGCGTCCTCGCCGTCGACCTCGAGCCCGATCCCGAGGGACCGGGCGAGCCGTTCGAGGCCGACCTCACGAGCCGCGAGGGAAACCGCGAGGCGGTCGAGGCCGCCCGCGAGCGATTCGGCTCGGTCGACGTCGTCGTCGCGGGAGCCGGCTTCCAGCACGTCGCCAAGGTCGAGGAATTCCCCGAGGAGCGCTGGGACGCGCTGATCTCGATCCTGCTGACGAGCCCGTTCCTGCTCGCCCGCTACGCCTGGCCGGACCTGCGCTCGGCGCGCGACCCGCGCTTCATCGCGATCGCCTCGGCGCACGCGCTCGCCGCTTCGCCGTTCAAGGCCGGCTACGTCTCCGCGAAGCACGGCGTGCTCGGTCTCGTGAAGACGCTCGCGCTCGAGGGCGCCGACGACGGGATCTGCGCGACGGCGGTCTGCCCGGGCTTCGTCCGCACCCCGCTCGTCGAGGCGCAGATCCCCGCGCAGGCCGAGGCGCACGGGGTGGGCGAGGACGAAGCGCTCGAGGACGTGATCCTCGCTCCGCACGCCGTCAAGCGGCTGATCGAACCGAGCGAGGTCGCCGCGACCGTCTCGTTCCTCGCCGGTCCGAACGGCGGCGCGTTCACCGGCGTACCGGTGACGATGGATCTCGGCTGGACCGCGCGCTAGTCACGGCCGCGACGACGTTGGGCGCGGCGCTTCGCGGGTAGGTCCGAGGGCGGAAGCGAAGCTGGAAAGCGAGGACAGATGCCCCAAGAGCTGAACGTCCAGGACCTCAAGGTGTCGTCGGAAGCCTTCGACGGCCACAAGCGGATCCCCGACAAGCACACGACCGAGGGCGAGGACGTATCGCCGCCGATCTCGTGGTCGGGCGTGCCCGATGGCACGAAGTCGTTCGCGATCGTCTGCCACGACCCCGACGCGCCGCTCGTCGACGGCTTCACCCACTGGGTCGGCTACGGCATCTCCGGCGACACGACGTCGCTCGGCGAGGGTGAGGACCCGCCGAAGCTCGGTGTCCACACGATGGGCGAGCAGGCCTACATGGGCCCGGCGCCGCCTCCCGGTCACGGACCCCACCACTACTACTTCTGGGTCTACGCGCTCGACGAGGATCTCAATCTCGAGCCGGGGCTCGACCGCCGCGCGCTCCTCGAGGCGATCGAGGACCACGTGATCGAACAGGCCAGGCTGATCGGGACCTACGACCGCTAGGACGCTCGACTCGCCGAGCGCGCGACCGCTAGGCGGCCTCCGCCGCGGCCCACCGCCGCTCGATCGCATCGGCATAGACGCCGTGCATCGAGTGGCGGGGCCGCACGGGCGCCAGGTCGTAGGCCTCACGCATCGCCCTCTCGAGCGTGTCCTTGAACTCGCGACCGTGGAAGCGGCGGCTGCCCGGCGCCGCGCCCACGTGGATGTGGACGAGTTCGTGGAGGAGCGTCTCGGCGAGGTCACCGCGGCGTACGCCGGGGAAGGCGGTCACCGAGATCCGCCGCTGGTCGAGGACCGCGAATCCCATCCGGTTGCGTGGTCGCTTCGACGCGCGTCTGACCGTCAGCTCGGGCGGGTCTGTGGCCAGCGAGCCGGCCGGGCCGCCGAAGGCCTCGAGTCTGCAGAGTCGACGCAACTCGGCGCCGAGATCGAACCCCTCGTAGACGAAGTAGGACGGACGTCGCCGCGGCCGCTGCCGCGGGGTCGGGGCACGACGGACCACGCGGCGCCTGGCGAGCCTCACTCGAGGTAGCCGATCTCGCGCGCTGAACGCGTCAGCTCGTCGCGGAACTTCGGGTGCGCGATCGCGATCAGCCGCCGCGTTCGCTCGCCGATCGACTGCCCGCGCAGCTCGGCGACGCCGTGCTCGGTCACGACCTTGTCGACGATGTTCTTGTAGGACGTGACGGCGGCTCCGGGGTGGAGCTGAGGCACGATCCGCGAGCAAGACTCGTCGTGCGGCGTCGAGTGGCAGACGATGAACGACTGCCCGTTCTCGGAGAACAGCGAGCCGCGGACGTAGTCGGCCTGGCCGCCGGTCGATGACCAGTAGTCCGAGCCGATCGACTCCGAGGCGCACTGACCCAGGAAGTCGACCTCGAGCGTCGCGTTGATCGTGTTCATCAGCGGCTCGCGGCCGATGTTGCGGGGGTCGTTGGTGTAGTCGACCGGCCACAGCTCGAGGCCTGCGTTGTCGGCGGCGAAGTCGTGCAGGCGCTTCGTGCCCAGGACGCTCGTCGTGATCGCCTTGTGGCGGTGGGTCGCCTTGCGGTTGCCGTTCACCGCGCCTGACTCGATCAGGTCGACGAAGCCATCCGAGAACAGCTCGGTGTGGATCCCGAGGTCACGATGATCGCCGAGCAGGTCGAGGACCGCGTTCGGGACCGAGCCGATCCCCGCCTGCAGGGTCGCGCCGTTCGGGATCCGCTCTGCGATGAGCGCGGCGATCCGCCGGTCGATCTCCGTCGACTCGCGAGGCGGGACCTCGATCAGCGGATAGTCGGCCTCGCACCAGCCCGAGACCTGGCTCACGTGGATCTGGTTCTCGCCGTTGGTGCGCGGCATCCGCGCGTTCGCCTCGACGAAGAACGGGACCTCCCCGATCATCGATGCCGCGTATTCGGCGTGGGTTCCGAGCGAGAAGAAGCCGTGCGCGTCGGGCGGCGAGACCGAGACGAGGACGAGCGAGCGCTTCGTCGCCGCCGCCATCAGCGCCGGCACCTCCGAGAAGTTGTTCGGGACCAGGTCGCAGCGCGCCTCGTGGAAGGCCGGCTTGTCGATCGCCGACAGGAACCACGAGACGTGTCGCATCCCCGGTCGCTCGCCGCGGATGTAGGGGCGGTCGCGCAGCGGAACCATCCGGTGGGCGCGAACGTCGGCCAGCTCCACCGCCTCGAGCTCGTCGAGGACCGTCTTCGGCTCGCCGTTGGCGAGGCCGACGATCAGGTCGGCCCCCGGCTCGACCAGGTCGAGGACGCCGGCGGCGGAGCTGCGCTTCGCGGCGAGCTGTTCGGTTGCGGTCCGCGCGGACATCGGAGCTCACGCTACGCAGCGGCGCGGCGGACTCGAGCTTTCATTTCCCGCCCTCGACCGGGATGATCGGTGGGTGCAACCGACGCCATTGAGCCGCGAGGACCGAGCGATCCTGACCCTCGAGTCCGAGACGATCGCGGGTCACACGGCGAAGATCATCGGGGTCGGTCCGGGAGCGCCGGACCTCGAGCGGCTCGGCGAGCTGATCGCCGGACGGATCGACCGCGTGCCCGAGCTGACCCGCGTCCTCGACGATTCGACGGCCGAGCCACGCTGGGTGGACGCGACTTCGTTCGAGCTCTCCGACCACCTCGGCCCCGCCGATGTCGGCGGGCCGGTCGCCCGTCGCGACCTGCCCGCGATCGTCGCCGGACTGTTCGCCGAACGTCTCCCGCGCGACCGGCCGCTGTGGCGGATGGACGTCGTCGAGCTCGACGACGGAGGCCGCGTCCTCGTCTGGCGGATCCATCACGCGCTCGCCGACGGCACCGCATCGACGCGCTTCGCCCGCGAGCTGCTCTGGGACCCCGTCGGCCCACTCGGTCCCGTCGAGCACGCCCGTGCCCGGGCCGCGCTCGACGACGAGCGCCGCCGGCGCCATCTGCTCGGCGTCCTGCGACGCGAGTTCGCGCGCTCGCGCGATGGGTCGCCGTTCGACGGCGAGGTCGGTCGCCAGCGCCGGATCGCTTTCGCCGTCGCGCCGCTGCAACAGCTCCACGACGTCGCCCGCGCGCGAGCCGACGCGACGCTGAACGACGCCGTGCTGTCGGTCCTCGCCGGCGCTCTCGGCCGCTGGATGCGCGCCCATCACGGCGACCTCGGACAGATTCGGGTCAAGGTCCCGGTCAGCCTTCACCACGAGGGCGACCAGGTCGCCAACCGCGACTCGTTCTTCTCCGTACCGCTGCCGCTCAACGAGCCCGACCCGGTCACCCGGTTGTGGGACGTCCACATGGCGACCTCGGAGCGAAAGCACGACCACGACGCCGAGGAGCTCGACGAGCTGACGCGCGGCCTGGCGCGGATCTCGCCTCACCTCGCCGACTTCTGCTCGCGCGTCGAGGAGAGCCCGCGCCGCTTCGCGCTCAACGTGTCGAACGTCCCGGGGCCCAAGCGGCCGGTCGCGCTCGACGGGGCGCCCGTCCGGGCGCTGCACTCGATCGCGGAGATCGGGGAGCATCACGCGCTCCGCGTCTCGGTCATCTCGTGCGCCAACGAGCTCTTCTTCGGCTTCTGCGCCGATCCGGCGATCGTCGCCGACCTCGACGCCCTCGCCGACGGGGTCACGCTCGAGGTCGACGCGCTGCTCTCGGCCTGATTCCCGCGCGCTTCGGCCTGCCTAGGCGGCACCTAAGCGGCTCGGTTGCGCGCCGCCGAGGGTAGGCTGCCGCGCAGACAGTGTGTCTGGGCAGTGTCGCGCGGGGAGGCGTGAGGCTCGTCGCCAAGGCCGCTTCGGGGGAAAGACCGACGGTGGAGGCTGAAGATGACTGACGTCCGCGACGACGCGACCGATCTCGACGGTCCGGAGGAGGACGACGGCCGCGCGGGAATGACGCGGCGACGCGCCGTCGGCTATCTCATCGCCGCCCCGTTCCTGATCGCGGGCGCCCGGTCGGTCAGCCCATCGACGGCGAAGGCGGCAATCCCCACCGTCCAGCCCGTCGACAACTACGACCTCTCGGATCTGCTGCGCGATTCGACCCGCCCGACGGCCAATCTGATCGCGGTCGAGGTGCGCCCGAACGGTCGCATCGTCTTCGACCTCCCGCGCTCCGAGAACGGTCAGGGGATCACCACCGCGTGCGCGCAGATCATCGCCGACGAGCTCGACGTGAACATCGGCAAGGTCGACGTCACGCTCGCCGACGCCCGCCCCGAGCTCAACTTCAACCAGCTCACCGGTGGCTCCGTCACGATCTTCGAGCTCTACGAGCCGCTGCGCACCGCCTGTGCGCTGGCGAAGGCGCAGCTCGCCTCGGCCGCCGCGGAGCAGCTCGGCGCCGAGCGCTCGCAGCTCGTCATCTCCGACGGCACGATCACCGCACCGGACGGCCGCAGCGCCGGCTACGGCGAGTTGACGAGCCTCGCCGCGGTCTCGGAGTCGCGCGTCTCCGATGCCGAGGTCGAGTTCGCCGCCGCCGCCGAGCGCACCTACATCGGCCGCGACCAGCGCCGGATCGATGCCCGCGACGCGGTCACCGGGCGCAAGGTCTTCGCGATGGACCTCGAGATCCCCGGCGCGCTTCCGACGATGCTCTGCCGGCCGCCGACGATCAACGGCAACGCCGTCTCGCTCGACAACGAGGCGCGGATCAAGGCGATGCCGGGTGTCATCGACGTCAAGATCATCCCCAACACCACGGCTCAGATCGGCGGCAACGTGCCCGGCGGGGTCGCGGTCAGGGCGCGGACCTTCGGGCAGTGCATGGCCGCGATCGGTGCGATGAAGGTGACCTGGGAGGACGGTCCGGCCGCCGACAAGACCATCGAGTCGATCGAGTCCGACCTCGAGGACGCCGAGCTGCCGATGACGCCGGCGCTGCCCGGCGAGCTGACCGAGGAGCGCTTTCTCTTTCACTTCCGCCCCGGCGACCCGCTCGAGACCAACTGCGCCGTCGCCGACGTCCGCGAGGACCGCGCGGAGATCTGGTCGGCGCTCAAGTCGCCGATCTGGGCCAAGGAGCGGATCGCGGTCAACCTGGGACTCTCGCCGACGGCGGTCGACGTCCACGTGACCGAGGGCGGCGGGTCGTTCGGCCGCCACCTGTTCTGCGACGCCGCATTCGAGGCGGCCGAGGTCTCGCGCCAGTTCGGCAAGCCGGTGAAGCTGATGTGGCACCGCGCCGACGGGCCGCGGCAGGGCCGCTGCCATCCGATGGCGATCACACGGGTTCGCACCGTCCACAACGGCGACAACGTCGTCGCGCTCGACCAGCGCCACACGAGCGTCGCGACCGACTTCACGCAGGGTCTCGGCGACGCGCTCACCGCCACGGGGGCGGTGCCGCCCGGCCAGAACTTCCTCCAGTACTCGCAGACGGTCTTCCGGCTCACCGCGAGCGTCCCCTACGACTTCGGGGTCGTCACGCAGGAGCTCAACGAGATCTACGAGTACAACACCTTCAACACCTCGAGCGTCCGCAACATCTACAGCCCCGAGATGCGGACGTCGATCGAGCTCGTCGCCGACCAGGTCGCGAAGAAGATGGGCAAGGACCCGTTCGACTTCCGCCAGGAGTTCGTCCGCGACGAGCGCATGAGCGCGGTGCTGAAGAAGCTCAAGCGCGCTTCGAACTGGGGCAAGCGGATGCCGCGCGGGACCGCGCAGGGGGTCGGCCTGCACCGCGAGTACAAGGGCTTCTGCGCCTGCGTCGTCGAGATCGACGCCCGGCCGGGGACCGTGAACCGCAAGATCAAGGGCGCGGTGACGGGACCGCGGGTCACGAAGGCGACGTTCGTGGTCGACGTCGGGTTGCCGATCAACCCGCTCGGGCTGAAGGCGCAGATGATGGGCGGGATCATGGACGGGATCGGCCAGGTCCTGACCTACGGCCTGCACCTCAAGGACGGCAACTTCCTCGAGGCGAGCTGGGACAACGCCTTCTACACGCGGCAGTGGAACTCGCCGCCGAAGGTCGAGGTCATCGTGATGCCGCCGACGGGCGATCAACCGGGCGGCGCCGGCGAGTTCGGGGTCGCGGCGTCGATGGCCGCGACCGCCTCGGCGCTACAGCGCGCGACCGGGCGCAAGGTGCGCGAGTTCCCGGTCAACCAGTCCGAGCTCAGCTTCGACCCCTACCCCTACGAACCGCCGATCCCGGAGTCCCCGCGCAACGGGCTCAAGTACCGAAACGCACCGAAGTAGCCGAGAGCAAGGAGAGAACCGATGCCACGACACAGCTTCAAGCTCAACGGCAAGCGCGTCAGCGTCAGCTGCGACGACGACGTGCGGCTGCTCTGGGTGATCCGCGACCTGCTCGGGGTCAGGGGCCCGAAGTACGGCTGCGGGATCAACGTCTGCAAGGCCTGCACCTGCCACATCAACGGCAAGGCGTTCAACCCTTGCTCCGTCCCCGTCTCGAAGATCAAGCGCTCGGACGAGATCACGACGATCGAGGGGCTGCCGAAGACGGTCGGCAAGGAGCTCCACCCGATGCAACGCGCTTGGCTCGACCTCGATGTCGTCCAGTGCGGCTACTGCCAGCCCGGCCAGATCATGCAGGCGGTCTCGAAGGTCAACGAGATCCGCCGCAAGGAGGGCCGCACGACGATCACGGACGCCGACGTCGACGAGATCCGCAACATCTGCCGCTGCGGCACCTATCCGCGGATCCGCGAGGCGATCAAGCAAGGCGCGAAGCAGATGTAGCCCGGCGGCCGCGCCTGCGTCACGATGTGAACCCGTGGAAGCTCCTTCCTATAGGTCTCGCAGACGTGGCACTGAACATCAAAGATCCTGAGACCGACAGGCTCGCTCGCGAGCTGGCGCGGCTTTCGCAGCAGCCGATCGCCGCCGCGGTTCGGGAGGCCATCGAAGCCCGCCTCGCCACGCTCCGCGCAGGCGCCCGCGCCGCCCCGCCCGGGCTCGGCGAGATCATCACGAGGGGACGGGCCCGGGCGACGCTCGACCCGCGCCCGGACGGAGAGATCCTCGGATACGACGAGCGTGGCCTCCCTCGGTGATCGCCGCTGACACCTCGGCGGGCACCCGATGGCGAGCAGCGTCTGAGAGGCTTCGCCGCGATCTCTGGGTCGTCTGACAAGCACGCCGACGCGATCGTCGTCGGCGCCGGGCTCTCCGGCCTCGTCGCGACCGCTGAGCTGGTGGCCGCCGGGCGGCGGGTCCTGCTCGTCGACCAGGAGACCGAGGCCTCGATCGGCGGCCAGGCGTTCTGGTCTTTCGGCGGTCTGTTCATGGTCGACACGCCCGAGCAGCGGCGCTTCCGGATCCGCGACTCGCGCGAGCTCGCCTGGCAGGACTGGCTCGGCTCCGCCGGGTTCGACCGGCCGGAGGATGAGTGGCCGCGCCGCTGGGCAGAGGCCTACGTCGACTTCGCCTCGGGCGAGAAGCGTGCGTGGCTCGAGCAGCTCGGGGTCAAGTTCCTTCCGAACCCGGGTTGGGCCGAGCGCGGCGGCTACCTCGCCACCGGCCATGGCAACTCGGTGCCGCGCTTCCACGTCACCTGGGGGACGGGTCCGGGGTTGCTCGAGCCGTTCGTCAAGGCGATGCGCCAGGGGATCGAGCGCGGTCTGGTCACGTTGAAGCTCCGCCACCGCGTCGACGAGCTCGTCGTCTCCGATGGCGCCGTGACCGGCGTGCGCGGGCGGGTCCTGGCGCCGAGCTCGGTGGTCCGCGGGGCCGAGAGCTCACGCGAGGAGATCGGCGACTTCGAGCTCTCGGCCGGAGCCGTGCTCGTCAGCTCGGGCGGCATCGGTGGCAACCACGATCTCGTCCGCCAGGCCTGGCCGGAGCGGATGGGCTCACCGCCGAAGCGGATGATCTCCGGCGTTCCGCACCACGTCGACGGGCGGATGCTCGAGATCAGCCGCGCCGCCGGCGCCAACCTGATCAACCCGGACCGGATGTGGCACTACGTCGAGGGGCTCGAGAACTGGGACCCGATCTGGCCGATGCACGGCATCCGGATCATTCCCGGTCCCTCGTCGCTGTGGCTCGACGCGACCGGGAAGCGACTGCCGGTGCCGCTGTTCCCCGGATTCGACACGCTCGGGACGCTCGAGCACATCGTGACCACGGGCCACGACCACACGTGGTTCGTCCTCACCCAGAAGATCATCGAGCGCGAGTTCGCGCTGTCGGGGTCCGAGCAGAACCCGGACATCACCTCGAAGAGCGTCCGCGAGCTGCTGAAGACACGCGTCGGCGGCGGCGCTCCCGGACCGGTCGAGGCGTTCAAGCGAGACGGGGTCGACTTCGTCGTCGAGCGCGACCTGCGCTCGCTCGTGGACGGGATGAACCGGCTGATCGGCGAGCCGCTCGTCGACTTCGACTCCGTCGAGCGTGAGGTCGTCGCCCGCGATCGCGAGATGGACAACCCATATACGAAGGACCTCCAGGTCACGGCGATCCACGGCGCCCGCCGCTACAAGGCCGACCGCTTCACGCGAATAGCCGCGCCGCACCGCCTGCTCGACCCCGAAGCCGGCCCGCTGATCGCGGTGCGGCTCTCGATCCTCACTCGTAAGACGCTCGGTGGGCTCGAGACCGACCTCTCGGGGCAGGTCCAGACGCCGGCCGGTGAGTCGCTGCCCGGTCTGTTCGCCGCGGGCGAGGTGTCCGGCTTCGGCGGCGGCGGGGTTCACGGCTACCGCTCACTCGAGGGCACGTTCCTCGGCGGCTGCCTGTTCTCGGGCCGCGCTGCCGGCCGCGGCATCGCCGCAGCGCTCTAGCCCTCGCTGGAGCTCCCCGTGCCGCGCTCGCGGTAGGTCCGGTTCTTCGCCCGGTTACCGCACAGGTCCATCCGGCACCAGTGCCCACCGCGGTTCTTCGACGCGTCGTAGAACGCCCAGCGGCAGTCGTCGGCGCCGCAGATCTTCAGCCGGCTCCAAGTGTCGGCACGCTGCGATTCGAACACGATCCCGAGCATCTGCGAGATGAGCCCATCGACGTTTTCGACCGGCTCGAGGTCGAGGCCGACCCCGCCGTCGCCCGTGGCTCGCAGTCGTACCGGATGTCGTGCGGCGAGCTCGGCGAGGGTGGACTCGGCGGTGGCGTCGAGCTCGCCGGACAGGTGCGATTCGGCGACCGCGCGCAGCGCGGTCCGAAGCTCGACGAGCGCGCGGTGATCGTCGGCATCAACGGTGGCGTCGCCCGCGGCCAGATCGGAGCGCAGTAGCCACTCGGCCGTCGACTCCGGGCTCAGCAGCACCTCCTCGTCCTCCGAGAAGTCGTAGGTGTTGAGCAGCGCCTGGACCGCGAGCAGAGGCGCCGGAGCCTGCTTGTACTCGACCTGCCGGTTGAGCTCGGCGACGTCCATGGGGTGATGTTAGCCACATGACCGGCAAAAAGGCTTGACAGGTCATATGACCGGTATAGGGTCTTTACAGGTCAGCAGCCCGCAACACGAGAGGACGTCGTGCTTCCAGTCGCCAACTTCATCGCCGACCGTGTCAGCGGCGCCGAGGTTCCGCCCGAGGGCCGGCGCCGTACCGACGTGCGCAGACCGCGCCCGACCGAGAGCCCCGAGGTCGAGGCGGCAGCCCGTGAGCTGATCGCCTCGCTACCGCGCTGGCGGCGCCTGTCGCTGGCGGTCCGCATCCCGGCCGACTGGGCCGAGAGCCGTCGCTAGGGCTCGAGTCCGGCGTCCTCGCGGATCGATTCGCGGGTCGCCGGGGTCTCGTAGCTGGCGAGGCCCCACTCACCGTCGACCTCGCGCATCGACAAGTAATCGCCGTTGACGGTCGAGCCCGCGGTGTCCTCGTCGATCTTGATCACCGCGATCTGAGGGTCGAGCAGAGCCGCGCGCTGCTCGGGCGTGTGCTCGGCGAGCAGCTCGCTCACGGTGTCCTCGTCGCAGGGCCCGCCGTGCTCCTCGGCGAAGCGCTCCTCGGCTTCGGCGTCGGCGAGACGAGCGCAGAAGTCAGCCGCGTCGCCCGACTCGAGGCTGGCGAGGGTGGAGCGAATTGCATCCCGAACCCGGTCGTCCTCGGCATTCGAGGGATCGCAGCCCGTCAACGCCAGGAGCGCGAGGCAGAGCGCCGCGGCGAACGGTCTTCTCGTCCGGCGGCTCACGGCACGGCAGGCTAGCCGGGGCGCCTCAGTGCGGCCTCAGGGCTCACGGCCTCCGGCCGTCGCTACGATCCTCCGCCCGAGGTCTTCCGAGACCCCGGCACGCGCCCGTAGCTCAGTTGGATAGAGCGTCGGTCTACGAAACCGAAGGTCATTGGTTCGAATCCAATCGGGCGCGTTCCTTCTAGGCCGCACAAACCGCTTGCTCAAGCGGGTGTCGAACATCTCCGCAGCCATCCGCCGTTGGGTGCGAGAACCCCAGATGGCTTATCCATGCGGTGTCGGACTATCGCGCAACCATCGCGCGGGAGGAGCCT
Source organism: Thermoleophilia bacterium SCSIO 60948 (assembly GCA_021496505.1). Lineage (GTDB taxonomy): Bacteria > Actinomycetota > Thermoleophilia > Solirubrobacterales > 70-9 > JACDBR01. The sequence goes on along the minus strand of CP053031.1, from coordinate 2,828,173 downwards.
TGGCAGAGCCGTTTTCGAGGCGTTCGGCCAACGCGACTGTCGCGCAGGATCGCCGACATGCACGAGTTCGCAGATTCCCTCGGTCCAAACCGACCCCGGAGCCAAACCGTGCCGTAGCGTCCTTCGAGAGGGAAGAACACGAAGAAAGGACCCCTCCATGAAGACGACCATCACCGACGCCCCCGAGTGGGCCCCGCAGCTGATCGAGCTCGCCTCGAAGCTGCCGACCGGCGACATGATCAACGATCGCGACGATCTGACCGAGCTGCTTCGCCGGCTGCTCGAGGCGACGTCGAGCGGCTCGATCGAGCTCTGGGACACCGAGGGCGAGGAGCTCTACGGAGACGAGTTCAGCCCGAGCCCGGAAGAGGTCGCCGAGATGAGCGCGCCGATGCGCGCCGCCTACGTGGCCAAGCTCGCTCGCAGCTTCGCGCTTTGCTTTGGAATGCCGCGTCCGGGAGAGGCTCCCCGCGACGACTCTTCGCACGCCGGCCTGGCGGCGCGGGTGATGGAGGTGGTGGGGTAGGGGTTGGCGCTCGATACGCGCTGTCAGCGCGCTGAGGGTCCGCGGTGGCACGGCTCGCCCCGCGAAAAGACCAGGTAGAAAACGGCGATATGACCGCACGCGGACGCAGAGTCGGGCCACCGAGGTGAAGCGCTACGTACCAGAGGGACTCGAAGGCTTCGAGGCCCATTGGCACTTCACGCACACCGTCGAGGCGCGGGGTCTTGTCTTCTGCTCGGGGGTCACCGGAACCTCCGTCGACGGCCGGGTAGATCCGGATCCCGCCACGCAGTTCCATCAAGCCTTCGAGCATCTGCGCGCCTATCTCGAGCCCGCTGGTTGCTCGATCGGCGATCTCGTCGAGATCACGAGCTACCACGTCGGACTGCGCGAACACCTCGAACCGTTCCTGGCGGTCAAGGACCGCTGGATCGAGCCGCCCTATCCGGCCTGGTCGGCAATCGGGGTCTCGGAGCTGATCACGCCTGGCGCCCTGGTCGAAATCCGGGCGGTGGCCGAGCCGCCGGGCTGAGACCGACAGCGAGGCCGAGCTCACCGGATTGTTAGGCCCCAGTCATTCCGCGGCTAGGTTCAGCGCAAGACCGTCAGTCGGTGCGAGACGACGACCCCCGTACCGAGTGCCGCGACCCTCGCGAGGAGGCGGGGTCGTCGATGAACCTGATCGACACATCGGTCGACTCCCGCGCGTAGTCGACGACGTCGGTGATCGCGCGGTCGATCACCTCGATACCGAACTCTCGGCGGAGCCGGTCGTGGAGCTCGGTCGGGTCGACCTGGATGCGATCGAGGGGCACGCGGCGCCGGCGCACGCGGCGGTAGAAGGCACGGTGTCCGGAAGGAGCACGCGACGAGCATCAGTCCCGCCAACAGAGCGTTGAACGCAGCGTCGTCAAGTGCCAGTCCGGTTACGACCGCAAGCACGAGAGCGGCGAAGCAGTAGCCGATCTCTAGGCTGTCGAAGGGCTCGCTTCGGAGCCGAATGATCGAAGCAGGGCTCGGGTACGCGGGGCCACCAGCCCTAGGCGTCGTGCAACCGGTGCTTCTCGGCGCAATCGTACGATCGCGAGTCTGAATCTCGCGAACGCAGACAAACGAAGACCCCGTACCCCGGAAGGTGAGGGGCTCTGTCCTTGGACCCGGACTTAGTCGTTGTGGGTGTAGATCTGGTTGTCCAGCATCTCGAAGTCATGCGGGCGCGGTGTCTCTTCCCAGGTATCGAAATCCGGGTGAGGCGGCGCCGTCCCCGCGGCCATGCATGTTTGATCGCGAATGCTCTGCGGCTCGTCGTCTAGACCAGTCGCGTGTCCTTCTTCGTGACAGGCAATGAACCGCTGAACCCGTGTTGACCGCGGATTGCAGTCTTGGTTGAGCCTGATGTACGACTGCGCAGCTAGTAGGTGTCGCGATGAGTTCGCGTTCCACGCGAAGTACCCCGGGTTCGCGTTGCAGGAGTCCCCGCCCATATTCGTTGCGTTGACCCCCACGCAATGCGGGTCTCCGTTGCAGTTGTTCGCGTTGTAGGCGACGACGATTCGACCCGCGTTGTCCCACGTGTTGGCCGCCGCGTAGATCGGCCAGGGCGCCCCCGTGTTGTCGACAAACGTCATCTTGGCCTGCTGGCCATCACCGTCGTTCCAATGGGCCCCCACGGCAAGATCGTGATTGCCGCTCGCAGGTGCGGCTAAAGCTGCGCAACAAGCCACGATCAAGGGGATGACGGCCGTGGTTAGGACGATCCGCCGGCGCCGCATTAGTTCGATCCGTCGGATCCGGTGACCTCTTCGGCGAACTCGTCGATGTTCATCTCCTCCTCGGGTGGCACCAACAGCTCGATCGTCACGTCATTCCCGTTCGGCGTCTCGCCCTCGATCGTGGAGGGGTCGTTGTCGGTCGGTGGGACCGGCTCCGCCTGTCGCAAGTCTTGATTCTGCTCCTGGACGATCTCGCTGTTTGTCTCGCCCGCGTAAGGGTCGCTCGGCGCCGGCTCAACTTCTTCGAGCTCGCCGTCGCGCGTGCACGGCACCGTTGGCTTGTAGTCGAAGCCGTAGCGGTCGAGGTGCGCTTCGGTCTGCTCATGCGTAGGGCAGAAGTTGACCTCCGGGCCCTCGGGCACCCCGCCGGGGTTGTTCGGGCTCGGCTCGGCGATGGGCTCCTCAGGGACAACCGAGAAGTCATCCGCCTCGTGCGCTGCGGCTATGGCGACCACGCCACCGACCGCACAGATCAGCACAGCTAGCAGCGCTGCCAGTCTCCCCTTCGTTCCCATCCCGTCCTCCGTAGATCGTGCGGACCTCAGGCGCCGCTACTAAAACACTACGGATTTTTCGAGCGCTTGTCACAAGTGCCTAGGTTCACGCTCCGTTGAGAGGGTGCCGAGGTCGCGTGTCACCGGAGCACGGTCGGCGCCCTGCGTCGTTACCGGACAGTCAGGGAGGGTCGTCAGCGGTCGGCGCTAGTCGCCAGCTCTCGCCACTTGCGGTCGCCTAAGGCTGACGGCAAGACTACGAAACCGAAGGTCATTGGTTCGAATCCAATCGGGCGCGTTGATCTAAAGGGCTAGAAACCGCTTGGGCATGCGGTATCTCGACGGGGCCCGCAACAGCTGCCACTTCGGCCTCAGAAGCCGAATGGCTCATCTATGCGATGCCGGACTATCGCGCAACTATCGCGCGGAGGGCGCTGCATAGAGCCGTGTTCAGGCTCTCTCGCCGAGCAGACTTTCGCGCGGCGCCCCGTCGCAGGGCCTTGCTGTGACCTGCTGGTCTCGTGGCGAGCCAAAACTCAGATGCGTGGTACCGCCAGCGCGCGGCTCGACCGCCCACCGACCACGAGCGCCAGATCTCGCCCGCCTACCGCGCTGAGGTCGACTCAATCATCCGGCCAGCCTCGGCGGAGCTCTTGGCCGGTCTGCAAGAATCACAGATCGAACAGGTCGCCCCGAGCGGCTTAGCCCACGGGAAGGCGGCACTGATGAGCGCTAGCAACCGGGGGGGGGCTATCAAGACTGACGATCCTGATCGCGCTGGCCGCGATCGCGATGTTCGCAGCGTTGTCGAGCTCTAGACACGGGCCACCACCGGCTGAAGCGCAAGGCAGCACACCGGTCGACAAGTCCTCTTGCCCGTCGACAGGGACGCCCAACGACGACGCCGCCAACCCGCTTGAGGGCCCGCTGAAGGCCGACTACCTCGAGGACGATCCGACCGAGACGCTCCCCGAGCCGCCGCCCGACGAAGGCCGGCCGAGCGGTCCGCCTCCGAACGAGAACCTGAAGCCGATCCTGCGCCCGGTCGCCGAAGGTGAGACGGGAGCCGCTGCATCCGCTAGCGCCGACACCGGCGCCGTCGAGCTCTCGATCCGCTGGTGCATCCTCCAGCCCGACGAGCCGGTCGATACCGAGCCGCCCGAGTACCAGTGGGAGGCCTACGACGAGGAGTTCGACGCCTACGTCGATGCTGGGATCCCAATCCGCACCGTTCGCGTGCTCGATGCTCCGGAATGGGCGATCGATCAGGACTGCATCGATCTCGTCGAGGACACCGACGTCACGATGTGTCCGCCGGTCTTCGAGCACTACAACGACTTCAAGGACTTCTCAGAGGATCTCGCCGAGCACTACGGATCCGCCAGCCGCTTCACGATCGATCGCTTCGCGCTCTGGAACGAGCCGAACACGGCTGAGAATTGGGGCGTCGACTCGGATCCCCCTGATGACCGAGAACCTCTGAGCTCGATCCAAGACCGTGCCGACGCCTACTCTGACCTACTCGCCCGATTCCACAACGGGCTCGACGCTGGGGATCCAGGAGTCAGCGTGGATGCGGGCGAGCTCGCAGCGGGCGGCGAGACTAAGAACGGCACCCGTCGCTGGACCGACCGCTTCGCCGCTTACAACTCGAATGAGGGGCGTGATGACAACTTCGACGTCTTGACGATCCACGCCTACTCGGAGACTCCTGATCAGGTTCCCGAGAAGGTCCGAAGCCACCGCGACCTGCCGGGGGTGACCGCGGTCGGGGTCACCGAAGTTGCGTGGGGTATCGCCAACGAGAGCTCGGCGCAGGGGCGCTGGAAATGCGTATCGAGCAACTTGGCACAGCGAAACCGGCTGGTTGACCTCATGGATGAGGTTCACGCCACTCGGGTGCCGATACACCGCGTCGCTTGGTTCAGCGTTATCGACAACAAGAAGGCAGTCGCCCCAGGGGAGTCCGTGAAGTGCCCTGACAACAGCGGCTACTACGCGAACAACGTCCGTGATGGCATCAACACGTTCGGCCTCTTCAAGCGCCAGCCCGACGGTTCGCTTGACGATGGATTTGCCGATGCCGTTCCGCGTCAGTTCCTGCTCGAAGCGTTCCAAAACGAGCAATGAGAACCGGCTCAGCTTCGGGCGGGCTTGCTGCCTGGGCCATCCTCATCGTCGCGGTTCTGGCCGCGCTGACGACCGTGGCCGCGGCAGCGGGATCGGACGACGAGGGCGTAGCTATGGCCGAGTCGACGAAGCAATCGCCCGGCTCACTCGTTAAGTCGTTCGGCGACGACGGGCGGCAGCTTGATGACCTTGCAGGCGGCAAACGAGACGTCGGCTACTCGGTCGCCGTGCAGCCCGACGGAAAGATCTTGGTCGGCGGCAACACCGTCGCACCGAATGGCACGGGCACGATGGTCCTGGTCCGCTACGACCACTCGGGTCGCCGCGACAGGAGCTTCGGCGACAACGGTGTCGCAAAGGCTCGGCGCTGCTACGCCGGTCATGGAATCACGCCGCTGGAGAGCGGCAAGATCATCGTGGTCGGTGGCTGCGAGTCCGAGCTCGGCTTGGCCCGTTTCACCAAGAACGGCAAGCTGGATCGCGGCTTCGGCGAGAACGGGTCCTCCTTCGCGCCCATCAACGGCGGATCGATCGCTAAAGACGTCGTTGTCGGCCCGGACGGCAAGATCACGGTCGCCGGCGAAACGGAGAATGCCGTCACCGGCGGCTACTCGGTCGCAATGGCCCGTTTCCTGCCAAACGGCGAGCTCGACACCTCGTTCTCCGGCGACGGCCACCTCTTTACCACCTACGGCGAGGACACCTACGCCCGCGGCTACGGCGTCGACCTGCAGTCAGACGGGAAGGCGATCGTCGTCGGCGAAGTCGGCGGAAGCTGGATCCTCTCGCGCTTCACCGTCGATGGGCAGATCGACACGGGCTTCGGGGTCAACGGGGTCGAATACCGAGGGCCGGTCTCGGTCGGTGTCGCCCATGCGGTCGAGGTGTTGGCGGACGACCGGATCCTCGCTGCCGGCACCTCATTCGACGGGGACGGATTTCGAATGGCCGCGGTGAGATCACTGCCGAACGGCGATACCGACACCAGCTTCGGCGACCGGGGCCTGGCCGAGGCGACGATCAAGAATCGCGAAGGAGAGGAAGAGGCCTGGGCCATGGACCGGGACTCGAAGGGGCGGATATTGATGGCGGGTTACACGAACTTCGGCGGGGGTCCGGACAGAGTCAGGCGGTTTGCGCTGGCTCGCCTGCGCGCCGACGGTCAGCTCGATCGCACCTTCGGAGACGGGGATGGAACGGTACGTATCGATATGCGTCCGCAGCTCCCCCGACACCACGATGATCTCGCGACGGCAGTCGCTGCAGGGCGAAACGGCGATGCCCTCGTCGCTGGCTACTCCGACCGCAAGCCGGGCAAGCCCGAGGACATCGCGATCGCAAGGGTTCGAGGCGAGCGCCGCTAGCCCACTCTGAGGCTACGGACCCGCCCGATCGGGTCCCGGGCCTGGCCTTGCCCGTGGGTCCGCGCTCGCGGACTTGGCGGATCGCTCGAACCGAGCCAGCCGCCGGCCGACTCAGCGCGCGGGCGACGTCGAGGCTACGAAACCGAAGGTCATTGGTTCGAATCCAATCGGGCGCGTTGCTCTGAAGGCCGACAAACCGCTCTGGCACGCGGAGTGTCGACAGGTGCCGCAACAGCCGCCACTTCGCCTCTGAGGCCAGATGGCTCATCCATGCGGTGCGGGACTATCTCGCAACTATCGCGCGGAGGGCGCTCCGTAGAACCGTATTCAGGCTCTCTCGCGATGCAGACTTTCGCGCGGGCCCTCGCCGTTGGGCCTTGCGATGGTGACTGCTTCGTAGGCGAGCCAACACTCAAATGGGCGTGGTCCCGCCAGCGCGCGGCTCGACCGGCCACCGACAAGGGCTCCAGATCTCGCTCGCCCGCCCCGCTGAGGTCGACTCGATCAACCGGCCACCCTCACCGGGACTCTCGGCCCGTCTGCAAGAATCACCGATCGAACAGGTCGCCCCGAGCGGCTTAGCCCACGGGAAGGCGGCACTGATGAGCGCTAGCAACCGGGGGGGGGCTATCAAGACTGACAATCCTGATCGCGCTGGCCGCGATCGCGATGTTCGCAACGTTGCTCGCTGCTAAGCCGTCTGCGCCGCCGGCGGCGGCCCAGGCGAGCACGGACGAGGTTGACAAGGACTCCTGCCCGTCGGAGGGCACGGCCAACGAGGAGGATGGCAATCCGCTCGAGGGTCCGCTCAAGGCCGACTACCTCGAGGACGATCCGACGGAGACGCTTCCCGAGCCTCCGCCGGACGAGGGCCGCCCCTCTGGCGAAAAGCCGAACGTGAACCTGAAGCCGATTCTGCGGCCCGTTGCGCAGGGGCAACTCGGGGCCCGAGCCTCACAGGCCGCGCAGACTGGAGCGGTGGAGCTGTCGATTCGCTGGTGCATCGTCCAGCCGGACGCGCCCGGCAGCGTCGGCGAGCGACCGCTTCAGTTCGACTCCTACGACGAAGAGTTCGGCGCGTATCTGAACGACCCGACGGATCAGACCGACGTCGAGATCCCAATCCGGACCGTTCGCGTCCTCGACGCTCCCGAATGGGCGGCCAACCCGAACTGCGTCGCTCGAGTCCAAGGCGCGACCGACGTCAAGATGTGCCCGCCGGTTCCGAGCCGCTACGACGAGTTTCAGGCCTTCGCGCAAGCACTAGCCGCGCACTACGGCTCTGCGAGCCCGTTCACCGTCGACCGGTTCGCGCTTTGGAACGAGCCGAACACTGCGGAGAACTGGGGGGTCGACTCTTCGCCGGCCGCTCCGGAGGGATTGACATCGATCAACAATCGCGCCGAGGCCTACTCGGACCTGCTGGTTCATTTCCACGACGGTCTCGAGGCAGGCGACCCCGGCATCGGAGTTGACGCAGGCGAAATCGCCGCCGGAGGCGCCGAGACGAACGGCACGCGGCGCTGGACCAGGCGCTTCGCGGAATACAACACGAACCAGAGCAGACGGACGAAGTTCGATGTGCTCACGATTCACGCGTACGCCAAAACCGCCAGTCAGGTGCCGGAGAAGGTCCGGAGCCACCTGACGACCCTCGACGGAGTGACGGATGTCGGAGTGACGGAGGTTGCTTGGGGCGTTGCGGATGCCGACTCGAGCGAACCAGGACGCTGGAAGTGCGTGCGCGACGAGGACCTCCAGGCCGACCGGTTGACCAGTTTGATGAATGACATCCGCGCCTCGCAGGTGGCGGTCCAGCGTCTCGCCTGGTTCAGTGTGGTCGACAACACGCGCGACTCAGACAAGGGCAATGTGAAGTGCCCGGACAACACAGGGCACTACGACGGTGCCACCGACGACGCCGATGGTGACGGTGTCGCGGACGGCGACAACAGCGTTCGAAGGCGAACGAACACCTACGGTCTGTTCAAACGCCAACCGAACGGCACGCTGCCTGGCGGCTTCGCGGGCACGATTTCGCGCCCGCTTCTCACCGCATTTCAAGACGAGCAATGAGCGGTTTGCGCACGACCCGCAGAACGAGGCTCCGTGTACTCGGTCCGATTGTTGCCTTCCTCCTCGCCGCCGCGCACGGCTGCTGCCTGATGGCAAGCGCAGCTACACCGCCGCGCGAGCGGGACTCAACTAGACCGGGGCAGCTCGTTAAGTCCTTCGGCAACAACGGACGTCGGCTCGATGACTTCTCAGGCGGCAAGCGCGACTTCTCCAACTCGGTCGCGGTTCAGCCTGACGGCAAGATTCTCGTCGGGGGTTGGGCGATCGCTCCGAACGGGACCGGGACGATGATCGTCGTTCGCTACGACCGCTCCGGGGGCCGAGATCGAAGCTACGGCGAAAAGGGGGTCGCCAGAGCCCGGCAGTGTTCGAACGGCCAAGACATGGAATTACTCCCGGACGGCCAGGTTCTACTCGCCGGGATCTGCGACTCGGAACTCGGCGTGGTGCGATTCGACGAGGACGGGGAGCTCGACCGAACCTTTGCTCAGGAAGGTGTTGCCTCAGCTCCTATCAACGGTCAATCCACCGCCAAGGACATGGTCGTCGGTCCCGACGGCAAGATCACGATCGCTGGCGAGACCCGAAACGCGGTCACCGATACCTACTCGGTCGCAATGGCGCGCTTCCTGCCGAACGGCGAGCTCGACAACTCCTTCAACGACAACGGCCACCTCTACACGACCTACGGCGAAGACACCTACGCCCGCGGCTATGGCGTCGACCTGCAGTCCGACGGCAAGGCGATCGTGGTCGGCGAGGTCGGGCAGAGCTGGATCCTCTCGCGCTTCACCGTTGACGGTCAGATCGACACGAGCTTCGGCGTCAACGGGGTGGAGTACCGCGGTCCGGTCTCGGTCGGCGAGGCCCGTGCCGTTGACGTCCTGCCCGATGACCGGATCCTCACGGTCGGCAAGAGCGACGATGGCGAGGGATTCAGGATGGCCGCGGTCCGCAGCTTTCCCGACGGCGAGACCGACACCTCGTTCGGCGAGGACGGCGGCTCGACCCAGCTCGACTTCGGCAAGGGCGAGGACGGCGCCGGTGCCTATGCACTGGCCCGCGACTCCAGAGGCAGGATCGTGATGGCCGGCTTCATGGTCACGGGACGGAACAACGCCACCGGTGAGCTGCGCTTTGCGCTGGCCCGATTGCGCGCGAACGGCGATCTCGACCCGCAATTCGGAGGCGATGGAACCGTCCAGACCAACGTTCGGCCGAATTTCGACGACGAACATCTCGATATCGCCGAGGCGGTAGCGATCGCCGCAAACAACGACCTGGTCGCAGCGGGGACGTCAAACCCTCTGGTCGGCGCCCGAGGCCCGCGCGACGACTTCGTCACCGTGCGCTACCGAGGCGAGCGAGGCCGCTAGGAATCTGAACCCGCTATTGACGGTCGCCGACCCGAGGCTGCCGCACGGACTCCGAATTCCCAGGGTCCCATTCGGCTTACGACCGCGTGAGATCGACGACCTCAAGCCTACGAAACCGAAGGTCATTGGTTCGAATCCAATCGGGCGCGTTGCTTTCAGCTCAGGTCGGCTTCGCCCGTTCGAGCAGTCCCTCCAGAACCGCGTCGATCCCGCCCCGCTCGGCGTCGCGCTCCTGAAGCCCCGCGCCGCCGCCGACGGCGACGAGATCCTCGATCGCGCCGAGCTCGCCCGTGCAGCCGAGCTCGGCGGCGGCGTCGGCGGCGAGCTCCAGGGTCGCGGCGAGGACATCCCTGGCGGGGGTGAGCCGGCCGTCGGCGTCGGGGAGCTCGGCGTCGAGCCCGGCCCTCGCGCCGCGGTAGGACGACTCCTCGAGGATCTCGGGCGCCGGGCCGGGGATCGGGTCGGCGTCGGCCTCGTGGCGTGCGAGCGCGTGGACCAGCGCAGAGATCGAGGCGGTGTGCGCCGGCGTCGCTTGGGCGTCGAGCGCCCTCAGCTCGACCGTCCCGAGCGCGGGATGCGGTCGCAGCTTCCACCAGTGGAACGTGTAGTCCTCGATCCCGGCGGCGCGGTTCAGCCGCTCGGCGTAGGCGACGAAGTCCTCGTAGTCGTCCATCGGGCGCGGCGTTCCGGATCGCGCCCAGGCGCGCAGGGCGAGTTCGCGAGCCGATGCAAAGCCGGTGTCGCGCCCGTGGCGGAACGGGGCGTTGGCGGCGAGCGCCTCGAGCACGGGAAGGTGCCGGCGCAGGCCGTTGAAGACCCGGATCGCGGTCTCGGCATCCGGCATCCCGATGTGGACATGGGTCGCGGCCACCGGGGTCACGAGCGCGTCGCCGAGCTGCTCGGAGATGAACCGGTAGCGCTCGCGGTCGCTGACCTCGGCACGTTGCTCGTCGGCGGAGGGGTGGGTGCCGCTGCCGATCAGGCCGACGCCCGAGTCGAGCACGATCCGGCGCAGCTCGGAGAGTTCGGCCACCGCCTCGCCGGCGGTCCGGCACACGCCGCTGATCAGCTCGATCTCGCAGGCGTGGACCTCACCGGTGATCTCTCCGCGGGCGGGGTCGGCGATCGAATCGAGGACTCGCTCACGGGCGTTCAGGAGCCGCCCATCCGAGGGGTCGGCGAGGAAGAGCTCCTCCTCGACGCCGATCGCGAACGGGTGCTCTGAGCCGAAGCCCGGGTCGCGAAGGTGATCGGGCATCGGGAGGCAGTGTGGTCGATCTGGACGCACGACGCCGGGCGCCCGGGGCTCGGGTCGGGTGCTGCGCGCACGGTCGAGCGCTCAAGGTCCTCGGCGTAACGGCCGAAAGGCGACTCATGGACTCTCCGCCCAAGCCCTCGAGGCGCACGAGCTGCCGCGGGCGCGCATGCGGCGGGAGCCCGCGGAGAGGCACGACTGACTGAGCACGCCGCGAGGTCGCTGAGCCTCCCGATCGCAGCGGCGAGACGCGGCACCGCCGCGCTCGCAGTCTTCGCCACCTTGGTCGGCCTCGCTCTCCTTGCCGCCGCACCGGCCGACGCCGCTCGGCATGCCCGCGTCTCGATCTCGCCGTGGGAGAAGGGCGTGATGGGTGCCGTCAGCGGCGGCAGGAACGTCTGCCGCGAGGGCCGGAAGGTTGCCGTCTTCCGGATGCGTGGCAAGAAGGCCCGCCCCGGTGAGGACAAGCGCATCGCGCGTTCGCGGACGAGCCGAGGGGAGGGACCGAGCGTCTGGTACGCCCAGCTCGATGCCCGAGGAACGCTTTATGCGAAGACGCTTCGCACGAAGCGCTGCGCTTCGGCGATCAGCCGGACGACGTCGAAGGCCGGCGTCGGCGGAGGCGATGACAACGGAGTGCCCGCCCCGACCTGCTCCCCGTACGTCAGCGAGGGGCCGACCACCTTCTGCAAGCTGAGCAAGGTCTCGATGATCTGCAGCGGCGACAGCATCAGCCGCGGCCGGGGCGCGTGCACGACTCAGGGCGCGAACCTCTGGGTCAACGCCGGTCCGTACCCGTGGGGTACCGGGTTCGGCGGAGATGTCCAGGCGGGCAGGCTCGACTGGGACCACGGTCCCCACACGCTCAGCTTCCAGACTTATCCGTGGCAGCAGTTCGGCGGCACGGTGACCTCCTACATCCGCGGCACCATTCCGGGCCCCGGGTCCGCGGACTTCTCGGTCGCCGACGCCTGGGGTCAGCTGGGGGAGGGCGGCGGGTCCGAGCGTGGCGACCACTTCTACACGCCGAACGCGCCGGGCCAGGCCGCGGGCGAGTTCGGCGGGCCTCTCTACCTCGACTTCCGTGCGGGTGACCCCAACCCGAATCGCAACACCGTGACGATCGAGGGCTACCTCTTCCTCAAGCCATGAACCGACGCGCTCCCCTCACACTCATCTGTCTCGGCTTCCTCGCATCGCTCGCGCTCACGCCGGGCGCTCAGGCGGCGGGGGGCCTACCCGGCTTCGAGGTCAAGACCGCCACGAAGCGCGCGCCGGTCGTCGTCCGGGCGAAGGCCCAGGGCATCCGCGGACAGGTCAGCTTCCGGGTGAACGGCAAGCGCGTCGATCCGACCGAGGTCTACGCGAACGGAGTCGACGTCCGCTACGCCGAGCTCAGCGCGTCCGACGGTCTCAAGCCGGGCCCGAACACCATCGAGGCGCGGCGGAGCTCCGGCACGCGGGCCTCAGGTCCGGTCGGCCGGCTCGAGTTCAGGCTGGCTCCGCGCGAGCTGCTCGCCGATGCCGGCGAGGATGCATCCGCGATCGAGTCGGCTTCGGCCGTCTCGGTCGGAAGCCCGGCGCGTGGCGGCACGAACGTCAGCTACGACTGGAAGCCCGTCGGGGCGCCGCCTGGCGCGGACTTCGAGCTCGAGGGTGATGACGAATCGCGCCCGACTCTCGCTGCGGCTACGCCCGGCGTCTACCGGCTCCGGGTCACGGCGAGCAAGGAGGGCGAGCCGGCGGCCAGGGCCTCACACGATCAGGTCGCCGTGACGGTCAACGCGAACACGCCGCCGATCGGAGCGCCGCTGAACACGCTCGCCTCGAATGGTGCGATCCAAATCGGCACGGAGTCCTACGGCGCCGGTGCGGAGATCGCCTGGGTCGTGCTCTCACGCTCCGCCGGGACGGTGGTCGAGTCGGGGACCGTGACGCGCTCGGACGCCGGCATGAGCGCCCTCAACGCCACCGCCGAGAAGTACCGCGACCGGCAGCGCACGCAGCGCCACATCATGATCGTCAGCGGCCGCACCGGGGTGCCGGACGCCCAGCTCGGTGCCTTCGGCCAGTTCCTCAAAAAGGTCGGCGCGAACGTTCCGACGGCCGACAACTTCCAGGCGCTTCGAAACAGCAAGCCCTTCTCCGTGGTCGGCGTACCGGGCGGCGCTCGAGGCGCTGCCACCACTCGATTCGCGCCTTCGATGAACCTCGCCGACCCGCCTTCGGGGGCGATCGAGGGCTACCTCCAGCAAAACCAGGCGGTCGACGCCGACGGCGGTGCGATCTACGACGTCCAGACCCCCGAGCACATCACCTACGACACGAAGAGCGCATCGACGGCGACCTCGAACACGATGCGGATCGGCTCGGTCAACTACGTCGGCACCCTGCCGGCCAACGCCACCGCGGGGCTCCACGTCGTCGCACTGAACGGCCTCACCGGCGGCAGGCTCTGGGAGGAGGCCCTCGCGACGAACGGCAACGATCCCGACGGCGACGCCGAGAAGCAGACCGCGACGGCGACCCGTCTCGCGGACATCCTCAACACCCCCGGCGCCAACCCGATCCTGTTCGTGCAGACGATCGGCAAGCCGCTGCCCGCCGGCCGGCAGTGGGACGCGATCGTCAAGCAACTTCGCCGCGTCGGCGCCAACGCCAACTACGTGTACGGGCTCGACGAGACGACGACGTACGCGCTCGTCGGGGCCCTGGACTCGACCGCCCCGCCGAACGAGTCGAGCGACGCCTACGACAAGGGCCCATACGGAGACCCCGGCTACCCGACGGCACGCCTGCGCGGCGTCATCTCGCGCGGGCGCGATTCGCGGCTCGTCCCGACGACGAGCGGCACCCCCACGCCGCAGGCCCCGACCGGCGCCATCAACACCGACCTCGTCGACATCACCTGGCAGAGCCCGCAGGCCTTCCCGCAGCTCGCGCCGGGCGCGAGCGACGCCGAGCGCAAGGCGGTGACCGACTGGTTCTGCAAGGAGAAGCTCGGCTTCTGCGCGACCCAGGACAGCTGCACCGAGATCCGTGCCTGCTACTGGCAGCAGTACGGCCTGCAGTCGAGCGCATGGGCCAGCAAGCGAGCCGCCGTCACCGGCGCGACCTACCCGGGCGGCAGCCCCGGCTTCACGCAGGCGCAGTTCGATTCGGTCAAGGCCCAGATCGGAACCGAGCTCGGCTGGCTCGTCGACGTGAAGGCCTACTCCGAGTCGCTCCAGCGGCCTTTCGTCAAGGTCCAGGGCCGCGCCCAAGTGGACCTGCAGACGATCTCGACCGACATCTACAACGGCCTCCAGCGCCCGCCCGCCGTCGACAAGACGAGCTTCGTGCTCGATCTGATCGGCAAGGCGATCAAGATCGGCTCGGTCCTCGGTCCGCCGATCAGCGGCATCGCGTCGGGAGTCGGCGCGATGTTCGACACCGCCGCCTACCTGTCGAAGGACAGGACCGGCGCGCCCGTGCTCGGCGAGCAGGTCAAGACGGAGGCCGCGAGGCTCGGACAGGAACTGTCCCAGCGCTACGACGTCGCGAGCCAGCAGATCGACAACACCGGCCTGATGCTCGTCAGCGACTTCGGCAAGCTGCAGGCCGCCGCGGCGAAGATCAACAACGATCCGAACTGGAAGCTTCCGGTCAACGACACCGTGGCCGTACAGCAGCTCGAGAACGGCGCGAAGCAGTGGTTCTACACCTCGCTGGTACCCGCCGCCTATCCGTACCTGATCCGCGGCAACACGAACAACGCGCGGGCCATGGACTGCATCATCACCGACGACAAGCGCGCCTGGCCGAACCAGCCCGACGACGCCCAGATGTACTGGACCGTCGGCTACAACGCCGCGAACAACCCGATCCGCAACATCTTCTTCTTCGCCCGCGGCATGGGAGGCGCCATGTCGCCACCGGGAGGGCTCGGGACCAAGATGTTCGCGCCCCGGATCGCGTCGAGCGGCCCGACGGGGCTCGGCATGGAGAAGCTCGAGTTCTTCACGCCCCGCGTCTTCGGTGGCGCGGTCGCCCACGCGATCAACGGCGACCGCGGCAGCCGCTGCCGCGTCGGCTGGCTGCCGCAGGGCTGGTAGGCCGAGGCCTGCCGCGACGCTCCGAGCCGCGGCGCGCTGTGGGAGGGGTGAATTGCGCGCTCTGCCGGGAAAGAGAGCATCGGTGAGCGCAGGTTCCCCACAAGAGCTCGGCGAGCGCTACCGGCTGGTCGAGAAGATCGGATCGGGTGGCGCGGCATCGGTGTTTCTGGCTGAAGATCTGCTCCTGGCGCGCCAGGTCGCCGTGAAGCGCCTCCACGCCGACGGACCCGACGACGCCGCGCGCCGCTTCCGTCGCGAGGCCCGGATATCGGCCGGCCTCAGCCATGCCAACCTCGTCGCGATCTTCGACGCCTTCTCCGACGGCGAGGACCTCGTCATCGTCATGGAGTACGTCCCGGGCCGCGACCTCTCCGAGCTCCTCGGGCACGGAGCGCCCGAGCGCGAGAAGGCGTTCCGGATCCTCGACGGTCTCGCCGAGGCGGTCGACCATCTGCACGCCGCGGGGATCGTCCATCGCGACATCAAGCCCTCGAACGTCCTGCTGGGGCCCGACGACGAGACCGTCAAGCTCACCGACCTCGGCATCGCCAGGGTCCTCGAGGACACCGCGACGACGCAGGCGGACGCGGTGCCGGGATCGCTGCCGTATATGTCACCCGATCAGCTCTCGGGGGGCACGGTCGAGCAGCCCAGCGACATCTACTCCTTCGGGCTCGTCGCCCTCGAGGTGCTGAGCGGCGAGAAGGCGCGACGCGGGAGCCCGGCGGAGATCGGGCACAGGACGCTCAACGAACCGCCGCCCGACATCCGGGACGTGCTGCCCGGCGCCCCGCCCGCCGCCGCCGAGTTGTTGCTCCGAACCCTGTCGCGCGACCCCCAAGAGCGGCCGATGAGCGCCAGGGCGGTGGTGGCCGGGCTTCGTGAGGCGTTCGCCGAGGCCGACGTCGAGACGCGCGAGGAAGTGCCCGTCCCGGTCGTTGCCGAGGCGCCGGACCACGCCGATCCGACGACCCGCGAACGGATCCCGTTCACCCCGCCGGGACCGCGCCGGGGCGAGGGGTCGCCGTGGCGCTGGGCGGGTGCTGCGGCGCTGGTTCTCGTCCTGGTCGCGGTCGGCCTCGTCGCGCTGCTCGGCGACGGCTCCGATGGCGTGGACCCAGCCGGGACGGAACCCAGCTCCCAGGCGCGAAGCGGGGATTCGAACGACGCCGGAGGCGGGTCCGGCCAGACCGCATCGTCCGACTCGGCGGATCCGGCCGCAGACGCGCTCGAGAGCTTCTACGTGGCCGCCGCCGAGGACGACTTCACCGCCGCGTCCGAGCTCGCGTCGCCGAACCTGATCGGTCAGCTCGGCGGCGAGAGCGGGCTCGAGTCGACCTTCGCGACGCTCGAGTCGATCAGCTTCGACGAACTGCGGACCCTCTCCGACGATGGGAGCACGGCCGAGGTCGCGTTCTCGACGACGGCCGTACACACGGACCGGACCGAGTCCTGCACCGGTACCGCGACGATGGTCGAGAGCGAGGGCACCTGGCTCGTCGACTCGCTCGCCGGCGTCGAGTGCTCCTGAGCAGGAGCTCCGGAGCAACGGTCAGCGCGCGACCGTGCGGGCCTCCGCGTCGGGGCCGGCCGCGGGACCCGACGGTCCGGGATCGTCAGGTCCGGGGCCTTCGAGCCCGGCGCTCGGCGGGCGCTCGGTCGTCGCGCTCGGGAACTCCGACGTGGTGCGCCGCCGCAGCGCCTCGGTCGCAGCGAGCACGACCACGATCGCGAGCAGCGAGGGGCCGATGCGCTCGAACGCCGGCGTCGGGGCCCACCAGAAGAGCAGCGCCAGCAGGACGGCCGCTCCGCCGAACGCGAACCGCGGCTCGGCGAGGTACGGCGCGGCGGTGCGCCTCGCCGACGTGGCGAGCGCCGTCGGGCCGGCGAGCCAGGCGCCGAAGACGATCGCGATCCCGTAGGCGACACCCGCCTGCGCGATCTCGGCGAGCATCGAGGTGCCGACCTCCCATGTCGTCTCGGCCGCGGGCCGCGCCGTCGTCTGCGCGAGCTCGTCGACGACCGCCGTCCCGGCCCACTGGCGCAGCAGCAGCGCCAGCCCACACGCGGCGATCGCGCCGAGCCCGATTGCGCGGACGGTCTCGCGCCGCCGCGCCCCGGCGATCGCGATAGCGACCGCGTAGAGGAGGAGGGTCGCGATCACGAGCGCCCAGGCGAGCCGCTTGAAAGTGGTGACCGCGCTCTGCGCCGTGGCGAGCTCGTCCGAGCGCAGCACCTCGAGCTCGGCGGTCCCGGGCGGGATCCGGGAGCTGAGCTCGCCCGGGAGCCCGAGCTCGCTCGACAGCCGGGCGAGCAGCGCCCCGAGGTCGAGCGTGACGACGCCTTCCTCGGTCGATACGCCTTCTCCGCCGCCCTCGAGCACGTCGATCAGCAGACCGTGCGCCGACTCGTTGGCCTCGGTCCACAGGGCCTGGACCTCGCCGCTCGCCAGCGCCGTGCCGGCGATCTCGAGCGCTCCGCGGCGGAGCGCGGCGCCGGCCGGCGCGGCGAGCGCGTCGGCCTCGTCCGGGAGCCGCGCGGCCAGGAGCTCCTCGACGTCGACAGCCTCGTAGAGCTGCGCGACGAGGTAGTCCGCGAGCGCGTCGGTGACCTCCGGTTCGGCGAGCAGCTCGTTCGTCGTCTCCGTCCAGCTCGAGGTCTCGAAGAGCTGGCGGTCCGCCCAGATACCGAACGTGCTCAGCAGCAGCGTCAGCGAGGCGATCCAGACGAGCACGAGCGCGACACGAGGGTGCCCCGGGCGCTCGGCGCTGGTCTCAACGGGGGTCGTCATCACCCTTCGGTGCACCGAAACTAGACCCGGGCCCGGACAGCGCCTCCGTGGTGGCTACGGAGGCTGATCCGGTGGGCGGCTTCCTGGATCGACGCCCGCCTGGAACCTAGTTTTGGCCTGCAAATCAGCGTGCGCGGCCAGGGGGCACGTCTCGGTTCGTCAGCGACGGCGACCGGGAGACATGTTCGCGGCCCGCACTGGTGCGGAAGGAGATCGCATGGGTACCAAGGGAGCGGGCCGGGTGATGTTCGCGGCGACGATGCTGCTGATCCTCGGGGCGCTGAACATCGTCTACGGGCTCGGGGCGCTCGACCGGGCGAACGTGTTCGTCGGCGACACGCGCTTGGTCTTCGACGACCTGAACACCTACGGGTGGGTGTTGATCGGGGTCGGTGCGCTGCAGCTCGTGGGCGGGTTCTCACTCGCGATGGGCAACGTGTTCGGGCGCGTGATCGGAGTGATCGCCGGGAGCGTCGGTGCGTTGATGGCGCTGCTGTCGATCGGCACGGGCTTCCCGTTCTGGTCGCTCGCGATGTTCGCGCTCTGCTGCTGGGTCGTTCACGGGATCCTCGTCTACGGCGAGCAGGCCGCGGAAGCCCGTGACGGCACTCGCGTCCGCGGCGAGCCCAGGCAGGGGGAGCCGCTGCCGAGGGAGACCGCGAATCGGGGAGGCACGCGGGTCGCTCACTGACCGAAACCCGGCGAGACCGCGGTCCTCGGGAACGCGGAGAAAGGGAGGTGGGCGGGTCCAGCAAGGGGGATCGAGCTGGGCCCGCCCGGAACTCGGCCTTCCCGGCTTGGCCATCCTCAAACATGTTTTCGGGTGCCGCCCGCGCGGCGTCGGCGGAAAGCCCGTCGCGCCGGCCTCCGCGACCGGCTTTACGCCGTCAGCCGACCCGGTCCTCGGCGGCTACATAGGCGAGATGGAGGCCGTCGGCGATCGCCTCGGCGCTCCACATCGCCGCGGCCAGCCGTGTCATGTTCGGTGCCGCGACGAGGCCCGCGGCGAACCCGGCGGCGATCCACTGCCCGAGGCAGTGTGGGCAGACCAAGAGCTCGCCGACGGCCAGCCGGACCCCGCCGCCCTTCGGCTCCTCGGAGAGCTCGCCGTGGCCGCGGTTGCCCTCGTACCGGGTGAACGGCGCCCGCGCGAACGCGGCGACGCGGCTCTTCGAGATCAGCCGGCTCAGCTTGTGGGTCGCGATGCCGATCATGACGATGTCCTGCACTGCGACCCGGTCGGGGACTCCGTTTCCCGCGGCCCGGTTCGCGGCCGTCGCGGCCGCGATCACGGATGCGAACGCTCCGACGAGCACCGCGTGCCCCCCGTGGGCCACGTATTCATCCGAGTAGGAGGCCGTGTCCTCGGCGAGGTTCTCGGGTTCGGTCCGTGCCACCGGCGCCACCTACCCCTGGGCCGAGCGGCGTAACGACCCGGCGGGGGCCGACGGTGCCCCGAGGAGCGCTCGGTACAGGGACCGATGGGACGCGGCCAGCGCTCTGCGTTCGGCCAGCCTCCCGTCACGGTCAGCCTGGAATCGCGGTCGTTCCAGAGCCGCCACCCGCACGGCCTCGCGGAGCGAGTCGACGTCGAGGCCGGACTCGTCGTGGCGGTATGTGAGGCAGGGGCGCTGCTCGACGTAGAAGCCGCAGGTCGGCGCGATGACGAGCGTCCCGAGGTCGTAGCAGGCCTCGAGCCAGCCCGAGTGCGTCCCGAAGCGGTACGGGAGAACCGACGCGTCGATGCCGCGCAGGTAGTCCCACAGCTCCGAGTCCGAGAAGTACGGATGCACGCGGAGCTCGGCTGCCTCATACCCGTCCGCGATATCGAGGAGCTCGGCGCCTGACGCCGGGGCGAACCAGTGGTTGTCGGGGTCGAATATCTCCTCATGGACGTCGATCTGGACCCTGACTCCGGGCAGCTCGGACGCCGCCTCGCAGAGCGCCCGTGCGACGCCGACGGCATCCATGTTGGCCCGCAGGCTCTTCGCGTGGAGGCCGATCACGAAGTCGTCATGCCGCCGGCGGGCCCGGCCGAGCTCGTCGAACTCGAGGACGTGCGGGTGCGGCAGTACGCGCACGTTCTCGCACCCGTAGCGTCGCTCGATCTCGCTCGCCGCGCCCGGCGTCAGGGTCAGGACGGCGGCGGCGTCGTCGAGCAGGACGCGGAGCTGGGCGTCGTGGCGCTCCCCCTCGTGGTGGTGCGGGTTTCGGAGGTCGTGGACGGTGACGGCGAGTGGTGCGCCGACCTCGCCGAGAGCCGTGGTGACCTCCTCGAGCTCGGTGGGGGTCTTGGCGTCGAACCCGAAGTGCACGTGGAAGAGGTCGAAGCGGTCCCGGTTCTCACGGATCCAGCCGGCGTCGAGCATCACGGGGGGCCACCAGCCGCCCGGCACCTTGCGCCCGTCGGCGGGCTCGATGTCGGGCAGTCGGTCGATCCCATCGCCGCCGTCGGGGTCGGCGAGGTGGCGCACGTAGACATGACCCGACGGGATCGACGCGACGCTGACGATCTGGGCCGGGAACTCAGGGCGTCGCTCTGCAACCGTCATCGGCGGCCCCGCCTACCCCGGTCGGGATGGCGGAATCGGAGCGCGGAGGGTCGCCGGTCAGACGGCCGAGCGGCCCGCGGCGGGGGGCGGTGTGCGGTCCGCGGGCGAATGCGGATCGAAGCTCCGCGCGAAGGTGAGGACCTGCTCCGCGACGGTCTCGAGCTGGGTCCTCGCCCCGGCGGCACCACCCTGCTTGACGTTGTGCGCGACGCCGAGCGGCGTAGGCCACCCCCGCAGAGCATGGGTGAGGGCGCGCATCGCCGCGAGTGTCGCGTTCGGGCCCTGCCATCCGTCCCCGGTCGCGATCAGGCCGACCGCGCGCCCGCTCAGGTATGGGCGGCGATCGCTCGACAGCGCCTCGACGTGGTCGAGCGCGTTCTTGAGCAGGCCCGAGACCCCGCCGTGATAGCTCGGGGTGGCGATCAGCAGACCGTCTGCCTGGCGGACCTGCTCGACGAAGAATGCCGCGGCCTCGTTCGGGTCGAGCGTCACGTCGAACGCCGGGAGGTCGAGCTGTGCGCCCTCGACGACTCGCGTCCTCGTGCCGAGCCGCTCCACGGAATCGAGCGCGATCCGCAGTGCCCGGCCGCTCGAGGAGCCGAAGCGCAGTGCCCCGCCGATCCCGAGGATCAGCGGCTGGTCGGATCCGGACGAGCTCATGCTCACATGATGATCGGGGTTCGAGTGCGGTCGAAGTCAAGTCGGCCTTCGGGGCACGGCGACGCCCGGTGGCGCGCTCCGCTCGGCGCGGGTGACCTAGGCTCCCGAAATGGGGACGACTGAGAACAAGGCGATCGTCGAGCGTTTCTACGCCGAAGCGATCAACGACCGCGATCCCACCGCCTGCGAGCGGCTGCTGAGCACGGATTTCGTCCACAACGGGGAGCAGCGCGGCCGCGCCGGGCAGCGCGCGGCGGTCGAGTACTTCCTCGCGGCGTTCTCCGACCTTCGAAACGAGATCGAGCTGATCCTCGCCGAGGGCGATCTGGTCGCCGCGCACCAGCGCTGGACAGGCACCCACGACGGCGAGTTCCTCGGCGTCGAGGCGACCGGGATCCGCATCGATGTCACCTCGACGGCGATCCTTCGCATCGCGGAGGGACTGATCGACCGCGCCTGGGACGAGTTCGACGTCGCGGCCTTCCTCGCCCAGGTACATCCCGAGGGCTGACGCCGCGGCCTTTGCCGCTTGTGGCGTCCGGCGCGCGGGCAACGATGCTTCGCGATGGCCGAGCGACGCGATGAAGGGGGCGGGGCCGCCGATCCCTACCCGCGGGTCTCGCGGATCGTCAGCCGGCGAGTCCGCCGCAAGGGGCTCCGGCCGCGGCTCGCCGCCGCCCTGATCGCGACGTTCTGGCTCGGCGCGATCGTCGTCTTCGGGATCGTCGAGCACCTCGTCGACCCGGAGAGCTTCGACACGATCTGGACCGGGATGTGGTGGGCGACCCAGACTGTGACGACGGTCGGCTACGGCGACGTGGTTCCCGATCAGACCGCCGGCCGGATCATCGCCTCGTTCCTGCTCATCGGCGGCCTGTCGTTCTTCGCCGTCATCACCGCCATCATCACGAGCGCCTTCGTGGCGCGCGATCGCGTCGATCTCGGGGTCGACTCCGAATCGGAGCTGCGCGAGACGCTGGCGCGGGTCGAGTCCGAGCTCGCCGCGGTCCGCGCCGAGCTCGGGGCCCTCGGGCGCTCGGCGGATCGGCCGCCGGGGGAGGACCCCCGCCCGGGTCGCTAGGTCCGCGCGGGGGCCGTGGCCGGCGCGGCAGGCTCGGGCTCGCGGGGCGCGATCACGAGCGTCACGAGGTAGGCGGTCGCGACCCCGATGATCACAACCGGGCCCGCGCCGAGGCCGGCCGAGGAGGTGAGCAGGGTCGCGAGCACGACCGCGGACAGCGGCAGGCGGAGGACCGCGGCCGTCGCCGCCCCGATGCCGACTGCAACGGCGGGCGTCAGGTCGAACCCGGGCAGCCCGGCGGCGACGATCCCGGCGGCGGCGCCGAGGAACATCGCCGGGAAGACCGGACCGCCGCGAAAGCTCCCGAGCGCGAGGCCATAGGCGATTCCCTTGCACACGAGCAGCAGGCCGAGCGCCCACAGCGCCCAGTCCGGACCCGCCGAGACGAGACCGTCGAGCGCCTCCTGACCCGAGAACAGCACGTGGTCGGCGCTCCGCCCGGTGGCCTCGGCGAATCCGAGCGCCAGCACACCCGTGGCGAGCCCGACGACCGGCAGGACGACGAACGGGCGCCGTCCCGCCGCGGGGACCACGCCTCGGCCGATCCTGAGGATCACCGACACGCCGAGCGCGATCACCGCCGACAGCGGTATCGCCCAGAGGAAGTCGGCGAGGTCGGGTCTTGCGAACGCCTCCAGCTCGAGCGGGTCGATCGAGATCGTGGCGGTGCTCACCCCGGTCCACGACCCGAGGCCGATCGATACGAGCGAACCGACCGCGGCCGCGACCAGGCCAGGGACCAGCACCAGCGGCAGCATGGCTCCGCCGAGCCCGGCCGCCTCGATCAGCAGGACCGCGGCGATCAGGGGCGAGCCGAACAGGAACGAGACCGCCGCGAACGTCCCACAGACCGCCAGGACGGTTCCGACCTGCGAGGCGGGGTCGCGCCGGAGTGCTCGGACGGCGAGCGCCCCGAGGCCACCGCCGAGGGCCAGCAGCGGAGCCTCGGGACCCAGGACCACCCCGAGGCCGATGCCCGCGAGCGCGGCGAGCAGCACGCCCGGAAGGACGTCGGGCGAGCTCGGCGAGGGGTCGAGGCCGCGCGCCGGGATGTGACCGCCCGCGCCGGGGAGCTTCGCGATGGCGAACGCGACGGGGAACGCCGCGATGAGCAGCAGCGGGATCGACCACCACGACGGCGTTGCGTCGAAGCCGAGCGCATCCGGCAGGTCGTGGTAGGCGAGCTGCTGGATCAGGTGGATGGCCTCGAGGAAGACCCAGGCGGCGACCGACGCGACCACGCCGACGACCGCCGCGATCGCGAGCAGGCCGACGAAGCTCGGGCTTCGCATGGCGGCGAGCGGATCGGGTGTGGCGGGCTCGGTCACGGGACCTCTCGCCCCGGGGTCGCCGGGGAGGCGGCCGGGGGACCCTGCATCGACCTGAGCTGTTCGACGAGGACGGTGTCCGGTACCTGGATCGGTCCCCGCGTCGGGCGATCGAGGTCGACCGTGATGAAGAGCAGGAAGGCGACGAGCGCCGAAGCGAGGAACACCGTTCCGGCGCTGCGACCGATGAGCGCGAGGTGCCCGGCCAGGAAGCCGACGGCGAGGCAGGCACCGAGCAGTTCGAGGATCAGGACCGCGCTCGGAACACGATTGGCGAGCGCGGCTATCCGGCTGGTCTGCGCGTCGATCATCTCATTCAGGGTCTCGACGTAGAGCCGAGGAGCGGTTGCGTTCGGCGCGGCGGCCACGGCCTGGCCGGCGAGCGTCCAGAGTTGCTGCTGGTAACGCGACTCCTCAGCCGCACTGGCCTGCGCCTCGGCGCTGCCGGGCTGCTCGTCGGCCACCTCGATCGCGCTCGCCGTGTAGCGCCGCAGCAGGGCGAGCGAACGGGTGCGAACCGGCTCGTCGAGCATCTGCGCCCGCAGGTAGGTCGTACCGATGGCGTTCGCTTCGGTCACGATCGTCGCGCGCCTGTCCTCGTAGCGCGACAACGAGAGCGAGAGGCCGAAGGCCAACAGCAGCCCGACGACCCCCAGGAAGGCGGCTTGCAGGACACCGAGGGGCTCGCCGAAGCTCTCCGACAGGTGCCGGACCCGCTGCCCGGCGAACGTGCCCAGCGCGGTCGCGCCAAGAACCGCGGCCGCGATGACAAGCGCGAGCTCGGCGGTCGAGAGCTCGAAGAGCACCCGCCCAAGCTATGGCCCCTGGACAGATACGCGTTCACCCCGATCGGATGACTCGACGTGGGTCCCCTGCCGCAAGTCATCGTGGCTCGGACCCGTCGTCCGGCGCGCCGCCGAAGCCGATCTCGTTCCCGTCGGGGTCGCGGTAGACGAGCTTGCGCACGCCGTTCGTGTACGTCTCGCGCTCATCGGGTTCGAGCCCACGCTCGGCGATCGCGTGGGCGGTGGCGTCGAGGTCGGCCACGAATACCGTCACCAGCGCCCCACCAGCGTGCTCAGCGTCCTCGACGATGTAGACGAAGCGCTCGCTCGCGAGCTCCCAGACCGCCTCGGTCGCGTGGGGCTGGAAGGCGATCTCTCCCAGCAACCGCTCGTACCACGGCCGCGCCGCCTCGAAGTCGCGCACGCGCGCGCCGGCGAACAGCGAGGTATCCATCTCAGCCACCGGGGTTCCGCAGTCGCTCGGCGACGAGCCGTTGCGTCGCCTCCGCTTCGGGATGGACCACGAGCCCGAGGTGGGTGCCGCGATCGATCACGACCAGGTCGGCGCCGGGGATCCGCTCCGCCGCGACGGTGCTGTGCGCGAGCGGGACATCGGTGTCCGCATCGCCACCGACGATCAGCGTCGGAGCCGCGATCCGTTCGATCTCGAGCGAGTCGATCGCCTCGAATTGGCGCCAGTCGTTGTCGACACCGGCGCCGCGGCGGGTACGGTCGGCCACGGCGCGCGCCATCGTGAGGACGAGGTGGCGCTGGCGCGGGTCGCTCACGGCGCGGTCGACGAGATCGGCGAGCTCGGCGCGCGTGACATCGCCCTCGGCACCGATCGTGGCGCGGATCGTCGTTCGCTCCGCGTGCTGCGACATGAAGCGAAGCAGCCAGTTGCCGGCCGAGGTCTCGAGCATCAGTCGCTCGTCGAGGCTCGCGGGAGCGGGCTTGAACCGGCCGCTCACGGCGGCGAACGCGACGAGCGATCCCACGACCGCGGGGTGGCGTACCGCCAGCCGATACCCCGACGGACCGCCACCGGACCACGTCAGAACCCCGACTCGGCCGAGGCCGAGCTCGGCGACGAGTGCGGCCAGCAGGTCGGCCTGCGAGTCGATCGTCTCGCGCCCGTCGAGCGGCGTTCCGAGGTATCCCGGCCGCGACGGCGCGATCACCTCGAAGCCGGCGTCGAGGAGGAAACCGCCGAGCGCCCTCGCGGCGTCGGCGCCGCCCGGCGTACCGTGTATGACCAGGACGGGTTGCCCGGTCCCCTCGCGCTCGACCTCCACCGGGCCGAGCTCGGTTTCCACCGTCAGCGCCGGGCTGCTCGCGGTTTCAGCCTGCCCCACGGGCTCAGACTAAGCGCATCGCCCGCGCCTTGGCCAGAGCTCGCCCGCGGGGCTTAGATCCGGCGGCGGGGATCGATCAGAACGTCGTCGATCTTCCAATCGGTGCCGAGCAGCGGCGCGAAGCGGAGCTGGATGTAGCCACGGCCGGTCTCCGGGTCGAGGTCGAAGAGCTGCTCGGTCAGCCGCATCCGCTGCGTCGCGTCCCAGCGCGGCTCGCGGTTGAGCGTCATGAGCGGAAGTCGCATGATCTCCTCGCCCGTCTCGTGATCGAGATAGATGACCTGGACGCGCAGCAGGCCGAGGCCCGAGGTGGTCTTGGAGAACATCCGCGCGACGGGGTTGTCGCGGGTGACGCAGATCGGGGCGGTGACCGCCGAGCTCCCGTCGGGGAGCGAGAGCGAGTGCGCGCTCGACTGCGGACGCAGGACGTTGCCGCCCGAGACCACCTCGGCGCCGCCGCGCAGCTGCCAGCCGTCGAGCTCGGACTCGAAGTCGCCGCCGCCGGCGAGCACGTAGAAGTCGTTGTCGCCCCAGTCGAGGAAGGCCTGTTCGCCGCCGCCCTCGCAGGGCTGGGCCAGCGCCGCGGGCGCGAACGCGGCCGTCAGGCCGAATACGACGAAGACGATCAGAGCGCGGACGACTCGCATGAGGCTCCCCCTTGGTGCGGCGTCCCTGCCGCGGACGGATTCCATTGCGGTGCCCATCGACGCGAGACGTCCGGCGCCAAAGGGGGGAGGCCCGCAATTGGACGAAGTGATGAGGGGTGCGCTCGCCGATCGTTCAGCGCGACGATGCGGCGTGGTCCGACCGGACCACGCGCGCCAGCACCTCGACGACGCGCGGGTCGAACTGGGTCCCCGCGTTGGCCTCGAGCTCGCCGAGCGCGACCTCGACGTCGAGTGCCCGCCTGTAGCTGCGATCCGACGTCATCGCGTCGTAGGCGTCGCAACAGAAGATGATCCGTGACTCGAGCGGGATCTCCTCGGCGGTGAGTCCGTCCGGGTAGCCGGCTCCGTCCCAGCGCTCGTGGGCCGAGCGCACGACGTGGCCGACCTCGGACATGAGCCCTCCGATCCGCGTCAGCATCCGCTCACCGACGACGGTGTGGGTCCGGATCACCTGCCACTCGTCGCTCGTCAGCGGTCCCGGCTTGTTGATGATCTCGTTCGGAACGGCGATCTTGCCGACGTCGTGGAGCAGGGCTCCGAACTCGACCAGTCGCTGACGGCGCGGCTTCAGGCCCAGCTCCTCGCCGACGCGGGTCGCGAGCCCGACGACGCCGCGGGTGTGGGCGCCGGTGTAGGCGTCGTCGTGCTCGACGACGTCGCCGAGCACGAGCGCGGTGCCGCGGTAGGCCTCCGACAGCTCGACGATCGAGTCGAGGCGCTCCTCGCGCTCGCGGGCGAACACCGCCAGCAGCCCGATCAGCGCGAACGGGAGGACGATCACCCAATCTCGCTGGATCGCACCGAGCGCGATCACGAACCCGAGCGGCGTCAGGAAGGCATCCGTCAGATAGACCCAGGCGCCTTCGCGGATCTGCTCGCGAAGCGGCGCGCCGGTGTGCAGGTGCTCGCGCAGGCTCGAGACGGCGAAATCACCGAGGATCTGTGCGGCGAGCGCGAGCGCGAGGATCGCCGGCCCGACGGTCTCGGCGCCGGGCTGCCCCGCGGCGAGCAGGACGAGCGCCGGCGGGATCGCGAACCAGCAGTCGGCGAGTGCGTTCGGGAGCTTCGAGAGCGGACGCTCGGTCGTCGCGGTCTCGATTGCGGCAGACAGCAGGAATCCGGCCGCGAGCGCCAGCGGCACGACGGCGACCGGAAGCATCAGGAGCATCGGCACGAGGACGAGCTGGGTCGGGGTGGTGTATGTCGAGCCGACGCTGAAGACGACGCGACAGGAGGCGGCCGCGGCGAGGACCAGCGCCACCGCCGGGAGGGCGTCGAGCGATCTCTCCCACGGGGCGAGCGCCGCGAACAGGGTCGCCGCGACGATGAAGGCCGCGGCGAACGCGGCCTCGATCAGCCGCTCACGCGCATCGGGCGTGATGCTCGCGCGCTTGCGCGCGGCGACGAGCTCCGCCTCGACTTCGGGCGAGCGCTCGGGGGCGAGGATCTCGGAGAAGGCAGACAACGGTTTGCTCAAAGTCCTATCGGCTCCCCCGAGCGCTGACTTTATGGATTGTTGAAGCCGCCCGGCGCTACTCGTGGAGCGCCGCTCCCAGCTCGGCCTCGAAGAAGTCGAAGAAGGCGTCGACGTCCGGCCCCGCCGACAGCAGCGCGAGGTGGTCGAAGCCGGCGTCGCGGAACTGAGCGAACACCTCGCGATGGCTTGAAACCGATCTTCATGCCGACGCGCCTATTCGGTCCGCCCCGCGGCTCGCCGCACGGATGACCGGCGCCGACGCGGGCGGACTCACCTACGCTCGACCCGGAGGCGGGGAAGCGTGCGCTCGACTGGGCGCGAGAGGGGTTTCATGCGTGGATGGTTCGGACGCGGGGCCCTGGCGGCGCTCGCGGTCCTGTTCGGTGTACTCGTTCCGGCCGACGTCGCGTCGGCGCAGATCGATCAGCCGTTCGGGCCGAGCGGCCCCGGATGCACCACCGAGAACGACGGCGAGCGTCTCTGCACCGGCGTCGTCGAGTCCTTCGACGGGGCTCCCATCGACGTGAAGCTGCTGCTTCCCCCGCAGCCCGAGAATGCGTCGTCCGACGGTGACCTCCCCCTCGTCATGGGCTTCCACGGCTGGGGCGGCGACAAGGACGAGTACGACCTCGAGCGCTGGACCGCGAAGGGGTACGCCGCGTTCTCGATGTCGGACCGCGGCTGGGGCATGTCCTGCGGCGGTCAGGACCCGAAGCGGCTGACCCCGCAGTGCACGGGCACGCCGCCCGGCCAGGGAGGAAGCCGCGGTTACAACCACCTGATGGACACTCGCTTCGAGGTTCGCGACGCCCAGACGATGGCGGGGCGGCTCGTCGATTCGGGTGTCGTCGACCCCGACGCGATCGGCGCCACGGGGCCGTCGTACGGCGGCGGCATCTCGATGGCGCTCGCCGCGCTCAACGACCGCACGATGCTCGGCGCCCTCGACGGCGAGCAGAACGGCGAGCTCGTGCCGTGGGAGAGTCCGGAGGGCACCCCGTTGCATCTCGCCGCCGCGGCCCCCGACATCCCGTGGACCGACCTCGCCTACTCGCTCGTCCCGAACGGCTCGACGCTCGACTACGCGTCGAACAACAGCTACGACAAGGGCCCGTTCGGAGTCCTCAAGCAGTCGTTCGTGACCGGGCTCTACGGCGTCGGGGTGGCGAGCTCGAACTTCACGCCGCCCGGCACCGATCCGAGCGCCGACGTCAACGCCTGGTACGCCCTGCTGACGGCGGGCGAGCCCTACGAGGGCAACCCGGCGGCACAGGGGATCGCCGACGAGGTCACGACCTACCACTCGAGCTACTACATCGACGACTCGGTCGAGCCCGCGCCGCTGTTGATCGCCAACGGCTGGACGGACGACCTGTTCCCGGTCGACGAGGCGGTGCGCTACTACCACCGCACGCTCGCCGACCACCCCCAGGCCGACATCTCACTGATGTTCTTCGACTTCGGGCACGCCCGCGGCCAGAACAAGGCGGCGGACACGGCGCTGCTCAGGTCGCGCCAGGAGGCCTGGTTCGACCACTATCTGAAGGGCGAGGGCGCGAAGCCCGCGAACCGAGTCGAAACTCTGACCCAGACCTGCGACGGGCCGTCGGCCGGGCCTTTCACCGCACCCGATTGGGCGTCGCTGGCGCCCGGCGAGGTGAGGTTCCAGAGCGCCGAGGCGCAGCAGATCACGCCGGGCTCCGGCAGTCCCGAAGCCAGTCGCGCCTTCGATCCGATCGCGGGTGACGGCGCCTGCGCCGAGGTCGGTGCCGGGGACCAGCCCGGGGTCGCGAACTACCGCCTGCCCGAGCCGGAGGGCGACGGCTACACGCTTATGGGCTCTCCGACGATCGTCGCCGACATCGACTCGAGCGGACCGAACAACCAGCTCGTCGGCAGGCTGCTCGACGTCGATCCGGAGGGCCAGGAGACGCTCGTCGCGCGCGGCGTCTTCCGGCCCGAGACGACCTCGGGAACGCCGTCGCGCCAGGTCTTCCAGCTGCACCCGAACGGGTACAGCTTCGAGCCGGGTCATGTCGCCAAGCTCGAACTGCTGCCCAGCGACGCTCCCTACGTGCGCGTCTCGAACGGCCAGACGCCGATCACGGTGTCGAACCTCGACCTGCGTCTCCCCGTAGTCGACCGGCCCGGTTCCGGCGGGGTGACTGAGCCGGCGGAGAAGGTCCTGCCGCCGGGCTACGAGCTCGCCGAGGACTTCAGGCCGCAGCCGCAGCCGCTCGGCTGCCCGAGCGACCTCGAGCGGATCCGGGGAACGATGCGCGCCGACAGGCTCAGGGGCACGGCCGGCGCCGATCGGATCGCCGGACTGGCCGGAGCCGACGTCGTGCGGGCACGTGGCGGCGCCGACTGCATCAGGCCCGGCACGGGTCGCGATGTCGTCTTCGCGGCGGGCGGACGTGACCTCGTACGCGCACGCGGCCAGGGTCGCGACCTGATCCGCTGCGGCGCCGGTCGGGACGTCGCCTTCGTCGGGCGGCGGGACCGGACGCGAGGCTGCGAGAAGGTCGTGCGCCGCCGCGGGTAGGACCCGCTCGGTGCCCTAGGCCGGCGCCGGAGCGGCCGCGTCGCTTCGCGGGTCGATCAGGATCTTCGCGTGGTCCTCGGCCGCGCCGAGGACGTCGAACGCGTTCGCGACGCCGTCGAGCCCGACGTGGCCGGTGATCAGCGGGGCCGGATCGCATTTGCCCTCGGCGAGCATCATCAGCGTGTCGCGGTACTCGAGCGGCGTGTATGCGAGCACGAAGCGCAGGTCGATCTCCTTGTTGATCGCCATCGCCGGGGTGAAGTGGTCGGTGCCGACGCAGACGCCGACCACGACGACGCGTGAATAGAGCGGCGCCTCGTCGAGGACGGAGCCGATCATCCCAGGCACGCCGACGCACTCGAAGATCACGGGACGCTTCGGCGCCTGACCGAGCTTCTCGCCGAGCCGCCACGCGTGCCACCAGCCGACGGGCAGCCGCTCGAGCTTCTCGCGCACGTCGATCGCGAGCCCGAACGCCGACGGGAGATCGAGGAGCCAGCCCTTGCCGGCGCGGTCTTCATACGGCGAGTTGACCGTCGGGTCGATGACGATGTCGGCGCCGCAGCGCTCGGCGAGCCGGCGACGCGCCGCCGACGGATCGCTCGCGACGACGTTCGCGACGCCACGCGCCTTCAGCATCAGGATCACCCCGAGCCCGATCGGGCCGCAGCCGATCACGATCGCCACGTCGCCGCGGCCGACCTCGCCGCGGCGGACGGCGTGGAGCGCGACGGCCATCGGCTCGGTCAGGGTCGCGATGTCCTCGGCGAGGCCGTTCGGTACCGCCGTCATCATCGACTCCTGCACCACGACGCGCTCGGCGTAGGCGCCGGGCGCGTGCGGGGAGAGGCCGGTCGAGTCGATCCCGTCCGGGCCGCGGACCAACGGCAGCGCCACGACCAGCTCGCCCTCTTCCGAGTCGCGCCGTGTGTCGGGTCCATAGCCCGCGACTCGGCCGCTGAACTCGTGCCCGAAGACCACCGGGTCGTCGCGGCGGGCGAAGCGCTCGTAACCGACCTTGGCGACCATCTCGGCCCATTCGTCCATGCCCTCGCGGGCGTGGAGGTCCGAGCCGCAGATCCCGCAGCGCGCGACCTCGAGCAGGACCTGACCCGGTCCGGGCTCGGGGTCGGGGACCTCGCGCACGTCGAGCTCCGCGTGCTGGCAGACGACCGCTCGCATCGGCTCGATCTTCTCACGCGGCGCGATGCGCCGGGTGACCCCTCTCACGCCTTCTACCTAGACACAGTGTCTATGCACCGGTACGGTCGCGCCATGACCGCCACCGAAGCGACCGAAGCGATCGATCTCGGCGACCACGATCTGTGGTCCGAGGGGCCGCCATACGAGCTCTTCGCGCGGCTTCGCGACGAGCCCCTCCACTGGAGCCCGAACGAGCGCTACGCCGGCGAGGGAGGCTTCTGGTCGGTCACCCGATATGCGGACATGCGGACCGTGACGCGCGACTTCGAGACGTTCTCCTCGGAGCGTCGAGGGATCTTCCTCGTCGACGACGTCGGCGTTCCGCTCGACGTTCAGCGGTTGCAGATGATCTCGATGGACCCGCCGCGCCACGACCGGCTGAAGAAGCTCGTCGGCCGCGCCTTCACGCCGAAGCGGATCGCGCTCCACGAGGAGGCCGTGCGCGCGATCGTCCGCGAGATCCTGGACCGGTTCGCCGCTCGCGAGAGCTGCGATCTGGCGATCGAGATCGCGCGGCCGGTGCCGGCGCGCGTGATCGGGTCGCTGCTCGGCACGCCGGAGTCCGATGACCCCCGGCTGATCCACTGGACCAACGTCTCGACCGCGTTCGAGGACCCCGACATCCGCGCGGGCTGGGAGAGCTCGGAGGACGAGTTCGTCGACGTCGTCGCCTACGTCGAGGAGGCCCGAAAGGCCCGCGAGGCCGAGCCCCGCGATGACCTGCTGAGCGCGCTGATCGCCGCCGAGGTCGACGGCGAGCGCCTCGAGCCGTACGAGATCACGACCTTCTTCCTCCTTCTGCTGGCGGCGGGGAACGACTCGACCCGCGCGACCTACCTGGCGACGATGCGGGCCCTGATCGAGCACCCCGAGCAACGCGAAGCGCTGCTGGCCGACCCCGGCTTGATCGAGAACGCAGTCGAGGAGGGGCTTCGCTGCTTCCCCGCCTTCGGGTTCATGGGCCGCACGGCGACCCGCGACGTCGAGCTCGGCGGCGCGGAGGTCAGAGCCGGCGACCGTGTCCTGCTCTGGTACATCGCCTCGAACCGCGACCCCGAGGTCTTCGACGATCCCGAGCGCTTCGACGTCCGCCGCGAGAACGCCTCCGAGCATCAGGCCTTCGGCGCCGGCGGACGGCACTTCTGCCTCGGTGCCGCCCTCGCTCGGATGGAGCTTCGGATCTGGATCGAGGAGACGCTCGCGCGCTGGCCGCGGATGGAGCTCGACGGCCCCGGCGAGCGGATGCGCTCGCTGTTCCTCAACCAGTGGAAGTCGATGCCGGTGCGGCTGCGGCCCTGACCGCGCGGCGAGCGCGCGGCGTCAGTCGCGCAGGTCCTCGAGGCTTCGCAGCGTGCGCTCGAAGCTGCAGCCGTCGGGGAAGCGCGACTCGATCAGGCGCTCGGCGGCGTCGGCCCTCGCCTCGATCTCGGAGCCCTCGCCGACGACCGCGACGAGCAGCGTCGCCGACTGCCAGGCGTCATGGCCTTCGATCTCCGCGACGGCAGCCCCGAGCCGCGCGCGCAGCCTTTCCTTGACCGACTTGACGTGCTTTCGCTTCGCCTTGAGGTCGTGTGAGTCGGCAAGCCGGAGACGCGCCTCGATGAGGCAGACGAAAGCGTTCACCGACTCAACGTAGTCTGCCGCCCATGGGGATTCTCGGAAGACGCGATCGTGACCTCGCGAGGTTCGCTCGAAGGACGGCACTCGGCGTCGGAGCCGCGCAGGCGGCCGTGGTAGCGGGGCTGACTGCGACCGACGCGTGGCGCAAGCGAGTGCGGCCGCAGCGCGCGACCTTTCCGCGCAGCGCGCCGGCCGAGTTCGCGGTCGGATCCGACGAGGTCAAGGTCTACGCCTACGGGGCGGACCTCTACGAGGACATGCTGGCCGCGATCGACTCCGCCCGGCACCGCGTCATGTTCGAGTCGTTCATCGTCAAGGGCGACGAGCTCGGCGAGCGCTTCAAGCGGGCCCTGATCGAGGCCGCCGAGCGCGGGGTCGAGGTCTACGTGATCTACGACGGGTTCGCGAACCTCGTCGTCCGTCGCTCGTTCTTCGACTTCCCGAGCTCGGTCCACGTCCTTCGCTATCCGGCACTCAAGCCGGGCATGCTGCTGCTCGACGTCCGCAAGTCGGGTCGCGACCACCGCAAGCTGCTCGCGGTCGACGGCCTGGTCGGCTTCGTCGGCGGCTACAACGTCGGCAGCGCGTACGCGACGCAGTGGCGCGACACGCACCTGCGCGTCAAGGGGCCCTCGGCCTGGGGGCTCGAGAACGCGTTCATCGACTTCTGGAACGACCACGCCGGGTCGTCGCGGCCGCGGCTGCCCGAGGAGGGCTCGGTCGACTGGGAGCCGCGCGTGCGCGTGCACCGCAACCTGCCCTCGCAGCTCATCTATCCGATCCGCGGCGTCTACCTCGAGGCGATCGACCGCGCCCGCGAGCGGGTCGCGATCACCCAGCCCTACTTCATCCCCGACCGCGAGATGATGCGGGCGTTGCTCGGCGCCGCCCGTCGCGGGGTCACGGTCGACGTCCTCGTCCCGGCGACCTCCAACCACGTCGTCGCCGACTGGCTCTCGCGCGGCTTCTACACCCAGCTGCTCGAGGGCGGGGTGCGGATGTGGCTGTACGAGGACGCGATGGTCCACGCGAAGACGATGACGATCGACGGGCTCTGGAGCACTGTCGGCACCGCCAACATCGACCGCCTCAGCCTGACCGGCAACTACGAGATCAACCTCGAGGTCTTCGACGACGGCCTCGCTGACCACCTCGAGCGGATCTTCCGCACCGACCTCACCAACGCTCACCGGCTCACCCTCGGCGACTGGCAGGGCAGATCGCTGGGGGCGAAGTTCGTCGAGGGACTGCTGGCGCCGCTGCGACCGCTGATGTAGGCAAGGTGTGAGGGGCGCGCGGACCACGAGCTCGAGGCGTGAGTCGAACGGATTCGCGATCGGCTCGGCGCTGTTTGCCGTCGGAGCGCTGCCGGGCTACCTCGGACTGGTCGGCGAGAGCGCCGACAACATCACCTTCGCGATCGGCGCCGTCTTCTTCACCGCGGCGGCGTTCATCCAGCTTCGGCTATCGCGGGGCTTCGACTCCGAGTCCCGCGCCGAGCGCGAGGACTGGCGGGCGTCGCTCGTCCAGTTCGTCGGCACGCTCGCGTTCAACCTCACGACGCTCGCGGCGCTCTCGGAGCACCCGTCGCCGATTCAGGCCGATCGCGCCGTCTGGGCCCCCGATGCGGTCGGCTCTGTCTGCTTCCTCGCCTCGAGCTGGTTCGCCATCCGCGCCGCGTCGGCCCGGCACCAGTTGCGCCGCTCGCTTCGCCAGCGCGACGCGCTCGCGCTGTGGCTCAATGCAGCGGGTGCGGTCGCGTTCGCCATATCGGCCTTCGCGTCCTTCGTCCTGCCGGCGACGAACGAGGTCCTCGACCAGGGGCTCGTCAACGCCGGGACGTTCCTCGGCGCGCTCGGCTTCCTGACCGCCGCCCTCGCAGTCCGGCCGCGTCGGCCCCCGCCGACGCCGAACGTCCCGCAGTAGGCCCCCACGGGGGTCAGTCCGGGACGTTCGACCGCGCCGGGCGGTCGAAGTGAGCGGCGAGTGCCGCCGCGACCTCGTCGGGGCGGTCCTCGGCGAGGAAGTGCGTGGCTTCGATCGCGCGGCCCTCGATGTCGGGGGCGAATCGCCGCCACGGTTCGAGCGGGTCCTCGTAGAAGAGCGGAAGCGCTCCCCGCGACCCCCACAGCGCCAGCGAGGGGCACTCGATCCTGCGACCTTCGCTCGCGGCGGCGTCGTCGAGTTCACGGTCGATGCTCGCGCCGGCCCGGTAGTCCTCGCACATCGCCTCGACGACGGCCGGGTCCTCGAGCGCGGTGCGGTAGGCCTCGAGCACCTCCTCGGGATAGCGCCCGGCGTCGCGACCGAGACCCATGCGCTCGACGGCGACCCAGAACATCTCGCGGTCGGCGGCGATCAGGCGCTCGGGAAGCGGGGCGGCCTGGGCGAGGAAGCCCCAGTGCCAGTAGCCGACCGCGAACGTCGCGTCGGCCCGGTTCCAGACCTCACCCGTCGGCACGATGTCGAGAACCGCGAGCGCCGACACCGCGTCGGGGCGGTCGAGCGCCATCCGGTAGGCGACGCGGCCGCCGCGGTCGTGACCGGCGAGCGCGAAGCGGCCGTAGCCGAGCACCGCCATCGCCGCGATCAGGTCAGAGGCCATCGCGCGTTTGGAATGCGGCGCGTGGTCATCGGTGGGCTCGGGACGAAACGAGTTTCCGTAGCCGGGGAGGTCGGCGGCGACGATCGTGAATCGGTCGCTGAGCCCGGCCGCGACGGCATGCCACATCAAATGCGTCTGCGGCCAGCCGTGGAGCAGGAGCAGCGGGGGCCCGCTCCCGCCGACGCGGACGTTGATCTCGCCGCGCGGAACCGTGATCCGTCGCTCCTCGAACGCCTCGAAGATCGGCTCAGTCATCGTTCCGGGCGAGCGCGGAGAGCTTCGTCACCGAATTCCAGTTGCGGGCGGTGACGACGACGCTGAGCTTCTTGTCGGTGGTCTGTCTGCCGAGCTTCGAGCGCTGCATCCCGCCGGGGTGGTGCGAATAGATCTCGCGACCCGAAACGGCGACGCGCTCGTCGCCGATGTCGGCGCTCAGGAGCGCCTCGACCAGCTCGGACGGTGGTTCCTCGGCGAGAAAGCTGACCTGGAAGAGCTTCGGCTCGGCATCGGCCTCCGAGCGCATCGGGTTGCGGGCGATCACGTCGTCGAGCTCGGCCGCGCTGCGGACGACGGTCGGCGTCACGACGTCGAAGTCGCGTGCGACGAGGTCGCTGACCGCCCGGGCGACACCGTCCCCGTCGAGCTCGGAGTCGAGGACGACGTTCCCACTCTGGACCAGTGTCCGCACGTTTGCGAACCCGAGCTGCGTGAGCCCGGCGCGCAGCTCAGGCATCGTGACGCGGTTTCGCGAGCCGAGGTTGATCCCGCGCAGCAGCGCGATCCAGGTCGTCATCGAATCGCGATGCTATGCCCGCGGCCGTTGGGGATACTGCGCCGATGCCCGACCTCAAGGCCGTCCTCGCCGATCTTAAGTCCTGCCGCTGGGTCGATATGACCCACGCCTTCGAGCCCGGGACGCCGCATTACCACGGCTTCCCCGATGAGGAGCGCACCGTCCTCTACGACTTCGCCGAGGGCGTCGGCGAGATGGGCTCGGGCTTCCTCGCCCACCGCTACAGCCACGTCGGCCAGTGGGGCACGCACTGCGACCCGCCGGGTCACTTCACCGACGGCGGGCGGCTGCTCGACGAGCTTCCGGTCACCGACATGATCTCTCCGCTCGTCGTCGTCGACGTGACCGAGCAGGTGGGCGCGGACGTCGACCACGCGGTGTCCGCCGCCGACATCGAGGCTCACGAGGCCGAGCACGGCCGGATCGAGCAGGGCGACTTCGTGGCGCTTCGCACCGGGTGGGGCGAGCGCTGGCCCGACGGCGAGGCGATGGCCAACAAGGACTCCGATGGCACCTCGCACTACCCGGGCTGGGGCGTCGACGCGCTCGAGCTGCTCGTCGAGGGCCGCGGCGTGGTCGGCGTCGGACACGACATGACCGACACGGACCCCGGGATCAAGGTCGCCGCGGGCGAGGTCCCCGCCGAGACCTACATCCTCGGCGCCGATCGCTGGCAGATCGAGCTGCTGCACATCCCGTCCGAGCTGCCGCCGACCGGCGCGCTCGTCGTCGCGAGCTGGCCGAAGCCGAAGGGCGGCTCCGGCTTCCCGGCGCGGGTGTTCGCGATCGCCCCCTAGCGCTCAGGACGAAGCTCGCGCCGGGGCAAACATCCGGCGCGCCATCTCCGCGAGCAACTCGCGGCGGTGCTCGTGGACCGGGTCCGGGTCCGACTTCGACGCGGCGACGATGACGCTGGCCGGCGACCAGACCATCGAGAGCGTGGTGACGAGCGCGTAGACGTCACCGGGGTCCAGCGACGCGTCGACGTGTCCCGACGCCTGGGCGGCGGCGATCGCGGCGAGCTTCTGGTCGAGCTCACCGGCGACGCGCGGACCGAGCAGGTCGCCCTCGGGCTGGCGCTCGAGCCGCGCCCACGTCGCGAGCCTGATGAGCTCGGGCCGGGCGACGTACTCGTCGTAGAGAGCGACCGCGTAGCCGGGGAGGTCCACGGCGTCGAGCGGGACCGCATCGATGATCGCGTCGAGCATCTCCGCGAAGACCGCGTCGAAGAGGCCCTCCTTGCTCCCGAAGTACGTGTAGATCTGCGCCTTGTTCGCGTTCGCGTTCGCGGCGATCCGATCCACCCGGCCGCCCGCGATCCCGTGAACGGCGAACTCCTCGCTCGCCGCGTCGAGCAGCCTTCGCCTGGTCGCCGCCGCGTCTCGAACCGCCATCGCAGGCGATGGTAACCAACTGGTTGGTAAGCTCGCCTGGACGCAAGTAACCAACTGGTTCGTTGGTTGATCGAAAGGGACATCGTGAGAACACGCAGACTGGGATCGCAGGGGCTCGAGGCCGGAGCCATCGGACTCGGGACGATGGGGATGACCATGGCCTACGGGCCCGGAGGCGACGAGGCGCGAAGCATCGAGGTGATCCGTCGCGCGCACGCCCTCGGAGTCACGATGATCGACACGGCGGAGCTCTACGGCGGCGGCACGGGCTCGAACGAGAAGCTCGTCGGCCGCGCCTCCGAGGGGATTCGCGACGACCTCGTGCTGGCGACCAAGTTCGGCTTCGTGCTTCCGCTGCCCGAGGACCGGCCGCCCACCTTCGACAGCCGCCCCGAGCACATTCGCGAGGTGACCGAGAACAGCCTGCGCCACCTCGGCACCGACCACATCGACGTGCTCTATCAGCACCGCGTCGATCCCGATGTGCCGATCGAGGACGTCGCCGGGGCGGTCGGCGAGCTGGTCACCGAGGGCAAGGTCCGCTACCTCGGTCTGAGCGAGGCGGGGCCCGACGAGATCCGGCGCGCACACGGTGAGTTCCCGGTTTCGGTGCTGCAGTCGGAGTACTCGATATTCGAGCGCGCCGTCGAGACGGAGGTCCTGCCGACGATCCGCGAGCTCGGGATCGGGTTCGTCGCGTACTCGCCGCTCGGTCGCGGCTTCCTGACCTCTGAGGTGAAGCCGGCGTCCGAGTACCCGCAGGACGACATGCGCTCGTGGGACGAGCGCTGGCAGCCGGGCAACTACGAGCGCAACGTCGAGGCGATCGAACGACTGCAGGCACTCGCCGCGGAGAAGGACGTCACGGTCACGCAGCTCGCGCTCGCGTGGCTGCTGGCCCAGGGCGACGACATCGTCCCGATCCCCGGCACCCGCAACGTCGACAGGCTCGCCGAGAACGCCGCGGCGGCCGACATCGAGCTCAGCGATGCCGATCTCGGGCAAATCGGCGAGATCGTCCCCGACGGGGCGTTCGGAGCTCGCTACCCAGAGTCGATGATGCCGAGCTGGTCCTAGGCGACCGCTCGGGACGCAACCCGGATCCGCCCGCCGCGCGACGGCGCGAACGTGATCGCGCGGCGGGTCACGCCCTCGTCGCGGCGGCCGGGAGTGCGCTCGAGCTGCACTCTCGCGAGCACGACCTTCAGCACGGCGCGGATCTCGAACATCGCGAAGCTCGCGCCGAGACAGCGCCGCACGCCGCCACCGAACGGGATCCATTCGTAGGTTCCCGGCGCACCGTCGCCGAGGAACCGTTCCGGGCGGAACGCGAGCGGCTCGGGGTAGAGGTCGGGTCGGCGGTGCAGGAGGAAGATCGAAGGCGCGATGTGGACGCCTGCGGGCAGGTCCCATGGACCGAACCGCATCGGCGTCTGGAGCCGGCGCGCGACCGCCGGCACGACCGGTCGCAGCCGCAGCGACTCCTTGATGACCGCGTCGATGTACTCGTCGGAGCCCGTGCCGAGCGACCCGAGCAACCGATCGAGGACCTCCGGCTCGCGGCTGAGACGCTCGAGCGTCCAGGCGAGTGCCGAGGCGGTCGTCTCGTGTCCGGCGACGAGCAGCGTGACGAGCTCGTCGCGGAGCGCCTGGTCTGAGAGGCCGTCGCCGTCCTCGTCGCGGGCGTCGAGGAGCAGCGAGAGGATGTCGCCGCGCTCGTCGGAGTGAGCGTCGGCGCGGCGCTCGGCGATCTGGCGGTCGAGCACGAGGTCGGCCTCGGTGCGAGCGGCTCGGAGCTTGCCCCAGGGGCTGCGCGGACCGCTGCGATCGCCGGCCGCGATCAACGCCAGGATCCAGGCGCGCGAGCCGATCATGTCGAGCAGTCGGCGCAGCGGGCGCGAGACCTCGCGGCGCCGCTCGGCCGACTCAACGCCGAGCACGGCCTGCTCGATCACCTCGAGCGTGATCGCCTGCATGCTGTCGAGTACGCCGAAGCGCCGCCCGCGCGGCCAGGCGGCGACGTGCCGCTCGGCGATCGCGGTGATCGCCTCCTCGTAGGCGCGCATCCGCTCGCCGTGGAAGGGCGGCAGCAGGAGCTTTCGGTGGCG
Source organism: Thermoleophilia bacterium SCSIO 60948 (assembly GCA_021496505.1). GTDB lineage: Bacteria > Actinomycetota > Thermoleophilia > Solirubrobacterales > 70-9 > JACDBR01. Next base: position 2,788,142 of record CP053031.1, on the reverse strand, counting down.
CAGATGCTCGGCCCCGTCGAGCAGCAGGGTCGATGCCGAGCCGAGGATCGGCGCGAGGACGATGTTCGCCTCGCCGGCGTGAAGCAGCTTCGGATCGCCCTTGAAGACCTGACGCACCGCGACCGGGTCCGAGGTGACGACGAGCCGGCGGTCGGCCTGCGGGCGCAGCGTGAAGTACTCGCCACAGTCCTCACGGCAGGCCTCGAGGAAGCGGGTCGGCGTGAGCATGAAGCCCGCGCTCATCATCGCCCGGCTGAGGCCCGGGCGGGGCGGCAGCGAGGCTTCGGCGGCGCGAGCCGGATCGGCGACGGGCACGGAGGTCACGCCGCCGATTATCCCGGTCGGCGTTCGTGTGGGCTGCGGCACATAGCTCCGCCGTCCAGACCATTACATGGTTTGATGTAGTGGATGGCAGGGGTGCCAACCACCGCAGCGGCGGACGACGTCGCGCTGGCCGAGGCCGCTCGCGTCTGGGCGCTCGAGCTGCCCGCGGTGCGCCGCGAGATCGCGCGCGAGGCCTCCGGACTCGCGCAGCCGCGGATCTGGACCGACACCGTCGGAGCGCTGGCGACGACCGCCTGGCGCGCCGTCTCCGCGGCCGCGCCCGACGCGCCGGTCGTCCTGCTCACCGCCGCCGCCCGCGCGATGGGGGCGCCGATCGCGCCGCCCGACGCCTCGGCGGGCACGGTCAAGCGCGCGCAGCGACTCGTCCGCGCCGGCGGTCCCGCCTACATCAAGCTCGGCCAGTTCATCGCCTCCGCCGACGGCCTGCTGCCGCGCGACTGGGTCGAGGCCTTCGCCTGGTGTCGCGACGACGCGCCGCCGATCGACTTCGCGGTCGTGGAGGACCTGATCGCACGCGAGATCGGCGCGGACGCGCTCGCCGAGCTCGATCCCGAGCCGCTCGCCGCAGGTTCGATCGGGCAGGTCCACGTCGCGAAGACCGCGTCGGGCGAAGAGGTCGTGGTCAAGGTTCGTCGGCCGGGCCTGCGCTCGAAGCTTCGCTCGGACATCGGTGGTCTGGCGCTCGGCGCCGCCGCGGCCGAGCGCCTTCACGAAGGGATCCGCTTCGCCAACCTCGGCGGCTTCCTCGAGCTCTTCGCCCAGCTCACGCTCGAGGAGCTCGACTTCCGCCTCGAGGCCCAGAACCTCGTCGAGAGCGCCGCGATCTTCGAAGGCGCCGGGATGGACTTCGTCCGCGTGCCGCGCCCGCTGCCCGAGCTCGTCACGAAGCGCGTCGTCGTCATGGAGCGAGTTCCGGGCGTCTCTTACGACAAGGCACCGGAGGTGCTCGGCGCCGACGTCGACGGCGAGCGCCTGCTCCGCGTCGCGATCGGCGGCGTGCTCACCGCCACGATCGTCCACGGCGTCTTCCACGGCGACCTGCACGCGGGCAACGTCCTCGTCACCCCCGATGGCGACTTCTCGCTCGTCGACTTCGGGATCTGCGGGCGTCTGGACGAGCGCCAGCGCGGGGAGGTCGCCCGCTACCTGATGGCGTTCGCGGCGTCCGACGCCGCCGGCCAGATCGATGCGCTCGCCGAGCTCGGCGCGATCCCGCCGACCGCCGACCGCGACGCGCTGCTCGCCGAGCTGACGGCGGAGGTCGAGCGGCTCGAGCGCCGCGAGGACGGCGCGGTGACCTTCGAGCGCCTCGGCGACTCGGTCGGGCGGCTGTTGCGGGTGCTCGCGCGCAACGGATTCCGGATGCCGAAGGACCTCGTCCTGTTCTTCAAGAACCTGCTCTACCTGTCGAGCTTCGCCGCGGCGATCGCTCCGGGGGCCGACCTCTTCGAGGCCGTCCAGGGCGCCGTCGGCGACGTCGGCTCCACGCCGGCCGACGATGCGATCGAGCCCGCCGCTCAGTCGGCGTAGAGCTTGCGCCGGTACTCGTCGGGGTCGTAGTAGCGCTCGAGCTCCTCGAGCGAGTCGCCCGGCCGCTCGAGCTGCTTGGCGATCTGGGCTCGGGTCGGTGCCGCCTCGGGATTCCACGTGTCGGGGTTCCAGAGCTCGGAGCGCATGAACGCCTTCGCGCAGTGGAAGAACACCGTCTCGACGTCGATCCGGATCGCGAACTTCGGCCTGTGGCCCTTGACGACCATGCGCTCGAGGACGCCGGGGTCGCGCACGAGGCGCGCGCGACCGTTGATCCGCAGCGTGTCGCCGCGGCCCGGCAGCAGGAACAGGGTCCCGATCTGCGGGTTGGCGAGGATGTTGCGGTGGCTGTCGGCGCGACGATTCCCCGCGCGCTCGGGGAGGGCGATGGTCCGTTCGTCGATGACCTGCGCGAACCCCGGCGGATCGCCGCGCGGGGAGACGTCGCAGCGCCCGTCCGGGCCCGACGTCGCGATCAGGCACATCGGCGAGGCGGCGAGGAAGATCCGGTCGGCCTCGCTGAGCACGGGACGGTCCTTGTCGCGGACGCGATCGACCGGTTCCCCGACCAGGGCCCGCAGCTCCTCCTCCGTCGTGATGTCCGCCGCGTCTTCGATCACCGCACGAGTCCTATCCGATCCTCGCGGCGCGGCGGGGTGCGCGGGCGGTCCGCGCTTGATAGGACGACTCGATGCCAGCGCTGTGGATCAACACCTACCGCTCGATCTCCGACCCGAGCAAGGTCGCCGCATACGCCGAGCTCGCCGGCCCCGCGATGGGCGCGGCGGGTGGCAGGTTCCTGGCCCGCGGCACACCGCAGGTCGTCTACGAGTCCGGGCTTCGCGAGCGCACGGTCGTGATCGAGTTCCCGAGCCTCGAGGCCGCGATCGCGGCGCACGACAGTCCTGGCTACCAGGAGGCGCTCGCCGTCCTCGGCGACGGCGCGGTTCGCGATCTGCGGATCATCGAGACGGCCGGACCGAATGCCTGAGACGAACCTGCGTGGCGGCGTCGCCGCGTTCCCCGGTGGCCTGAGGGAGGTCGGCGAGCGGACGTGGGCATGGATCCAGCCCGACGGCGGACTCGGCGAAGCGAACGCGGGCCTCGTCGTCGGCGACGGTTCGGCGGCGATCGTCGACACGACCTGGGACCGCCGCCAGGCGCGCCGGATGCTCGACGCCATGGCGCCGCACCTCGATGGCAACCCGGTCGAGCTGGCGATCAACACCCACTCCGACGGGGATCACTGGTGGGGCAACGGCGAGCTCCCGCCGGGGATCCGGATCGTCACCTCGGAGCCGAGCCTCGCGGCGATCCGCGAGGAGCCGCCGCCCGGCGAGCTCGCGCGATCGAAGCGCCTGAGCTCGGCGCTATCACGGCTGCCGGGAAGGCCGGGGCGCCTCGGCGCCTATCTCTCCGAGCGCCTCGCTCCGTTCGGGTTCGCGGGCAACGCGACGCGAGAGCCGACCGAGGCGTTCAGCGGCCGCGGCTCCGAGACCGTCGGCGGCCGCGAGCTCGAGTTGATCGAGGTCGGACCCGCGCACACCGCCGGCGATCTCGTCGTCCACGTCCCGGACGCGTCCGTCGTCTTCGCCGCCGACGTCCTGTTCGTCGGGGTGACACCGATCATGTGGCATGGACCCGTCGCGAACTGGATCGCCGCGACCGAGCTCCTGCTCTCGCTCGACGCCTCGGTCTACGTCCCGGGCCACGGACCGGTCGCCGGCCGCCCGGCGGTCGAGACGATGCGCGACTACTTCCGCTGGATCGACGCCGAGCTGACGCGACGCGCGGGCGATGGCGCGCCCGCCTACGAGCTGACCGCGGCGATGCTCGCCTCGCCCGAGGCGCGCCCCTACCTCGGCTGGCGCGACCCGGAGCGCCTCTACGTGACCGTCGCGACCGAGCTGCGACGGCGCGCGGGGGACGGGCCGATGCAGCCGAACCTCGTCAACCGAACGCGAGCGTTCGACGCGATGGTGCGGCTCCGGGCGACCCTGGCCTGAACCGCCCGGTCGGCTCGTGCCGAATTCAGCCGGCCGGATGGTCGGCTGGGTTCGCGATGCGTCCGGCGAGCGCCTCGATGTGGGCGACCGTCGTTCCGCAGCAGCCGCCGAGAACCTGGAGGCTCTCGCGGTCATGGAGGTCCCACATCCGCGCGGCGAACTCGTCGGGCGGATCGGCGACCGGGTGGTCCAGCTTCACGAGCTCCTCCGTCGGCAGCGGCGACCCGTTCGCCTTCAACTCCAGGATCCGGTCTCGCGCCTCGGGCGGGCAGGCGGCGAGAGCGCGTTCGGCGAGGCTCGTGTGGATGCACGACAGCGAGAGGTACGCGGCTCGCGGCTCGACCGCCGAGTCGATCTGCGCCACGGCTTCGCCGAGCGGCGTGCCATCGAGCACCGCGCCGTCGGGGCCGAGCACCAGGGAGACGACCGCGGGGAGGCCCGTGGCTGCCATCGCGCGCCCGGCGCCCGTCGCCTCGGCGACGGCCGGGAAGGTCGCGGCGAACAGGAGGTCGACGCCGGACGCGGCGAGCGCTTCGGCCTGTTCGGCGTGGTACGTGGCCGCCTCGGCGGCGTCCGGCGCCTCACCGGGCGTGTAGGCGTCGCGCGCCGGGCCGAGGACGCCCGCGACGTAGACCGGCACCTCGGCGGTCGCGCGGATCTCGGCGTGCATCTCCGCCGCCTCGCGGTTGAGCCGCTCGACCTCGCCACCCAGACCGGCTCGGACGGCGAAGTTGCGCGAGGCACGGAAGGTCGGCGTTCCGATCACGATTGCGACGCCCGCGCGCTCGGCGGCCCGCACGTAGCTCGCGTAGACCTCGCGGATCAGCGCTCGGCCCCTCGGATCGCCGACCATCGCCGCCACCTGGACATCGGGGTCGAGCTCGTAATCGGTCTCGAACATGATCCGCGTCTCGATCCCGCCGTCGGTCACGATCACGTCCCCGGATGTCAGGGCGGTGCGGAAGTCACGGCCTGCGCTCGCCTCCATCCGCCCAAGCTACCCCGAGGCCGGTCGCCGCGGGCTCGCGGCCGGCGCGCCCGCTCGCCCGAGCCACGGCGGCCCGGATACGGTGCCGCCGTGGCCGTCGCGGCGAAGAACGACAGGGCGGGAACGCTGCTTCGCGAGTGGCGCCGGCGTCGCGGGCTCTCGCAGATGGAGCTCGCGCTCGACGCCGCGACCTCGGCGCGCCACCTCTCGTTCTGCGAGACCGGCCGGGCGACGCCGAGTCCCGATCTGGTGCTCCGGCTCTGCGAACGCCTCGACGTGCCGCTCCGCGAGCGCGATCAGATCCTCGTCGCCGCCGGGCATGCACCGAGCTTCGGCGAGCGCGACCTCCACTCGCCGGAGATGGAGCCGATCCGCGCCGCGCTCGACTCGATCCTGAAGGCGCACGAGCCCTTCCCGGCGCTCGCGATCGATCGCGGCTGGAACCTCGTCGCGGCGAACTCGGCGATCGGGTTGCTGACCGCGGGCGTCGACCCGGATCTGCTCGAAGCGCCGCCCAACGTGGTCAGGATCAGCCTGCATCCCGACGGCCTCGCCCCGCGGATCGTCAACCTCGCAGAGTGGCGCGCGCACCTGATCGACCGGCTTCGGCGCGAGTTCGCGGTCTCCGGCGACGCGATGCTGGGCGACCTGCTCGACGAGGCGCTCGGGTTCCCGGTCATCGGCGAGGACCAGCTGATCGGCCCGACCGGGGAGCGTGTCGCGGTCCCGCTGCGGATCTCGGACGGCAGCGGCGGCGAGCTCAGCTTCCTCAGCACGGTCGCAACGTTCGGGACGGCTCTCGACGTCACCGCCGCCGAGCTCTCGATCGAGGCGTTCCTGCCGGCCGACTCTCAGACCGCCGAGGCTCTGCGCGCCGCAGCGGCATCGATCTGACGGCGGACCGGCCGATCCTCCCCGGAGGGGGCCGCCGAGGGGGCGCGGCGCGCCTCGCCCCCTCGGCGTGGTTGGATGCCCGTCCGTGAGCGCCAGGGTCCTGATCGAGCGAGACTTCTCCAAGCCGCCGGAGCGCGTGTTCGCGTTCATGTCCGAGCACGAGAACCTCGGCCCGCTCTTCGGCGCGAAGATCAAGCGGCTTCGCGACGGCGAGTCCTCGCGCAACGGTGTCGGGTCGCAGCGCGAGCTGCGGATCGGGCCGCTGCCGCCGATCGTCGAGACGGTGACGGAGTGCGAGCCGGACTCGGTGATCCGCTACCGGATCACCAACCGCACCGCGGTCAAGGGGCCACCGCGGCGAGATCCTGCTGAGCCCGTCGGGGACCGGCACCCACATGCGCTACGAGATCAGCTTCGAGGGCGCCGTCGTCCCGGGGCTCGAGAAGGTCGTCGCGAAGGGGATCGAGCGCAACGTGCGCAAGGGTCTCGATCTCGTGGACCAGCGCGCGTAGCGACTCTCTCCACAGCCGGTCAAGCCGCCTGGACGAATGACGTAGATCGCTAAGCGCCCACGCGCGGCCGCACGAAGGCCGTGGTGTGAGGCGCTTCTTCACCACCGGCCTGATCGTCGTCCTCGCCGTCGCGGCGCTGCTCGTCAACTTCGGCCCGAACCGCGGTCCCCAGCCGGCTCAGGCCGCCGAGGGTGTCGTGGCCCCGATCACGACGACCGCGGATCTCAACCCGGCGCCGGCGGCGAAGCGGATCGCCGCTCGCGCCGCGGCAGAGCGCAAGCGCCGCGCCGCCCGTCGCGCCGCCCGCCGCGAGGCGTCGCGCCACGAGATCGTCTGGGTCCGCGACGGCCAGTCGGTCGAGCTCCGCGACGCGCCGGGCGGATCCGTGATCACGACCGTCGACTCGGTGACCGAGTTCGGCTCGGAGACCGCCTACTCGGTGATCGAGCGCAAGGGCGACTGGGTCGGGGTGCCGACCCACTTCGTCGCCAACGGCGAGCTCGCCTGGATCCGCCTCGACGACGCGAAGGTCGGCACCTCGACGACCTCGATGTCGATCCACATCGACCTCTCCGAGCAGCGCGCCCAGATCCTCGACGGCACGAGGGTCGAACGCTCGTTCACGGTCACGATCGGCGCTCCGGACTCGACCACGCCGATCGGCACCTTCTCGGTCACCGACGAGCTGACGAGTGGGATCGACCCCATCTACGGTTGCTGCGCGATCGCGGTCGCGGCGATCCAGCCCAACGTCCCCGCTGACTGGTCGGGCGGCAACCGGATCGCGATCCACGGCTCACCGGAGAACACGGCCGGCGGCGCGACCTCGAACGGCTGCCCGCACGCGACGGCGGACGATCTCCACGCGATGATCGACGCGCTGCCGCTCGGAGCGGAGGTCGTGATCGAGCAGTAGCGCCCCGTACCTCGCGAGCCCGCGGGTGAACGAGCGTCACGCGCGGGTAGGGAAGCTGGGATGATCGCGGGCATGTTCGGCGAGGTCGGGGAGATCGGCGCGGCGATCGCCACCCGCGGAGTGGATGCGGCCTCGAGCGCGATCAGCGCGACGCGCGCCAGCGCGGCCGCGTTCGCGCACGACTTCACCCCGGGTTCCGAGCGCTCGGACAACCCGCTCGATGAGCGCGACCCGGAGTTCATCGAGCAGACCCTCGCGAGCTACCGCGCTCTCACCCGCGCCTACTTCCGGCCTCACGTCCGAGGTATCGAGCAGATCCCGGCGACCGGCCCGGTGCTGCTCGTCGGCAACCACTCGGGCGGCAGCCTGATCGCCGACACGTTCGTCTTCGGCTACGAGTTCGCGAAGTTCTTCGGCACCCGGCGCCGCTTCCACCAGCTCGCCCACGACATGCTGTTCCGGATTCCGGGGCTCGCGGGACTTCGCAAATACGGGATGATCCCGGCCGCCCCCGACAACGCCCGTCGCGCGCTGGCCGAGGGAGCGGCGGTGCTCGTCTATCCCGGCGGCGACTGGGAGACCTACCGCCCGAGCTGGCAATCCGACGAGGTCGACTTCGGCGGTCGCCGCGGGTTCATCGACATCGCGCTCGAGGCCGGTGCGCCGATCGTCCCGGTCGTCGCGATCGGGGGTCAGGAGACCGCCCTGTTCCTGACCCGCGGCGAGCGCGCCTCGAAGGCGCTCGGGCTCGACAAGATGCTGCGCCTCAAGGTCCTGCCCGTGCAGGTCGCGCCGCCGTGGGGGATCACGGTCCTCGACCTGCCGCTGCGGATCCCGCTGCCGGCCCAGATCACGATCCAGGTGCTTCCGCCGATCCACCTCGAGACCGAGTTCGGCGCCGACCCCGATCGCGAGAAGGTCTACGACTCGATCGTCTCCGAGATGCAGCGGGCGCTGACCGAGCTCGCCGAGGAGCGCGACATCCCCGTCGTCGGAACGGTCGGCGAGCGCGCCGACGAGAGCGAGGTCGCCGAAGAGGTGCTCGCCGGGCGCTCGGCCTGACGCCGGGCGCTCGCCGCCGCCGCGGCCTGCGAAGCTGACGCGTCGATGAGCCCGCCGGACCTCGAGCTGCGCCGCGACGTCCCCCTTTCGGAGCTGACGACGATGCGGCTCGGCGGCCCCGCGACGCTCGTCACCGAGGTCCACGACGCCAGGCAGCTCGGGCAGGCCGTCGAGGTCGCGACCTCGCGCGGACTCGAGCTGATCGTCCTCGGCTCTGGCAGCAACGTGATCGCCGCCGACATCGGCTTCGAGGGCCTCGTCATCCTCAACCGGATCCGCGGCGTCGAGGTGTTGGCCGAGGATTCGCGCGGCGCCGAGCTGCGCGTCGGGGCCGGCGAGATCTGGGACGACATCTGCGCCCTCGCCGTCGAGCGCGGCCTCCAGGGGATCGAGGCGATGTCCGCGATCCCGGGCACGATGGGAGCCGCTCCGGTTCAGAACATCGGCGCCTACGGGCAGGAGCTCGCGGAGACCGTCGTCGCGGTCGAGGCCCTCGACCTGCTCTCCGGCGATCTCGTCCTCCTGAGTCCGGAGGCCTGCGGATTCGGCTACAGGACGAGCATCTTCAAGCGCGTCGAGACGCGACGCCACATCGTCACGGCGGTCACGCTGAGGCTGTCCCGGCGCGACCCGCGGCCGCCGTTCTACGCCTCGCTCGCGGCCGAGCTCGAGCGCCGCGGGATCGAGGCACCGAGCCTCGCCGAGGTCCGCGACGCGGTGATCGCCGTCCGCGCCACGAAGCTTCCCGACCCGACTCGGGTCGCCAACAGCGGCTCGTTCTTCAAGAACCCGGTCGTCGGCACGGAGCTGCTCGACCGGGTCCGCGCCGCGGCCGCACCGGCCGAGCCGCCCCACTACCCGCAGCCCGACGGGACCGAGAAGCTCGCGGCGGGCTGGTTGATCGAGGCGGCCGGGATGCGCGGCCACGCCGCCCACGGGATGCGGACCTGGGATGCGAACGCGCTCGTCCTGGTGAACGACGGCACCGCCACGTACGCCGGCCTCGACGCGTTTCGCGGCGAGATCCGAGACCGGGTCCGGGAGCGCTTCGGGATCGAGCTCGAGCAGGAGCCCGACGAGCTCGGGGGCTGATCGGCCGCGCCCGGAGGGCGAGCTCGACCGCTAGCTTGCCCACGATGCGGGCGCTCGTCGACTGGGTCTTGCCGGCACTCGCCGGGGCGCTGGCGGGAGTTCTGATCACGCTCGCGCTCACAACACCCGACCCGCCGGCGCTCGAGGCCGCTCCCGCCCCGGCCGCGGAGCTCGAGGCGGCGCCCGAGACCGAGCCGAGCGCGCTGGCCGAGCGGACGATCCCGGCCGACGAGCTCGAGCTCCTGCGCTCGACGGCCGACGGCCTCGGTCTCGACTGGACGATCCTCGCCGCGGTCGACCAGCTCGAAACCGCCGGTGCCGCCTCGACGATCCCCGCGGAGCAGCGGATCCCCGGTCTCGCCTACGCGCTCGAATCGGCGGGCGCTCCGGAGCGATACGCCGAGGCGATCGCGGCGCGCGGAACGCTCCCGGACCCGGACCGCGCGCTCGAGCTCGCCTCGCGGCTCGGGGCTCGCGCGGGGGAGCGGGTGCCGGCGTCGAAGGGACCGCTCTCGGTGCCGGTCGAGGGGCCGGTGCTCTCGGCCTTCGGAGACCGCTTCGGCGTCCTTCACGACGGGATCGACATCGCGGCCGCCGAGGGCGAGCCGATCGTCGCTCCGGCCGACGGCGTCGTGGTCGGCGCCGGGCCGAATCCGATCTACGGCGAGTACAGCTGCGTCGCCCACCGCTTCGACCCGCCGCTCGCCGGCGCGGAGGAGCTGACGAGCTGCTTCGGCAACCAGAGCGCGATCGACGTCGCCATCGGCGACACGGTCGAGGCGGGGCAGACGATCGGCCGGGTGGGATGCACCGGCCCGTGTCTGCGGCCGCACACCCACTTCCAGGTCCGCGCCGGATCGGCCCCCTCGGCACCGACGGTCGACCCGGCTCGCTACCTCGACCCGGCGGTCGGCACGATCGCGACGGGCCGCTCGCTCGAGGGGGGAGAGGGGTGAACCGGCTGGGCCGCGCGTTCGCGGTCGCGATCGCCGCGGCGGCGCTGGCCGCCGCGGCGACGCTCGTTCTGCGCCCCGAGCCCGAGTCGCTGCTGTCGGCGGACGCGTTCGTCGCGGTTGCGAACGAGGCCGGCGCGGGGATCGAGCTCGGCCCCCGGCTCGCGTCGAGCGAGGCGGAGACCGAGATTCACACGGTCGGCTTCACCGATGCGGTCGGCGCCGACTCGATCGCCCCCGGCAGCGACCTCGCCCACGGGGCGGCTTCGCTGATCGTGAGCCCGAGCGCGGAGGCCGCGGGCGAGCAGTACGAGCGCTGCGACACCGCGATCACGATCCGTTGCTATCTGACGGCCAACGTCGTCCTACTAGTCGATTCGCCGACCGCCGACGAGGTCGCGCGGCTCGACACGGCGCTCGCGACCGTCGACGAAGGCTGAAGCCCGGGTTGTACGAATAGCGACCCGAATTAGGGGAAACGAGGTACGTTCTCCAGATGGAAGGCGCTGTCAAATCGAACGGAATGGGGCTGAGCGAGCAGCTCTGCTTCGCTCTGTACGCGGCTTCTCGCGCGGCCACCGGTCGCTACCGCTCGCTTCTCGACCCGCTCGGGCTGACCTATCCCCAGTACCTGGTGATGCTCGTGCTCTGGGAGCGCGGCGCGACGACCATCGGCGAGCTCGGCGAACAGCTCCAACTCGACTCGGGGACCATCTCGCCGCTGGTCAAGCGCCTCGAGGGCGCCGGGATCGTCAGCCGCCGTCGCGCGCCGGAGGACGAGCGGTCGGTCCTCGTCGAGGCGACCGACCGAGGGATCGAGCTGCAGCGACGCGCCGAGCATGTCCCCGAGGAGGTCGGGCGCTCGATGGGACTCGATTACGAGCAGCGGCTCGAACTGCGCAAGACGCTGATGCGCCTCGCCGAGAGCCTCGACGCCGCGACACCGCGCGACTGACCGACCGGCGGGCGCCGGCTAGAGCGCGCCGGCCGCCTCGGACCCTTCGAGGCCCCCGCCGCGGCTGCGGTGGTGGCGCTGCTTGACGACGTACATCGCGCGATCGGCCCGGTCGAGCAGTTCGCCGGGGTCGGCCCCCTCGACGGCGTCGAACCAGGCGCTGCCGGCGCTGAGCGTCACCCGGGGCGCTTCGGCGGTACGTTCGAGCTCGAGGCCCGCGTCGACCTGGGCCACCAGCTTGTCGACCAGCGGTCCGACCGAGTCGGGGTCGACCCGGCGCAGCAGCACGCCGAACTCGTCCCCACCCACCCGCGCGACGATGTCGCCGCTTCGCACGCTCGTCCTGAGCAGCTCCGAGACGAGCGCGAGCACGCGGTCCCCGGCGGGGTGACCCAGGGTGTCGTTGACCTGCTTGAACCCGTCGAGGTCGCAGATCACGACGGCGCCGCGACTGCGGGTCCCGAGCTCGGCCTCGAGCTCGCGCGCGAAGCGGCGCCGGTTGGGAAGATCGGTGAGCGCGTCGTGGTCGGCGAGCCAGCGCAGCTTGTCCTCGGCGCGACGTCGCGCGTCGATGTCCTCGATCTGAGAGATCCGGTAGATCGGATCGCCGTCCTCGTCTCGCACCATCGACGCGGTGAAGCTGACCCATCTGCGGTGCCCGTCGGGCACGACTATCTCGAACTCGCGATGCAGGACCGGGATCTCGCCGCTCTGAAGCCGCGCCATCTCGCGCGCCATCGCCGGGGCGTCCTCTTCGGGGATGAACGAGGCGATCGTCTTCTTGCCGATGAGGTCCTCGGCGGGCGTTCGCAGCAGATCGGCAAGGGCAGGGTTGACCTCGGTGATCGCGCCCGCGTGCTCACCCTTCGTCGCCACGATCGCCATCCCGATGTGGGAGTCCTCGAACGAACGCCTGAAGCGCTCTTCCGATTGGCGCGACGCGCGCAGCGCGTCGCGGATCCGGTCGGTGAGCCGCGCCGTGGTGATCGCGACGACGATCAGGACGAAGAGCCGCGGCCAGCGCGCGAGCATGTCGGCGCCGGCGAAGCTCTGCGGGTCGCTCAGTAGGTCGAGTCCGAGGCTGAGCGCGACGATCGCCAGCCCCCAGCGCAGGCCGAGGCTCATCGAAGCGACGGCGACGGCGACGGTGTAGAAGGCGCCGGCCCGGGTCGCGTTGCCCGGGTCGAGCAGCTGGACCGCGCAGGTCGCGAGAGCGATCGCGATCGCGATCGAGAGGTGGGTCGCCCGGCGGCGGGTTCTGGCTCGCGTCCAGGCCATCGCCACTCTTTCGGTTGCGCGGCACACGTTCTTTAGTCCGCGGGCGCGCGACTGCGACGCTGAGACCGGTCGCCTGCGACGCTTGGTCGATGCCAGCTCGAGGTCACCGCCGCTCGTCGGCCACCGCTCCCCTGTTGATTCTCGCCTTCGCGCTCGCCGGCCTCCTCGCCGCGGGGCCCGCCTCGGCCGCGCGCCCGTTCGCCCCGCTCGGCCAGCCGGGGCCGAAGCTCACCGTCCCGAAGAGCAAGCTCAAGGCGAGCCTCGAATGCTCGATCGGAATCCGCAACGCGCGCAAGCAGCCCGTCCTGTTGCTCGCCGCCACCGGCGTCAACTCCGACCAGAACTTCTCGTGGAACTACGAGCGCGCGTTCGAGCAGACCGACCGGCCGTTCTGCGTCTCCGACCAACCGCAGAACCGCAACCCCGGCGGCCGCGACTCGAACCTCGGTGACATCCAACTCCGCGGTCAGTACGTGACCTACGCGATCCGCCGCACGCACGCGCTCGCCAACCGCCGGATCGCGACGATGGGCCACTCGCAGGGTGGCATGGTGATGCGCTGGCCGCTTCGCTTCTGGCCCGGTACGCGGAAGATGGTCGCCGACGTGATCGGCTTCGCGGGCTCGAACCACGGCACGACGCAGGCCGAGCGCGACTGTGGCGGCTGCGCGCCGGCGAACGCTCAGCAGGCGGCCGATTCGCGTTTCATCGCGGCGCTCAACTCGCGAGCCGAGACGTTCAGGGGCATCTCCTACACCGAGATCTACACCGCCGCGGACGCGGTCGTCACTCCGAACGGCGACGAGAACGGCTCCTCGGCGCTCCGCACCGGCAAGGGCAAGATCACGAACGTCGCGACCCAGGACGTCTGCCCGAACAACACGGCCGACCACCTCTCGATCGGGACGATGGATCCGGTCGCCTACGCGCTCGCCGACGATGCCCTGCGCCACCGTGGTCCCGCCGACCCGTCCCGGCTCGACACGCCCGCGCTGTGCGCCGAGGTGCTCCAGCCCGGCGCGAACCCCGCGACCGTGACCGCCGACGCGCTGACGGCGGCAGCCGCGCTGGCGGCCAACGAGGCGGCCTATCCGCAGGTCGACCGCGAGCCGAGGCTGAAGCGCTA